>JAGVLX010000003.1 GCA_020054065.1 Parachlamydiales bacterium | reverse complement strand
GTGAAACCAGGCGTTGTCTGGGTTTACAACTGGCTCAGACCAGCCCAAGGCGGCGGTGGAGCAGGTGGTGCCGGAGGCGCTGGCGGAGCAGGCGGTGCCGGTGGTAATGGTGGTGGAGCCGGTGGCGCTGGTGGAGCAGGCGGCCCTTAATTGTCCCTAGCGTTATTTAATTGTCAAAAGGCTGTAGACCTTTAAGGTTTACAGCCTTTTTTATTTTACAGGACCAGGACAAACAGGACACCCACGACACACAGGACTATCGTCAAATAATTATTACCAAAATGTAATGCTATTAAATATTTTAATTGTCATAAGAATAAATTATATTGCTTTAAATAATCTTATTTATTAATATTGTGTCAGTTTTTTGTTAAGAACTAACAAATAATCAAAACAAACTAAAACTAAAAGGTAGTTAAAATGGAAAACCTTGCTTCTATTAATTTCTCTGGTTACTTTACTAAAGCTTTTTTAGGTAAAGTTGCTGTAGCTGGTGCTGTAGCGGTTGGTACCTATAAGCTCTTAGACGTCGCTGCAAAGAAAATTGCGGCTAATCAATATATCAATGCAAAAATTGCTGCTTACCCAAAATTACAAGCTCTTAAAGCGCGTGTGAATCCGTTCTTAGAGACCAAAAAAGGTCAATACGCTGTGATCGCTGGTAAGTGTGTTGTTTCTGCTGTTGTCGGTTTTGCTTCAGCTAACAAAGTGATCGCTGCTGCTAAAGTCGTTCTTTCAGCTGCTATTGCTAATCCTGTAGCTGCTGTGGCTGTGGTTGCTGTTGCGATCGCAGTTGGCGCAGTATATGTTGCTTACCAAGCTAAGAAAAACGAAAAAGCTGTGTTGGCTGGTAAACAAGCTGATCAAACAACCATCACTAGCTTAAAAGGTCAATTAGCAACCGCCCAGGCAACTGTTATTACTGACAAAGAAAGAGCCGAGTTAGCACGTGTAAAGACTGAATTGGCTACTGTAAGTGGCACAGCGACTGTTTTGGCAGGCTATGTACAAAATCTGTACGCTCGCGTTGCTGGTTCAGAACAATACAAATCTTTTGCAGCAGAACTTAAAGCTGTTCTGAACAAAGCTGGTTTAGCTGTTGCATAAGCAATTAGTCATAGTCGCCTCTTTTTATAAAGTGGCTGACTTGGTATACTGATACCGCTTAAGAAGGCGACGCGTAAGCGTCGCTTTCTTTTTATTTCAACCCGGTATCATCTATGGCCCAAGAGCTTCCAAAATCTTACGATCCCAAAACCACCGAAAAAAAATGGTATACCTTTTGGGAACAAAACAAATTCTTCTCAGCCTCGGCTGAATCCAAAAAACCTGCTTATTGCATCGTCATCCCCCCGCCCAACGTCACCGGCACCCTGCATATGGGGCATGCGCTGGACAACACGCTGATCGACATTTTAATCCGCTGGAAACGGATGAGTGGCTTCGAAGCGCTCTGGGTACCCGGCACAGACCACGCAGGGATTGCTACGCAAACCGTCGTCGAACGGAATCTCATGAAGGAGACCGGCAAAAAACGGAAAGAATTTTCCCGCGACGAATTTTTAAAGCATGTATGGGAGTGGAAAGAGAAAAGCCAGCACACCATTCTGAGCCAGCTTAAAAGTATTGGAGCATCGTGTGACTGGTCGCGCCAGCGGTTTACGATGGATGAAGGGAATAATCGCGCTGTCCGCAAAATGTTCAAAAAAATGTTTGATGAGGGAGTGATCTATCAGGGTGACTACTTAGTCAACTGGGATCCGGTCACGCAAACGGCTTTAGCGGATGATGAAGTGGAGTATGAAGAGCGCCAATCGTTTCTTTGGCACTTCAAATATCCATTCAAAGATGGATCGGGCTACGCCATCATCGCGACCACACGTCCGGAAACGATGTTGGGCGATACCGCTGTTGCGGTTTCCACACAAGATCAGCGCTATGCTGCGTTAGTGGGAAAAACGATTCTTCTGCCCTTGATGAACCGGGAAATTCCTCTGATCGCTGATCACCGCATCGAAGCCGAATTCGGAACGGGAATGGTCAAAGTTACACCCGCCCATGACCATACGGATTACGCCATTGGCCAAGCGCACAATCTCCCCTTGATCAACATCATGACCCCCGACGGGAAAATCAACGAGAACGGGGGTGTGTATGCTGGTTTAACTATGGCAGAAGCGCGCGAAAAGGTTGTCGCGGATATGGATAAGTTGGGATTGCTGTATAAAAAAGAGCCGCATGTCAACCGAGTTGGAGTGTCTTATCGCTCCAAAGCAGTGATTGAGCCCTTCATGTCCAAGCAATGGTTCATCAAAATGGACGGTTTTGCCAAAAAAATGAAGGCGTTGGTTGAACATAACAAAGTCAAACTCCTGCCGAAAAACTGGGAAGCGGTCTATTTCCACTGGATCAATAACCTGCGCGACTGGTGTATCAGCCGCCAGCTGTGGTGGGGGCACCGGATTCCGATTTGGACCAACAAGCACAACCCTGAAAAAATGATTTGTTACGACGGTGAGGGCGTACCTCCCGAAGTCGAAAAGAATCCCGAGGATTGGGAGCAAGATGAGGATGTATTGGATACCTGGTTTTCCTCATCGCTATGGCCGTTTGCTACGCTGGGATGGCCTGAGAACACACCCGACCTTAAAAAGTTTTATCCCAACTCTACCCTCATCACCGGCTATGACATTTTATTTTTCTGGGTAGCCCGGATGTTAATGATGGGTGAATATGCCCTAGGACAGCCACCCTATCCGGAAACGTTTTTGCATGGGCTTATCTTTGGCAAATCGTATTGGCGGAATCATCCAGGCGGAGGACTCGCTTACTGCACCGAAAAAGAGCGCGAAGAGTTCGATATGGGTAAGCCGATCCCCTCAGATGTGCAGTTCCGTTGGGAGAAGATGTCTAAATCGAAAGGGAATGTGATTGATCCCGTGGAGATTATCGATCAGTTTGGAGCCGACGCGATGCGCATGGGATTATGCGCCAGTTCGCCGCAAGCGCGTGAGATCGATTTAGATCGCCGCCGTTTTGAAGAGTTTAAGAATTTTGCTAATAAAGTGTGGAACGGGGCGCGTTTCGTGTTGATGAATCTGGAAGGAGAAAACGAATTAAAGCCCGACGTATTCTCTGAAGGATTAAATGAGCAAGCGTTAACCTTGGAAGATCATTGGATTCTGTCCGTGCTGAACCGTGTCATTCAAGATGTGAATAAGCATTTGGCAAATTACACCTTCGATCAGGCTGCCAACGAAGCGTACGAGTTTTTCTGGAACCAATTTTGCGCCTACTATGTCGAAATTTCTAAACCCATCTTATTTGGGAAAGCTGGCACACCTGAGCAGCGCCGCAATAAACAAAAGCTATTAGTGATTTTGTTATGCCAATCGATGCGTTTGCTGCATCCGATGACGCCATTTATTACCGAAGAGCTGTTTCAAATTTTAAAAGAGCGGATGAGTGGCGTATCTCTCAATCCCAAAGCGGATGTGTATACGCAAGAAGCAATCGAAGCGTTATTACAGCCCGCGTGCATCGTCGCGCCCTATCCAAAAGTGTTGCGTGAAAGCGATATCAATGAGCAGATTGAACAAGATTTCAAGCTGATGGAACAGATCGTTTACGCTGTGCGGAACATTCGTGGAGAAATGAAGTTGCCGCCTGGCACCTCGACCGAGGTGCATATTATTGCGAAGGAGAACGATCCGTCTTTCGCGCGTGTCCAAGCGAATCAAGCGATCATTAGCGCGTTGGTGAAAACCCATCGTATTCAGTTCCATCATACGGAGCCTAAGCTAGGGTTTGCCTCAGCGGGATTTATTGACGCGTTAAAGGTTGTCATCCCTTTGCCGGCCGAGATGGTCGCACAGGAAAAAGTGCGTTTAGAGAAAGAGTTGGATAAATTATCCAAGTCGGCCGAGAAATTAAAAACGCAGTTAAGCAATGTGGAGTTCACCGCAAAAGCGCCTTCGCAGTTGATTGAAAAGCAGAATGCCACTCTGAAGCAAACCGAGCACGAGATCGCCCACGTCCAAGAAAAGCTGTCTCAATTGTAAAGCAAATTTCGTCTATATCTCTACGCCGGATTAGGCAACTGTTCCGCCCGCTCTTGCTTCAAAATCTGCAAGAACGCATTCGTTTCACTCGTAATCAAATGGGACAAATAGAGCAAGCCAATCAAGTTCGGGAATGCCATCAATCCATTCGTAATATCGGAAATCGTCCACACCATCCCTAACTCTAACGTCGCACCCGGAATGACGACTAAAGTGAAAATCAAGCGATACCAAGGAACAAATTTTTCACCAAAGATGTATTCGACACATTTTTCGCCATAATAGGCGTAGCCCAACAAGGTCGTAAAGGCAAACAAAATGAGTCCTACAATCACAATATAACCGCCCCAAGGCACAACCGAATTAAAAGCGGCTAAGGTCATGGAGGCTCCAGTCAAGAGATTGCCATTCGCATCCGTCATCCCTTGGACTTGGGTGACTCCCAACACTAACCCCGTCACTGTACACATGATCACCGTCGCTAAGAACGATCCGGTCATCGACACCAGCGCTTGCCGTCCAGGCACATCTGTCTTGGCTGCCGCCGCTGCAATCGATGCAGTTCCAAGTCCGGCCTCACTCGTCATCAGCCCGCGGCTCACCCCTGTTTGCAACGCCGCCCATACGCCGGCTCCCATAAATCCGCCCACTGCCGCTTGTCCCGTAAATGCCGATTCAAAAATCATCCAAATGGTTTGCGGAACGTAGTCATAACGGAGCAAAATAATTAAGCTGGCGCCGCCGATATAAAAGATCCCCATGAACGGAACTAAGATACTCGCCACATTTCCAATGCTTTTAATCCCACCGATCAACGTCAGCCCAGTGAAAAGCGCAATTCCGATCCCAGTCCACAAAGGGTCGATATCAAAAAGATTGTGCATCGCATCGGCGACTGAGTTGGATTGCAGCATATTGCCGCCGCCAAAGGAAGCGATCGCTCCAAAAATCGCAAAGCTCATGGCCAGCCATTTCCAGCCCAACCCTTTTTCGATAAAATACATCGGACCGCCGCACATTTCCCCTTTTTTGTCGGTCACGCGGAATTTTATCGCTAATAACGCTTCAGCATATTTTGTCGACATCCCAATAAGCGCTGTGACCCACATCCAAAACAGGGCGCCCAAGCCGCCCACAGTGATCGCAGTGGCTACGCCGGCAATATTGCCTGTCCCGATTGTGGCGGCAAGAGCGGTCATCAAGGCTTGAAAATGGCTGATATCCCCTTTACCCTGCTTATCTTGAGTTCCTAAGGCCACTTTTAAGGCGTAACCTAAATAGCGAAACTGCAGTCCGCGCAAGGCGACGGTCAGGTACAGCCCGACTCCGGTGATTAAAACGAGCAAGGGAACTCCCCACACCCACCTGTAGATGGTATTTAAGGTAAGTTCAGTCATTTGTAATAAACTTTCGAACATGATTTCCTCGATTAAGATACGTGTAATTTTTTACTTTCAGCAATTTCTTGATCGGCCAGCTTGAGGAATACCTGTGTTTCGGAAGTGATGACACGCGAGAGAGCGACGAGTGCAATAAGATTTGGAATCACCATCAGGCCGTTGGTGATATCCGCCACATGCCAAGCAGCTTCCATATTAATGGCAGCTCCCGGAATGACAATCAAAGTATAAATGATGCGATACGGAATAATGGCTTTTTCGCCCAACAGATATTCGCAACATTTTTCACCGTAGTAAGCCCATGCGATCACTGTCGTATAGGCGAATAAAATGAGCCCAATCGTCACCACAAACTGGCCGCCGGGGATAGCGGAATTAAATGCTTTAATCGCCATCGCTGCGCCATTTAGTGTCGCGCCGGTTTCATCTTGCAGGCCGACCGATCCGGTAACCGATAAAACGAGTCCGGTGATCGTACAGACGATGACAGTGGAGATCAGGGCGCCCGTCATCGTGATCATCGCTTGTCGTCCTGGGCTGTCTGTTTTCGCAGCCGCCGCCGCCAGGGAGGAGATCCCCAAGCCGGCTTCGTTAGAGAAGACACTGCGGGAGACACCCATTTGAATCGTGAGCAACAGGGTTGACCCTGCAAAGCCTCCGACCGCCGCCTGTCCGCTGAACGCGCTTTGGATAATATGGGCAAAAGCCGCCGGAATGTTGTGGATGTTGATGAGTAAGATATAAATACCTGCAAATGTATATAGCAGAGCCATAATCGGGACTAACACCCCCGCCACGTGGCCGATCGCTTTCACACCTCCAATCAAGACAAGCCCGGTCAATAGCGCTAACGCAATGCCGGTATACCAAGGATTAACGCTCCAGACATTATTGACTGCATCAGCGATGGAATTCACTTGGACTAAGTTCCCTGTACCGATTGCAGCCACCGAGGCGAAGAGAGCAAATAAAATCGCCATCCATTTCCAGCCAAGCCCCCTTTCGATATACTGCATCGGCCCGCCGACCATTTCACCCCATTTGTCCAGTTGGCGGTATTTCACAGCCAATAACGATTCGGCATATTTGGTCGCCATCCCCAAAAAGGCGGTGACCCACATCCAGAACAGGGCGCCCACACCACCAATGGCTAAAGCGGTTGCCACCCCAACAATCGTTCCCGTCCCGATGGCGCCGGCTAAGGAGGTCATTAATGCTTCAAAATGGCTGATGTCCCCTTTCGAATTGGCTTTTTGCCGAGCAAAAACCTGTTTAAGGGCATAACCGAGATAACGAAATTGAATTCCACGTAACAAGAAGGTCAAATAAAGACCTGTCCCAAGCAATAACGCTAGCAAGGGCGGTCCCCAGACTTGACTTCTAAACTCAGACAACATGCTGTTAAAATATTCCATAGTACTGGTCACTTCCCCGGAAATTTGAGATGGTCAGTTGTTTGATCTATGCGTTAACACATTCGTAATATTATAGCTTTAAAGGGAATTTTTGAACAGGGCCTTATTCTCCAACTCACATTAAAGGAGTAAGGATTAGTTAAATAATTTTTATAGAGGTGAAGGTTAATAGTCCCCTTGCATTATCCCTGCCCTTGCCCCTGCCCAACAATTTTTTGGGCAGGGGCACGGGCAAGGAAATCAGTGACCAGAAAATTAAATTTTAAGTAACATCCGCCTTGATCAAATCAAGGATGGATGATGGAAAGCTTACTGCCCCGTTATTTTAAATTACTGCTACAGATTAGAAATAATAATTATGTGCAATTCTGTCGGAATCATGAGAATCTTTTCCAGGAAGCAAAAAAAACAGGCGATTATACAGGGGCAATCAAACATTACTACTCCATGATGGCGCCAATCATCGAAGCCGGCTATGGAGCAAGCTGGCAGTTCATTCCCAAACAACACGCCAAACAAAGCCGCTCCGAAGCCATTCGACATCTTCACCATCTCATCGCAAAAAAAATTGCCCTCGCTCCAGGTAAACACGGACTTGATATCGGATGCGGCGTGGGTGGAGTTCTCCAGGAAATAGCGGCCTATTCAGGCGGCAGGATGACCGGGGTCGCCTTAAGCCAGGAGGAGTGCCAGCAAGCTCATACAGGGATTAAGAAAAAAAATCTGGAAAAGCTATGTCAAGTCGTGGAAGGCAATAATTTGCAATTACCTTTTCAGGAGAACACCTTTGATTCTGCTTATGCGATTTATTCGTTTAAATATTTGACTTCTGAGTTATTACAGAAGGGGTTTAGCGAAGCGTATCGGGTTTTGAAACCTGGGAGTTCATTCCTCATCTACGATGCGGTGCTGTCTAAGGGGTATGTTCCGCATCATCCTGAGCATGCGCGGGTGACGGAGCAATTTGTGTATTCCACCGCCATGCCGCCGCTGCATACCTTGGATGAAATTTTGGACAGCGCTAGGCGCAGCGGGTTGCAAGTCATCTCGCAAACCGATTTTCCCGATAGCATTAAGTGGCATTATTGTTTGAAAGACAGTCGTTTATTTTCATGGATCCTCT
Source organism: Parachlamydiales bacterium (assembly GCA_020054065.1). GTDB lineage: Bacteria > Chlamydiota > Chlamydiia > Chlamydiales > JAEYWL01 > JAGVLX01. The sequence continues at coordinate 3,269 of JAGVLX010000003.1, read as the reverse complement.
CTTCAAAAGCTATCGATCAGTGTATTCACCTCTTAGAGCGGACCCATTTTTTTTCTGAGGGCTTTTTGCAATTTTATAAAACCTTTATAGCGGGGACCGTTAAGCATTTGATTGAATTTGGAGAAAAAGATATCGCCTCTTTTTCGCAGCTTGTGGTGTTCAAAAAGCCTTAGTTTTGATCGCCCCGGCGAAGGTTTCGTAAGCCTCTTTGAGGCCGTTCACGTTAAATCGTGGAGCTAATAACATTACACGATTAAGAATCGTTTCCCCTTGCAGCCGCTTAATTTCAGGATCGGTGTTCTGTGCCGATTTCCATTCTTGCCAATGCAAGGCAATGGCGCGTGCTTCGAGCATGGCCGACGTCAATTCATAAGCCGATGGATGAGGAAAAGTTTCCTTGCACCACGCTTCGATTAAGGGGTGCGGCGGCTGGCCAGAGATCAGTGAACAGGCTGAAATCGATAAGACACCATCGAGAAACGTCGAATCTTGTGGATAATGCGGAATCACGGAGATCGATCCAAACCGATGAGGCGCGGTGATGCGCATACGATACCGTTCCAGAATATCGAGAGGAAAAGTCGGCCAGCTTCCCTCACCAGCTTGCGATTGCCCTAAATTTAAGATCGGCAGTAAGGGTGTTTCAATCGCCACTTTTTGGTGTTGAATCCACTCCCATACGGGATGGGGAGGAGAATAATCTGCAGCCAGCCCCTCTTGATTTGCTGAGAAGACTAATGAAGTGCGGGGTCCAGCATAGAGGCATAATTGAGAGAACGCCTGTAGCCATTTATCAAGATGGGAGGTGGGGGGCAAGAAAAACAAAACCGGTTTGCCGGGATTGAGCTGCTCGACCAAAGTCAATTCCTTCAATACTAATTCAGACCACGTAAGCCATTCAGCTTCAGGATGTTGCATAAAGTTTCGGTGAGGTGACACGCTTTCATATAAGACTCCTTGCGAATCTTGCTGCTGAAATAATGTTTTTAACCCGTTTTGAAACCGTTCATCTAAAGGACACGTATAGGAAAGATGGTGAAGCGCCGGTTTAGAAAACTGGGATGAATGGTTTCCATTGCGAATTAAGGCCTTAAATCCCCATTTTTCGGCGGGCAGAACAGGTCCTTCTTGGATCCAAAGATAATGAAGTGCAGGAGCGTTTTTCATCAGGCATTATCATAGACGGAATTGAGATAATTTGATATCAACTATCCTTTATTTACAAAGGGATTATTACTGCATGACAGAACATCTGGAATCGCGAATTGCTGCCACCGAACCCTTGCTTACTCCCCTTCAGCTTAAAGAAGCTCTCTCCCTATCAGACACCCACCGGCAATTTATCCATCAGTCGCGTCAAACAATAGCCAGAATCCTTAGAAACAAAGATCAACGCCTGTTGCTAATCGTTGGGCCCTGTTCAATCCATGATTCAAAATCAGCCAAAGAGTACGCCAGCCGTTTAAAAGAGTTGGCCAGCCAAGTCCAAGATACCTTTTTTATCGCAATGCGCGTGTATTTTGAAAAGCCGCGCACGACTATCGGTTGGAAAGGAATGGTGTATGATCCGCATCTGGATGGTTCGCATGAAATCCAACAGGGGCTGATGACCGCCCGCAAGCTTCTCCTCGATCTAGCCGAAATGCACATGCCTGCTGGTACGGAATTATTAGATCCCTTAGCGGCTTGCTATCTGCATGATTTGTTCACATGGGGAAGTGTGGGAGCACGCACAACGACCTCCCAAATTCACCGGCAGATGGCTTCTGGACTCTCGATGCCGATCGGCTTTAAAAATAGTACCGACGGCAATCTTGATCTTGCGATCAACGCGGTGATCGCTGCGGAAGCTCCCCATTCCCACTTTGGGATCGACGAACATGGAAGACCCTCTGTCATCCACACGATGGGAAATCCACATACGCACATTGTGCTGCGCGGTGGAGAAAACGCACCAAACTACTCATCGCATCACGTTACGTATGCGTTAAGCCGTTTGGAGAAATCGGGCGTCGTTCCTCGTTTGATGATCGACTGCTCTCATGATAACTGCTATAAAAAACATCATCTGCAGCCAGAAGTGTTTCAGGATGTGATTGCACAAATCAAGTCGGGACAAAAGGGAATTTTGGGAGCGATCATTGAAAGCCATCTTTTACCTGGGAATCAACCTCTTAGCCAAGATAAGAGTCAATTAGCCTATGGCCTCTCAGTGACAGACGAATGTTTGGACTGGGAGTCGACTAAGAGCCTCATCTTAGAAGGCCGGAAGCAGTTGCAGAAACAGGCCGTATGCGTTTAATTTTATTGGCAATGCTTCTCGTTTTGACTGGTTGTCGGATCTATCACGACCGGTTATCGGTGACAAATGAATACATCACCCGTAAATATTTAGCGAGCTATCATGTCTTGACGCCGGACCCTATGCAGTGTTGTCCGCCGGCAGGCAAACGGATGACGATTCATTGGTGGTTGGAGGAAGAGTTTAATGGTTATCAGCAGATTGAATTGCAGGTGGTGATTCGTCTTAAGAATCGTGAATTAGATGAGTTTGTCATTCCGATCGAAACCCCGCGAGGATCGTATGTCTATGACCTCCTGAACGACGACTATTTTTGTACGGGGGGTATTTTGACCTACCAAATCCTCATGGTCGCCGACGGCGAGGTCATCGATGATTACACCCATGCCTTGTGGGCAGAGCTCATCGAATTCGATATCGAAGACTGAGATCTTATCATTTCACCACTTAAATTTTCATCTCTTTTGATATAACTTATTGTCAAAAATCGCCGCGCTAGCGGCTTTTACAGCGGTTTATGTTTACGTTGCTTACTTGCCGCGTAGCGGCTGCAGAGAAATAGCCGTGGGCGTAAGCCCACGGGAGGACGGAAAACAATACACCCATAGGAGCCACGTTAGTGGCGACACCTCATCCAAACACATATTTCATTTCATCGTTAATTTGATGCGATTCTAATAACTTCAAATACTCATCTTCGAAGGTGCTTTGTTTGTGATGTTCTTTTTGATTTTGAATATAGCTCCTTACACGTTCAAATTGCGAGTAACTTACGGTAAATGAGCCGTAACCATCTTGCCATGCAAAATTCTGACATTCTGGAAATTCTTTTTTAAGAAATCCAGTTGAACAACTTTTTATCGTTCGAATTAACGCTGAAAACTCATCTAAATTAGAAAGTTGCATAAGCAGATGAATGTGATTTTCAGTTCCATTGACCTCATGCAAAGTGCAATTTTGCCGCCTG
>JAGVLX010000096.1 GCA_020054065.1 Parachlamydiales bacterium | reverse complement strand
CAAATAAGTAGAACAATAAAGAAACAAAACAGGAGCAACTCCCACGGAAACATAAAGGCTAATGTCGTATTCTTGACGGCAATGCCCCACAAGATGGAAGCTCCAACCCCGAGTGAAAATCCAATAGCTCCTACAATAGCCGCTTGGATCAGAATCATCTTGGTTAGCATCCAGCGGTTGCCTCCAATCGCTTTAATCAGCGCATAATACATGATATTTTGCAGGGTCATAATGTAGAAAATCTGTCCTGCAATCGAAAACCCGATAATAATTGCCAGGGCAACGGAGAGACCGAAGTTAATCAAAATTCCAGTTTTTAAGAAAAAGCTCACCATTTTATCTTTGATCTGTTCGCGCGACAATGCTTCTAATCCTTGCTGTTCATTGATCGCTTTTAATACCTGCTTTAAACTGACTCCATGGCGGGTTTTAGCCAAGATGAATTCTACCCGGTCCGATAAAGCAGGATTGAATCGTTGATATTGGGATAACGTGGTATAAATGATCGGTTGCGGATAAAATCCAGGGGTGAGATCCGTGATCCCGACGACGACTGCATTCACGTGATTGATTTCAAGGCTATCGCCGACCTTCAACGGTCTTATAGAACCATCCGGCAATTTTGAACCCATCGTGTGAGTGGCGGTATAACTGTCGATGATGATCGCTCCTTCCCGTCTAAGGTCTAGAAGATTGCCTTCTACCAAATGGGATGGCGCGCCAATCAAAGTTGCATCATCAATCCCATAGATGCGCCCGATGTCAAAGGTGCCTTTTGCCGTGATCAGTGGGATCATGCTGGTGGTTAATGGCACCGCCCATTCCACTCCTGGAGTGCTGCGAACGACATCCACATAACCAATCGGTAAACTGCGCAACTTATCTTCACTTTCCGTGGCCGGGTCGATGACCCAGATGTTTGGAGCGGGAATGTCTGTTACAATCCGGTAGGAACGTGAAACCACACCCAAAAAAATGGCTGATTGCTGAGCAATCAACAACGTCGCCAAAAAGATCCCAAAGATGATGCCGATGCATGAAGCGCGATTGCCGATCAGCATTTTGTAGGCGAGCGAGATCATTCTTTTGGGGATCCTACATTAAATGCACGCAAGAGAGCGATAATACTGGAAATACCAAGGTTGTTCTTTGGAAATAAGAGGTATGAGCGTTCCACCTTGGGTTGAAATTTTTCCCAAAACATCGCATGCCGGTCCAAATGAAAAACGTTTTTAGCACATTTGTACATGAACCGCGTGATGGTCGATGAAAGAGTGCCGATCCCTGTGATCTTGCCAAGCTGCTTGGCCGGCACGGGCCCGATCAGGGTATAGTGGCAATGTTCATTGTTTAATATCCGTAACGTTGTAATCACGAGTAATTCCGATGTTCCGGGAGGAGAGTCGGTTTTGATCATGACGTTGTTCAACAACCACCCCTGCTGTGCCTGCAGCTGATTAAGGATGAGAAGCCCGACGACTTTATCGCCCACCGTCGCGTAAAACCATCGTTTTCCGTAGGGATCATCAAATAAGTGGAGGTGCGAAAGGTACACCTGTGGGCCCTTGCGCCGCTTTAACCAATTATCCGCGACCTCTTCAATTTGACCCTTTAGTTGCGGGTCGTGATTCGTATATTCATGGATGGTGACGCCATCTTTTAGGGCATGTTTAACCTTTTTGCGCACCAGAACCGCTTTCGGGCCTGTCAGTTCGGAGGGGTCGACCTGAGGATCCAAAATAAAACGTTCGCCAAACTCCACAACCACACCGGATTGGTTGGCAGCGCTCCAATTAGCAAATTCTTCAGTCACCATGGTATACACAACACCCAGATTGTGCTGTTCACAATAATCTTGGAAGCTCTCAGCTAATAGAAGCTTGTCATTCGGTGCGGCGACAGGGTCGCCAAAAACAACCGCATGGCCTGATTCAATCCGGTAGCCGATCAATCCTTCTATTTTAGGATCGGTATAAATTTTAGTCGGCTGATCGAGAATGCCATCCGTATTCACGTCGCCCCATTTTCGAACGAGCCGTACGAGTTCCTCACGGCTAGAGACTTGAATCGGCGCTTCCAACTGACTGCTAGGATGTTGACCCATGACATGCTCCTTCGCTTATCTTAAAATATTTTTTAACATATTTATCCCCCAAAGTCGAATGTAAATATTTATTTCTAAGGATTCTAGAAATACGCTGCATCAGGCGTACAGAGATGTTTCGTAAATCCTTGAAAATCAGTTGTAAATGAGTTTTAATTTAGCTTCGCGGCTCATTTTTTTGATCTGTGCTTCCCGCTTGGATGCGGCTGAGCGGTTAGGTTGAGATTCGCGGAATACCACTTTTTCTACCGCTGATAAATGGAAAAACCGTGCCCCTTTGCGGTGACTTTGATGCTGTTTTAGCCGTCGGTCGAAATGGTTGGTGATACCGGTATACAATTTTCCGGATTCCGTTTGGATGATGTACACTTCCCATTGTTTTGAAGACGATGAGATCATAGCGCCTTTTTGTGTGGTTTGATAAGATATAAGAGATTTAATCACAAGGAGTCATTTGTGAGCGCGTATGGGATCTTGTTTTTCGCTGTGATTGCCGAGATTATTGCGACAAGTGCATTAAAGCTTTCTAATGGATTTAGCCGACTCTACCCTTCGTTAGTTGTGGTAGCAGGATATAGTACAGCATTTTGGTTGATGAGTGTTGCGTTGAAAACACTGCCAGTTGGAGTGTTGTATGCCTTATGGTGCGGATTAGGCATTTTGGGCATTGCGTTGATCGGTGTGTTCTATTTCAAGGAAACGTTTGGAATTTGGCATTTTTTGGGAACGGGCCTGATCATTGCCGGGATTGCGATTTTGAGTCTCGTCACCGAAGTGCGCTAGTATTTTTTTTCACCACAGAGGCGAGTCCTTTAGGACGATCGATGTTAGCCCACGGTGACCGCTACCAATAGAAATTCACCACAGAGGCACAGAGACACAGAGAGGAGCCCGCTAGGGCGATCGATGTTAGCCCACGGTGACCGTAGGGAACCGTGGGTGGATGGGATCACAAAAAAATAGGAGCCCGTTAGGGCGACTGAATCATCCAAGTCGTTCCCCATTTTTTATTAATTTGATTAATTTCTTCTTCCAGCGAATGTTGTTGATGATGTTCTTTCTGTCGTTCAATATACTCAATAACTTGTTGTAAATGACCATATGAACACGAAAATGCTCCGTAACCATTTTGCCATGCAAAATTTTCAAATCCTTGTTTTTTGATCCATCCAGAGCTGTATGATTTTATTTCTTTGAGCAATACCGCAATCGGTACATCAGGATGCAGCTTGAATAAAAGATGCAGATGGTCAAGCATTCCGTTAATTCTAATCAGATCTATATTTCTTTTTCTTGCAATGCCTCCAATGTAACTGTGGAGACGGCTCTCCATTTCTGCTGGAATTAACGAATCACGGTTCTTGGTAGCAAAAACAACATGTAGATACACTTCGACACAACTATGTGACATCTTAATATTCTCCGAATCATAGGGAGAATCAATATTACATGAATTGATTATTTCAGTCGCCCTAAAGGGCTCCAATTATTTTGATACATTCATTCCCACGGTTCCCTACGGTCACCATGGGCTAATATCAGTCGCCCTAAAGGGCTCCTCTCTGTGCCTCTGTGGTGAATTTCTGTTGGAAGCGGTCACCATGGGCTACCCTAGCGGGCCCCACTCTGTGCCTCTGTGTTTAAATTAAATTTTAATGACGTCCCAGGTGAGCTGAGAGGGGTCCTTTTGGGTATCTTCTGTTGCCACAGCTTCCCAATAATTTCGACTGCGATAAGGATCTAATTCGTTGATCAAGCGATCATGATGCGGATCTTCAACCCAATCATTTAAGGCAGCCGCATCCTGAAATTTAAGCGTGATGTCCACGCAATCAGAATGGGTTTTATTTTGAGTGGTTTCAAGGGAAATAAATCCCTTTTGTTGAGAGGCAATCTTGAAAACTTTTGGAAACCATTGCTGCTTGAAAAAGAGGATTCCATCCAGGGTTAAATAATGTTTCACATAGACGGTAAGCATGGGATGAATATAGGAAATTTAGAAGAAAAGAAAAAGAGGATTGTAGGATCCTACAATCCTCTTACTAGAAACAAGCATCAACTATCTTTTCGCTAGCGAGTTTTTAATAAGACCAACAATGATCGTGAGGATAGCACCGCTTACGCCGCCAGTTCCTACGTTAGCCAAGATCGATGTCAAATCAAGACCCGTGCCAGTCGTTTGCGCCACTTGTGTATTGACTTTGTTGAACAAATCTAATGCTTGGAGAACATATCCGCCTAAGCCGCCGCCTAATAATCCTACCAACGAGTTGCCGAGACCACCAAGGCTCTTATCCGGCGCTGCTGCGGCAGCGACATTACCACCCACAGCTCCACTAATCAAACTAATGATTAAGCTAACGATATCCATATCCCATCCTTTTTAGAGGGTTAACTTGTTTTAAGGGAATATATAGCCGGATCTGAATAATAATATTAGTAATTTT
>JAGVLX010000077.1 GCA_020054065.1 Parachlamydiales bacterium | reverse complement strand
TTGCATCATGTCTATCAACCCATAGCTGCGGCGCAAAATAGCGCCTTGCTATGGGCTATTGATAGAAATGTCGCTCCGCGACAAAAACTATAGGCTTTAAATTCACAAAAAACTTTGCTTAGCTTGATGCGTATGTGCTCCGCACCGCCTTCACTCCTGCAACGACTTCCATTAATTATTGTGAACAAATAATGAAGGCGGCGCATAGCGCACGCACTCCAAGGATCTCGCTAACGCTCGATCAAAAACCAAAAACATCAAACCTGCATTTGTAAAAAAGACATAAAAACTTTAGATAGAGTTCTTTTGTATCACTTAGGTCCTTTATGTCGTTTAGGTTGTTTTTTCGTTATCCATTTTTCTTGCACTCTCCTGTTGCTAAATTACCAAGTTGTTGATATGCAAGTTATAAAGAGACGATTGCTGTGGAAGATTATTATTCTATTTATCTCTATTTTGGACTGGTTTTCATCGTTGTATTAACGGTGTTAGGGGTTTCCTCCCTGTTTCCTTCCGATAAATCTCACCCTGCGAAATTTATGCCTTATGAATCTGGCATTCAAACAGAAGCACATCTTTTGCAGGAACGTTTTCCTCTCCGGCATTACCTGGTGGCCTTAATCTTTTTAGTCTTCGATATCGAAGTCGTATTTTTATATCCATGGGCCGTGGTCGCGAAACAAATAGGTGCCTTCGCCTTTTACGAAATGTTATTTTTCTTAGCCGCTCTGTTGATCGGTTTCGCCTACATTTGGCGTAAAGGGGGACTCCAATGGGAATGAACCATCAAGAAAAAGCGCCGTTTCTCGTAGCTCCATTGGAAGCTTTAATTAATTGGGCCCGAGCAAGTTCCTTGTGGCCTGCCCAATTCGGCTTGGCTTGTTGCGCCATCGAGATGATGTCGACCGCCGCCAGCCGCTATGATGTGGCCCGTTTTGGAATGGAAGTGTTTCGTGCGTCCCCCCGGCAAAGCGACGTGATGATCGTCGCCGGAAGGGTCAGCCAAAAAATGGCTCCAGTCTTAAAGACGATTTATGAACAAATGCTTGAACCTAAATGGGTTATCGCTATGGGTGACTGCTCATCCTCAGGCGGCATTTATAACAATTACGCCATTGTACAGGGAGTCGATAAAATTGTCCCAGTAGATGTCTATATTGCCGGCTGTCCGCCCCGTCCTGAAGCGCTAATCTATGGGTTAATCCAACTTCAGGAAAAAATTAAAGATGAGCGGGTATTTGCTCAGCGGAAGCGGAAACGATGAAAACGTTTGAAGCGGTGCAACAAATCAAGTTGAGATTTTCAAACGCGATTGCCGCTGAACACGAGTTTTTGGGTGAAACGACTTTGGAAATTAAAAAAGCATCTTTGAAAGAAGTGCTTGCCTTTTTGAAACGGAACGCTGGTTATCGGGTGTTGATGGATCTCACCGGCGTGGATTATCTCGTCCCGACCAAACGGACCAAAGTTGTCTATTGGCTGCATCACCCTGACAATTTTAACCGGCTGCGTGTCTTCGTCTATGCGGCAAGGGGAGAGCCTCTGCATACGGTCACCGACCTCTGGGGCGGAGCCGACTGGTATGAACGGGAACTATACGATCTGTTCGGCATTCATTTTATCGAGCATCCCGATTTCAAACGTATATTAATGCCGGACGATTGGATTGGACATCCGCTGCTTAAAGATTATGCGTTAACTGAAGAACCGGTAGAGTTTAAACATGGCGTGAAGCCAAAAGTACCATCGGAAATCGTACCTCATGTCAAACGACTTAAAAAATCTTAACGTTCCAGGCGAGATTGGGGATATCCTAGAATTAAATTTAGGGCCTCAGCACCCCTCCACGCATGGCGTTTTGCGCATTAAATTACGTTTAGACGGCGAAGTGGTCGTGTCTGCCGAACCGGTCATCGGGTATTTGCATACCGGAGTCGAAAAAGAGTGTGAAACCCGTACCTATATGCAGGTGTTTACGTTGATCGACCGGCTGGACTATCTTTCGGGGCCGGCTGAAGAGCAAGCGTTTGCCGCGGCGGTGGAACGGTTGATGAATGTCGAAGTTCCTGAACGTGCCCAGGTGATTCGTTTGATTTTCTTGGAACTGTCGCGCATTGGCAGCCATTTGCTGTGGGCGGGTACGAGTGCGCTGGAACTCAACATGTCATCCGTTTACATGTACTGTTTCGCGGAACGGGAAAAGATTTTGGATATTTTTGAAGGGATGTCTGGAGCGCGGATGTTTCCTTCTTGCTGGCGCATTGGCGGATTAGCTTACGATTTGAATCCTGAATTTGTGGACGAGGTCAAGGCGTTTGTCAAAAATTTCCATCATACATGGAAAGATTTGGATGACCTGCTGACAAACAACTATGTCTGGTGCCAGCGTTTAAAACACGTGGCAGTCATCGACAAGGAACTTTGTGAACAGTACATGTGCACCGGCCCGGTCATTCGGGCGGCGGGAGTTCCTTACGACATTCGCAAAGTGTATCCCTATTTAGGTTACGAAAATTACACATTCGATGTTCCAACCCACACCGAAGCGGATTCGTATGCGCGTTACCTGATTCGTATGGAGGAGATGAAGGAAAGCATTTCGCTCATCGAACAGGCATTAACTAAACTAAAGCCAGGCCCCGTGATCACAAATGACCGGAAGGTTGCTTTGCCGCCGCGCAGAGAGCTGGCACGCAGCATGGAAGCAGTGATTCATCAGTTTAAACTGGTGAGCGAAGGGATTCACCCGCCAGTTGGCGAACTCTACCAGTGTGTGGAGTCAGCCCGCGGAGAATTAGGTTACTATTTAGTCAGCGACGGCAGCAATCGTCCATATAGACTACGAGTGCGGTCACCTTCGTTCCCGCACGTCGAGGTGTTAAAAGAGGTGCTGCCGGGGCTTGTGCTTTCAGATGTTGTTGTGGGAATAGCGAGTGTAGACCCCATACTAGGAGATGTGGACCGGTGAAATTAAGCGATCAAACCCGTCAAGCCATTTTAGACATGCAAAAGCAGTATCCTGAAAAACGGTCGGCATTAATCCCTGCATTACATTTGGCCCAATCGGAAAATGGATATCTGCCGCGTGAAATTCAGAATGAAGTGGCCGCGTTGTTTGAAATTGCCCCCAATGAAGTCAATGCGATTGTAACGTTCTACGACATGTTTTTTGAAGAGCCGGTTGGCAAACATGTCATTCATGTATGCAAAAATGTCTCTTGTATGTTGCGTGGAGCGGATGGCGTACTTTCAAAGCTTTGCCAAAAACTTCAGATTCATCCTGGTGAAACCAGTGGTGACGCGCAGTTCACTGTCATCGCTTCAGAATGCTTGGGAGCTTGTGATTTGGCTCCCGTGATGATCATCGATGACAAAACAGTCGGTCCTGTCAAAGAAGAAGACGTTGATAAAATCCTCGAAGAGGCTAAAAAAGGACCAGGCCATCCTTCTCCGGTCCCTCAACGGGAGATCGGTTATGCCTGAATTACGCGTTTTGCTTGCTCACATCAATGATCCAAATCAATCCGATATTTCGGTCTATGAACGCAACGGGGGCTACCAAGCGATTCGCAAGGCGATTACGGGGATTTCTCCGGCGGATTTAACTGAAATGGTCAAACAGTCTGGACTGCGTGGGCGCGGCGGCGCAGGATTTTCTACGGGTATGAAATGGGGGTTCATTCCCAAAACCGATCAACCCAAATATTTGGTGTGCAACTGCGACGAAAGCGAACCCGGCACGTTTAAGGATCGGCTGCTTGTAGAAAAAGATCCGCACCAATTGATTGAAGGGATGATTTTAACGAGCTATGTGATCGGAGCCAAGTTAGCCTTTATTTATTGCCGCGGCGAATATTTTTATGCCTTCAAGCAATTGCGCGAAGCGGTCAGGCAGGCCCGAGCCAAAAATTATTTAGGGAAAAATATTTTAGGATCGCCATTTTCCTTAGAGATTGTGATCCATCCGGGTGCTGGAGCGTACATTGCCGGCGAAGAAACTGCCTTATTAAATTCATTGGAAGGGTACCGCGCGACGCCGCGTTTAAAACCACCCTTTCCAGCGGTTGCGGGATTGTACAACAAACCGACGATTATCAATAACGTCGAGACGCTTTGCAATGTCGTGCATATTGTCAACCGCGGTGTGGAGTGGTACCAAAGCATTGGCAAGCCCAAAAATACCGGCACCAAAATTTTTCAGGTCAGCGGCCAAGTGCAAAAGCCGGGATGTTACGAGTTCGCGCTGGGGGTTCCGTTGCGTGAGGTGATCGAGGCAGCCGGCGGGATGTTTCCCGGCCGGAAATTTAAAGCGTGTTATCCCGGCGGATCGTCATGCAGCGTCCTCAATGCGAACGATATTGATATCACCATGGATTTTGACGCATTAGCGGCACGCAAATCCGCATTAGGAACCGCATCGGTGATCGTGATGGACGATACCGCTGACATGGTCAAAGTTGCCCATCGTTTAATGCAGTTTTATCAAAATGAATCGTGCGGCAAGTGCACTCCCTGCCGCGAAGGGACCCGTTGGGTCACCCAGGTGCTGGCGCGCATTGAAAGGGGAGGGGGAACATTTGCCGATTTAAAGGTGATCGAGGATGTGTGCAGCAGCATGGAAAACAATTCGTTTTGCCCGCTGGCGGTGGGTGCCGCACCTCCGATTGTCAGTGCGATGAAAGAGTTTAAACCGGAATTTGAGGCGTATATTAAGCGCAATCCTCATGCGGACCGCTTGCCGCCCATGCCTGTGTCATACCCATATTTAAATACACTATGACGATAGAAACAAAACCACAGACGAATTTGATTAACCTCACCATCAACGGCGTAGCCGTCACGGTTCCTAAAGGGACGACGGTCTATACAGCTGCTAGGCAGCTGGGAGTTGATGTGCCCATTTTCTGCTACCATGACCGGATGCCCCCTTTCGGCGCATGCCGGATGTGTTTGGTGGAAGTGGAGAAGATGCCGAAGCTGCAAACCTCCTGTACCTTGGAAGCAACGGAAGGGATGGTGGTTAAGACCCAATCTGAAAAATCGATTGACGGACGCAATTCTATCCTGGAGCTGCTGTTGATCAATCACCCGTTAGACTGTCCCATTTGCGATCGTGGCGGAGAGTGCCCTCTGCAAGAGAATGCGCTACATTATGGCCCAGGATTAAGCCGGTTTTTTGAAGAGAAGCGGCGGTTTGTGAAACCGTATTCTCTTGGCCCCACCCTGATGCTAGACCGTGAACGATGCATTGTCTGCGCCCGCTGCACCCGTTTTGGAGAATTGGTGGCCAGCGATAGCGCTTTAGTGTTTATCGAAAGAGGGTTTAAGACCGAAGTCGGAACGCCAGATGGCAAGCCTGTACAATCGAAATTCATCGGCAATACGATCTCCATATGCCCTGTAGGGGCGTTAACAAGTCAGGTTTATCGTTTCCGCGCCCGTCCCTGGGATAATGATTCGACGAACAGTACATGTACCCTGTGTCCGGTTGGCTGCAGTCTGATTTTAGATGCGCGCGATGGGGAAATCATGCGCACCCGCGCCCTTGAAGACCGCGATGTCAATGATGTCTGGCTATGCGATAAGGGATGGTTCGGCTACGAATACACAACCGAAGCTGGACGGCTTCAAAAACCGCTGATTCGCCGTTCCGGAAAACTGCAAGAAGCGGGTTGGGATGAAGCATTCAACCTGATCGCCTCAAAATGGAAACAACACCTAACGAGCGGAAAATTAGCCGGACTCGGCGGTAATCCGCTGACGTTTGAAGACAATTATCTTTTCCAGCAACTGTTCCGCAAGCTTGGAGATGTCAACCATCTTGACTATCGGGTGGGGATGACCATCTTTTCCCTTGATGAAGAAGGGTTATCTCCCGGAATGGAGCAATCGATCGGCTCACTAGAAACACTCGATTATGCTGTTTTGTTCGGATTAGATATCACCGAAGAGTTTCCGGTCATTTGGCTCAGGCTTAAACAAGCAATCAACCGCGGGGCGAAAGTGTTGTTCTTCGGCCATTTTGCTCCGGAAGTGGAACACCATCTTGCGAAAAACGTATTACATGCGCCCGGACAAGAGTTAGAGGTACTCAAACAACATCTTCCTTACCTCCAATCTCTCGGTGAAGGGGGTAAAAAAGGAGCATTCCTGGTTGGCCGGCAATATCTGAGTTCCCCTTTAAGAATCCCGATTCTTTCCGAATTGACAACATTCAAACAAGGCAAAAGCGGCCTATCGCTTAATGTGCTTGAGGGCAGAGGAAATAGTGTGGGAGCGCGTCTAGCGGGTCTTCATCCTGAGCTGGGACCCTTTGGAAAGCGGCTAGATAAACCTGGACTGAATGCCTGGCAGGTGATCCAAGAGGCAGCGAAATCCGGATGGGGTGTATTGCATGTAGCTGGAGCGGATCCTGCAGCTAAGCTCCCTAAAGAACTTTGGATGGCTGCACGCAGCAAACTTGATTTTCTTGTTGTTCAGGACCTCTTCATGACCGAAACCGCCGTGCAAGCGGATGTGGTGCTTCCCGCCTTATCTTATGTGGAAAAAGGGGGGCATTTCATCAATATCGAACGGCGTATTCAACAACTGCAACCTGGCAAACTTGTTCCGGAAACGATCTATAGCGACGGGGAGATTTTCCAAAAAATTGCAAACAAGCTGGGACAGAAAATTGGTGTGAATGATGATATTAGCACGCAATTAAAGCCGCATACCATCTTGCCTGGACTACAGCCGGGAACGTTGAACGGCAAACCGACGCCAACCAATGCGGGTAAGAAAGGATCGTTGTTAGCCACCTTCGCGTATGTATTGTTTGATAAGGGAAATCGGATGAAACACAATCCGCATGTGATCCAGTTGGTCAAAGAGCCTGGCATCCGGATCAATCCTTTGGAGGCTTCGTCGCGCGGTTTAGCGGCTGGCGATCGAGTGAAGATCACAGCCAATGGAAAATCAATTGTTGCACGAGTGATCATTGATCGGCGTGTTGCGGACGGCACGGTTGTTCTCCCGATTGGATTTGAAGAGATTCCCGTGTACGATTTAGATCCTAATTTAATGAATGGATTAGCCGTTGAATTAAGTGCTTTGTAAAGGAATGTATGCCATTTGACCCGATTGTTGTGCTCATTAAAGGTGTTGTGCTCATCGCCATCTTATTCGGATGCGCGGCTTACATGACTTTGATGGAGCGGGTGATTTTAGCACGCGTCCAGTTGCGCTACGGACCAAACCGGGTGGGGCCTCTTGGATTGCTACAGCCTTTGGCGGATGGACTCAAGCTCTTGACTAAAGAACGGTTTCAGCCGGCTGGCATCGAGGTGTTTACCTATTGGCTTGCTCCGGGGATCTCACTCTTCATTGCGTTAGCAGTCTTTGCCTTGATCCCGATTGGGGGCACAGTAACGATTTTTGGCCGTCCAATCACGTTACAGATTGGGGATGTCAACGTTGGGCTTGTGATGTTATTGGCGCTCTCTTCTTTGGCGGTCTATGGGGTTGTCTTAGCCGGCTGGTCATCTAACAACCGCTATTCGTTATTGGGCGGCCTGCGCGGAACGGCACAGATGATCAGTTATGAAGTGCCGATGGGAATTTCACTACTCACCGTCGTGATGGCGGCAGGAACTTTAAGTTTATCCGAAATTGTCGAGGCACAAGAAAACCGATGGTTTCTTTGGACAAACCCGATTGCGTTTCTCATCTATCTGATTACTGCCTTTGCCGAAACCAACCGAGCACCCTTTGATTTGCCAGAAGCAGAGCAAGAGCTTACCGCTGGCTACCATACAGAATATGGAGGCATGAAATTCGCCCTATTCTTTATGGCGGAATACATTAATATTTTAGCAGTCTCATCGATTGCGGTGACGTTGTTTTTGGGCGGATGGCACGGTCCCGGCGATATTCCGGTCTTATGGTTCTTGCTAAAGGTATTCCTCTTCGTCTTTTTATTTATGTGGGTGCGGGCAACCCTCCCGCGGTTCCGTTACGATCAGTTAATGGCGTTTAGTTGGAAGCTTTTGATTCCTTTGGCGACGTTGAATTTAGTGGTGACCGCATACTTTTTATTGGTGTGGAAATGAAGAATAAAATCGTGCAAGTATTATCGATGTTTTGGGGATTGATTGTCGTCCTCAAGCATGCCTTTAGACGCCCTGTGACGGTGCAATATCCTGAAGTAAAAAGGAAGCTTCCTAAACGTTCGCGCGGCAGGCACTATTTGACGAAATGGAATGATGGGAAGGAACGGTGCGTCGGCTGCGAATTATGCGCCATCGTGTGCCCATCGCTCGCCATCTACGTCAAACCAGCAGCGAATACACCCGAAGAGATGCATTCGCATGGAGAACGGTACGCTTCCGATTTTCAAATCAATATGTTGCGTTGTATTTTCTGCGGCTATTGCGAAGAAGCGTGTCCAACCGGAGCAATCATTCTCGGCAACGACTACGAACTAGCCGGCTACGATCGCGAATCATTGATTTATACCAAAGAGATGCTGACGGAAAAGAATCCCGGCGATTCCGGCCGCGATCCGAATAGGGAGATTTAGGATGGTCTTGTTCCAGTCGATTCAAGCAATTCTGAGCATTATCATTATTCTCTCCTCATTGGGTGTGATTATTGCTCGCAAGCCGGTCCATGCTTGTTTGTCCTTTTTGTTGACGCTGATTACCTTGGCAGCCTTCTATCTTGAACTGAACGCTCAATTTATCGGGGTGATGCAGGTATTGGTTTATGCCGGCGCTATCTTGGTCATCTTTATGTTTGTCATTGTGCTCTTCCAAGATGCGCACCAGCACATTGCTTTATATCCAAGTAGATCCTCGCGTCTTCTTATTTTTATTGCTGCGGCTGCTTTTTTGGCGACCATGCTGGCGCTTAGCATTCGCTTTATTACGTTGACCCCCATTAAAAATGCGTTGCCACCCGATTATGGAACGGTTCAATCGTTAGGCAAAACCCTCTATCTCGACTTCTTTTTTCCATTTGAAGCTGTGGTCCTCATGTTTTTGATCGCTGTTGTCGGGGCTTTATATATAGGAAGGAAATTAAAATAATGGAGATTGAATTACCGCTTCTTATTTTTATCAGCATGATGATGTTTAGCATCGGGATCATCGGCGTATTGATCAAACGCAATGCGTTGATCTTGTTCCTTTCGATTGAAATGATGCTGAATTCAGCTAATTTATTGTTTGTGGTGTTTTCCTACCATTGGGGCAACCAAATCGGACTGGTATGGGTGTTCTTTGTGCTTGTGGTTGCCGCTGCGGAGGCGGCGGTCGGATTTGCCATCATCATTAATTTATTCAGGTCTAAAAACGTCGTAGACGTGGATCAGTACAACGTGTTGAGGGGATAGGATGGAGAGCGCACTTTGGCTGGGATTGTTTGCACCGTTAGCAGGTTTTCTGATCCTGCTGCTGACGTCGTTTATCATTAGCCGCCGATTAGCCAATTTTGTCGGATGTGTCACCATTTTTATCGCATTTTGTTCTTTTTCCTACCTCCTATGGATTTATAATACGACGAACTTAGGTCCCACGAGCATCACCCTATTCCATTGGCTCCCGGTCGACCGGATTAATGCCGATTTTGTCCTGCATGTCGATCCGCTCTCTTTAGTCATGACCATGATCATTACTGGCGTGGGCTTTTTGATTCATGTTTACTCGATCGGCTACATGGATCATGAAGAGGATTATGCCCGCTACTTTGCCTGCATGAATCTTTTCGTCTTTTCGATGTTGCTGCTGGTGTTAGCTGGACACTTGCTGCTTTTGTTTGTCGGGTGGGAAGGGGTCGGACTCGCCTCCTATTTATTGATCGGTTACTACTACTTTAGGCCCGCAGCTGCCAGCGCGGCCACGAAAGCGTTTGTCGTGAACCGTATCGGAGATTTGGGCCTTTTGCTTGGCTTGCTATTGACCTTCCATCTGTTTGGAACGGGGGATATTGCCACCATTAACCAACAGGTCTCCCAGCAGTTTCAAGCGGGCGCCACGATCATCACGATTTTGACTCTACTTTATTTTGTCGGGGCCACTGGTAAGTCGGCCCAAATTCCGTTACAAACGTGGTTACCTGACGCGATGGAAGGTCCGACGCCCGTTTCGGCACTCATCCACGCCGCCACTATGGTGACAGCCGGCGTTTACCTGGTAGTCCGGATGCATCCGGTCTTTATGCTTTCTCCCACGACCCTCTATGTGATTGGGATCATTGGAGGTATAACTTCCCTCTACGCTGCACTCTGCGCGGTCGGCCAAACAGATCTTAAGCGGGTTCTGGCCTACTCAACCGTCAGCCAGCTAGGACTCATGTTCTTGGCCTGCGGGGTGGGTGGATTTTACACTGCGATGTTTCATTTGACCAACCATGCCTTTATCAAGGCGCTGCTCTTCCTTTCTGCCGGGAATGTCATCCATATGATGCGCGGCGTGACCGACATGGAAAAAATGGGCGGCTTAGCGAAAATCTTCACAAAAACACATTGGCTATTTTTGATCGGTGTCCTCGCTTTAGCCGGCATCCCCCCATTTGCAGCCTTCTTCAGTAAAGAGCTGATTTTAGGCGAAGAGTATGAGACTGGGCACCATGTACTCTATGTGATCGGATTGGTGGCCTCGATTTTAACCGGATTCTATCTCATGCGCGCCTACTGCCTCACCTTCTTAAACACGCCTAAACTGGCCGAGAAAATTTTAAAAACCATTCATGAGGCGCCAAAAGTGATGTTGGCTCCAGTCACTATTCTCGCCCTACTTTCCATCGGCGGTGGATTTTTGGGGTATTCCTATATAAATGAACCGGTTTTAGAAAGTTTCTTGGCGGAAGCGGATGTGAAAATGCCTATAGGGATTGTAAACGAGATTACGTTATCGATTGAAACCATTGTGGCGATTGTGGGTGCTTTTGCGGGGGTCATCATTTCCTGGATTCTTTATACCCGTTATCCAGACCGACCCATCAGCCTCTTCAAGCATGCGTTCTATATCGATGAGATTTACAATGCCTTGATCGTCAAGCCGGCTAAAGGAATCGCCTGTATGGTTGCGCGGTTGTTTGAACCCTATCTATTCGATGGCGCACTACGTGTAGTCGTGAAAACAACTCAGCATACGGCTGGATTCTTGCAACGGATGCAAAGTGGTGAAGTCCGTTCATACGTTGCGTGGATGGCGCTGGGAGCTGTTGTGTTAATTGCATATTTGTTGATTTGAGGACCTGTTCATGCCGAATTTGATCATTTTGCTTGCCATCCCCTTCGTTGCTGCCAGCATTGTTGCATTATCGCAATTTTTGACGGGGCGGCCGCTCAAAATATTTGCATTTATATTGAGCGTTCTCCCGCTGGCCATCTTATTAATCCATCATGACAGTTGGCTCGGAACAACAATTCAATATAACTGGATCCCGATTCTCTCGATTCAATTTCACCTGAATATTGATTCTCTCTCTTTGTTATTCTTATACCTGACCGCTATTATCGTTCCCGTCACCTTTTTTGCGTTACGCAGTTCCAAAGTGATCCATCCTCATTCTTTTTATGCGTTGATCTTGTTGCTACAAGGATTGCTGCTGACTTTTTTTACGGCGCGCGATCTAGTTCTTTTTACGATTTTTTGGGAGGCGATCATCCTTCCGCTCTACTTCATCATTGCGCTGTGGGGTGGAGATAACCGCAAAAAAGCTGCCCTAAAATTTTTGATTTATATGGTGACCGGTTCCGCGCTGATGGTTGTGGCGGTATTAGCCCTCTATTTTTCTTCAGTGTCGCAAGGAACCCCTACCTTTAACCTCGATGCTTTAGCAGGTTTTTCTTCCTCCTTACCTTACGCACCGTGGCTGCTGGCCATTTTTTTATTTGCCTTTGCCGTGAAAACTCCTTTATTTCCTTTTCATGCTTGGTTGCCGGACACCTATACGCAAGCTCCTGTTGCAGGAACGATCTTGTTATCCGCATTGCTATCCAAAGCGGGGATTTATGGGATTGTGCGGATCGGGATGGAGCTATTCCCTACCCAATTAAGCTTATGGAGCCCGTGGTTGTTGGGGTTGGCCATTGCGGGAGTGCTTTACGGCGGATTAGCGGCCTGGATGCAAAACGATTACAAACGTTTGATTGCCTATTCTAGTTTTTCTCACGTGAATTTCATCTTAGCCGGTTTATTTGTGTGGGATCATACCGCCCAAGGCGGCGCGATCTTACAAGCCTTAAATCATGGCGTGACCATTGCGGCGCTATTCCTGGTTGCGGGTTGGCTGCAAGAACGGTTAGGGTCCACAGCAATCGGCCAATCGAGCGGACTAGCTAAGTTTCTGCCTATCTTGTGCTGGCTCACGCTGTTCTTTGTGCTTGCGTCGGTCGCTTTGCCAGGCACAAACAACTTTATCGGCGAGGTGATGATTCTCTTTGGATTGTTTGTTGAGAATCCTTGGGCGGCTGCCATATTGGGACTTACCATCATTTTATCGGTGATCTACATGTTGCGCTGGATGCAGAAAATGTATTTCGAAGAACCAGTTCTTTATCAGGACACATGGAAAGATATTGGGATCAAAGAACTTACCCAGGCGCTCCCATTAATTGCGTTGGTGTTATGGGTCGGGATCTATCCGGCACCAGTGTTGAAATATGTTAAACAAGCAGCGGATAAAATTATAACGGTGGCTAAAAGCGAGGTTACGCAATGATATCAGGATTAAGTTTGATGGACTATGTGTCCATTGCACCGTTATTGATTGTTCTGAGCGGAGCGTTGATCTTGCTTCTGATCGAAAGTTTTGCGGAAGAAACGGCGAAGCTCTACGCGTTCCCCTTGACCTTGATTATTTTGGGCGCTGCATTTCATTGTGCGATCATTTCTCCAGCTAGCACCAATCCGCTACTGACTCCTTGGATCAAGTTCGACACGCTTGCTCGGACATTCAACCTAATTTTTTTAGGGGTGGGTTTTGCTTCCATCTTGCTCTCGGCATCCTTTTTTGGGCGGTTTGGAGCTACCCACGGGGAGTTCTGCTTTCTCATCTTATCGGCCATTTTTGGTCTGATTTTGATCGCTTCGAGCGCTGATTTTCTGATTCTGTTTTTAGGGTTGGAAACTCTATCGATTTCTCTCTATATCTTGTGCGGGTATATGAAGCGCTGGAACAACTCGCATGAGTCTGCCTTGAAATATTTTTTAATGGGCGCTTTGGCTGCTGCATTCCTTTTGTATGGCATTGCGTTGATTTATGGGGCGGTGGGCACCACTCGCTTCGATGCGTTGCTGCCGGCTTATCAAGCATTAAGCAGCCTCTCCGATCGCACCCTATTTTTAAGTGGGGTCGCATTGGTAACCTTAGGGTTGGCCTTCAAGGCCGCAATTGTCCCTTTTCATGTGTGGGCGCCGGATGTTTATGATGGAGCACCCACTCCAGTGACCGCGTTTATGGCGGTAGGCACGAAGGCGGGCGCTTTCGCTGCTTTTGCGCGGGTATTTTTATATGCGCTGCCCGGATTCGATGACATTTGGAGCGAGGGGATTGCCTTATTGGCTTACCCAACCTTGTTATATGCGAACTTTGTGGCCATGCGCCAGACCCAATTACGGCGCTTTTTTGCTTATTCGGGGATTTCCCATGCGGGTTTTATGCTAATCCCGATTGCTGCTGGAACGCCGGATGCGTTGCAGGCCTTAACATTTTATCTCGTTGTGTATGCATTAGCGACGTTAGGCGCGTTTGCGGTGTTAGCCTTTTTGGATGAGCGTATGGAAGGCGTGATGTTGAATGATTTGTATGGACTATTCAAACGTTCGCCGATTTTGGCAGGAGTGTTATCCCTGTGCTTGCTCACTCTGGCTGGCATTCCACCAACAGCTGGGTTTTTTGCTAAATTTTATGTGCTGAAGATTGCGTTTGAAGCTGGGTATTATGGGTTGGTGATTGTCGGGTTGCTGATGACGATCTTAGCGGCGTACTATTATTTACGTATCGTGGCGGTGATGTTCTCGGAAGCGCCAGAAGAGGCGGCTCCTCCTTATCGTGCGTGGCCAGCTGCCGTGGTGGGATTAACTTCGATTGCCGGGATTATCTTCCTGTCGGTGTACCCGACGCCATTGCTAAACCTCTTGTTTTAAGACAGGACAAACAGGACATCCACGACACACAGGACATTCAGGACGGTCATTGTTTCAAGGCTGCTCCGAAGCCGCCGTCCCATCCTTCGGCATTCGGCAAGATCGTTTGGGAATACTTCAACTTGAGACCGAATTGTTTGACGGCCCAGTCGACTTGCTGTTCGTTTTCCTCGGGTAAAATGCTGCAGGTCAAATACCAAATTTCTCCCTTGGGGGCAAGCAACTCGACACTGTGATTGAGAAGAGCTCGTTGGGTTTCTAACAGTTCATTTAAATGATCGCTATCCAGGCGCCAGCGTGCTTCGGGACGCTTATTCAGTACACCGGTGTTGCTGCAGGGCGCATCAATGAGGATCACATCAAACCGTTCGTCGGTTTGGAGAGCTTCGCCACTTCCACAAAAAAGCTGGGCCTTCACATGATATTTTTGTAAATTTTCTTCTATCCGTTTTAATTTTTCTTTCGACACATCGTTTGCAAATAATTCTGCATGCGGAAATTTGTCATGCATGGCAATGAGCTTTCCTCCCGGAGAGGCGCATAAGTCTAAAATTTTTTTCGGTTTTGCTTCTAGAGACCGGCACAGGTGTTTAATCAACGTAACGGGAGTGATGTTTTGAATGTAGTACGCTTCCGAGGCGGCGATCTCTGGAACCGATTGATCGGCGGCCACGGGTTGAACGGTGAGCGGATCAGGATCGTTGCGCAAACGGATCATGGTAATCCCCGGAAGGTTTCCGGCGGTCAGAATCGTTTCCAGTTTCTGAGGATAGGTGCGCCGTAATAAATCGATGTAATAAGTAGGATACGAATAGCGCACGCCCCAATCCTCAGGCAGGGTGATCTCTTTGTTTTTAATTTTCCCCAGAACAGCATGTAAAAACTTTTTAACCGATGCATGCAGGTGTTGAGAGGCAATTTTAAGGGTTTGGTCGACAAT
>JAGVLX010000123.1 GCA_020054065.1 Parachlamydiales bacterium | reverse complement strand
GTCGATCCAGGTGTAGTTTCAAGGGTTGAAGCGCGTTCAAGACCATTTCTAAGAGAGATCAAAAATTCAGCATCCCGATTCCATCCCCCACTCTTTATCTTTTGCACGCTCTGTTTGAAAGAGTCATATTGCTCTGAATAAAGTTGTACTAAAGCTAATTCAACCCAATAAAAGTAGCAATTAGGAACGATCCACACAATGGCCTGGCAGCAGGCCCCATAATGATAGTTCTTTTTTACCGCCGAAAAAATTCTTGCTAAAGCTTGCCAGTCTTTGATGGAGCGCATATTCCCTTTTAACCGCGCTACAATGGCTGTGGTTTCAGGAAATTTCGCATTTGCAAATGAAAAATCACGCTCCAGAAATGCCGCCAGCATCGATTCTGGATTCTGTATCGAAGCAGTCAAAAGACAATCAAATTGATCCGGTAAGACCCCTTTTGCGGCATTAGCTTTACATTTCTCCTTTATCTCTAAGTGGATTCTGAATGGAAAAACAATCCGCGATCTTCGCTCAGACTCCAATAAAACATTAGAAAATTGATAAACATCGTTTCGTTTAGTGATACCGTTATAGACACGTTTAATATAATCAAAATTCATAGAACCTAATTATTTTTATTCATATTTACTTTTTAATTTTTTGGAATTGGATGATCCCTTACATTGCCAGCGGGGTCTGGAAGTCCATGCAGCGATTCACGCGAGCGATCAACTCCTGGTTATCCACACTCATGGTCAGTGATTCTCCAGGTTGATAAACGGCGTAATACGCATTTAAAACCTTGATTAAACTATTTTTAACGATTTTCTTTTCGCTTAATTGACTTGCACTGTCGGCTGTAGGGTCCAAACAATTTTGGACAAGCCGTTGCAGCTCACCGCGCGTTTCAATGCAGGTACGATACTCTTCAACGACACCAATTAATTTCATCGTCAAGATTCCGAATGCTGTTTGATAAACATCGAAGTGACTCAAGATGCTCCACAAATAGAGCGGATCGCTTAGGTTGGGATTCCCCTGATGATTGTCGAACAGCATCTGCTGAAGCATATCTTGTGAAGCTTCCATCAGCTGTTTGAGATGCGTCTGCTGGATGGCGGCAAATAACTCTTCTTCGATTCGTTTAAAACACACTCCTAGTTTGATGATTGCCATCTTAAAAACTGTTTGCATGGAGCGATCTTGAGTGAATTGCCCAGCAGTCACCACGTGTCGATACTGATGCAGATAGAGGACCTCCCTCCTGCAGATTTCCATTAATTTCATAGCACGTCCAATCCGGTTATCTTGAGCAAATGCGTTGAGTTCTCGGGTTTGGTATTCCCCAAGCTGGAGGCAAAATGGCAGGTCGCTATGCTCGTGATTGTCTTCTAATAAATACTTGCGAAGCCACTCAGCCGCTTTTACAAATTGGTTGGAAAGATGCATCATTTGATCAGGCGTAAGGCATTCTCCAAAATAGAGCAGTGAAGATTGCAACTTGCTTAATGCAGCCCGACCTACCACTTGTTTATCAACAAGCGCTGTGAGATGCACGGATACATTTTGTGTTGAGTCAGACAAAAATAATCGGCTGATCTCCAACAACTGAAATTGATTCAAGCGCATGACAAAATCCTCATATCCCTCAATGGGAATATTCAGGGCGATGTACGGTTCGCTTTGTGAGAGTTGCTGAATTTTTTCGATCAGCCGGTCAACATAGTTTTGAGTTTTATTTGGAATTGGTGCGATCTTAGCTTCAACAGGCTGGCTCGGAAGGGGTGTTTCTAAAACGATTGGCTCAGCATGGCTTTGAGTTTTAACGGGAAGCTCAAGCGGCGCAGCTGGCGTGGCCTTAGCTTCAACAGCAGGTTGGCTGGGGAGAGGTTTTTCTAAACCTTCCTGCATCTTGAGGGGCTTTTCTTCTTTGCGAATCGGCTTGTCAAAGCTCACAGCAGCAGGCTTGCTGCGGGCATTCTTGGGAGACGCTTCTTTCGGAGCTGCCTTTAACAGCGGCGGCGTAGGCTCGCGCTGATACCGATCAAAAGGGCCATACTTCCTTCTAAACTCTTCTTTAAATGAGATGAACGGCTCCCCTTCCCCTTTTTCACGGTATTTTGAATTGGATTTAATCCCCAAGACAGCGTCTGTACGGCTGACCCGCTGTTCCATCTCCATATCAAAACGGCGTCGGTACGCTTTTAAATCGAAATCAACAGGGATCTCTTCGACAGTGCTTTTTGGAGAAGAAGGCGGACTGGGCTCTTTGGAGGCAGCTGTAGCAGGTGCACTAGCTGTGTTAGCCGTTAGTAGATTAACAGGAGCAAGGCCGCTCGGCGTTCCCTCCGCAGGCGCGACAGAGGCGGTCGTCGTTGTTTCAATTTTTGGCGTTTCTGCCGAAATGCCAGCAGCGACCGGGGAGCCAAGAGCTTGTTCCATGGAGCCTTGGGCAGCGTCATGCATCAAAAGTGAAACTAAGCTAGCAGAAGCTTCGGCTGGAGCAGCGGCGACCTCCTCCAAGAACGGCCGTGTTTCTTCCCTATTTGGCGTTGATGAGGAAGCAACGGAATTAGCCGGAGGCGGTAAGGCGGTTTCTACAGGTTCAAAGACAATCGCCCCATCAGTTAACGAATCCAGAGCAAAATCAGGGCTGGACGGTGTGGAAACTGCAACCTCGACCGGACATGGCGTTATTTCTGCACTCGTATCTTCTGCGGCAGCGGGTTTTTTAGGTTCTTCTTTTTTCTTTGGCTTCTCGTTCAACAGCCGTCGCTCAGCCACAGCAGCCTCAACGAGCTGGCTAAGGAGCCGTTCAACGGAAGTTTTTGCAGTCAAATTCTTAAGCGCTGTCTTTGCGATATTGATGGCCTGAGGAAGATCCCGTTTCAGCTTGAGCATGCACTCAAGTAGCATGAGGACAACTAACGAATCTTGATCATTTTGAAGATAAGCATCGAATAGCTTGCTATACGCCTCTTCTAACTGGTTGCTGCGAAATAAAGCGATCCCCAATCCTCTTTTGATGTGGGCGAGTGCTTTCTGCCCGATGTCAGCTGGGTTGACCAACCGATTGACTGTTTGAATGACCATCCGCGCATATTTAATTGCGTCGGCATAATTTTTAACATCTAAGTATGCAACGGCAAGATAGTAATGAACAAACGTTAGATCTTTATGTTTGGACCGTTCAACTAGTAAAATTTCAATAAACCGATCGATATGCTGGTGTCTTTTAAAATAGGCTTCAGCCAATTTAAACAATGTCGTGTAATAATTCATTCTTTTAGACGATTCTATCTTTAAGACAAGCTCCTGAAACATGGGGATGAGCTCTTCATGATAAGGCATTATCTTAAAATTCTCTTCGCAAAGCATTAAGTGGAGCAATTGGGCGTAAGGATCGCCGCGCACTTCGCGGAACATCCTTTTTGCCTGTTCAAAGTTCCCCATTTGAATACAGCAGCGTGTCATCAAGACCAAACAATCGATTCGCTCTTTATTTTCCAATATCGGCAAAACCGTTCCGCAAATGGCTAACGCCTCGCCAAATTTACTCCCGGAAAAAAGAACACGAGCCTTCTGCAATTTCGTAAATGTGTGATGCGGATCGATGCTGCAAGCTAATTCAACAGCGGCTTCAGCCTCGGCTGATCGCCTCTCAATAAGCAAGAGGGTGATTTTGTCATGTAATAGTGCGACGTTATTAGGAAAAAGCAACAGACCAGCTTCCACAATCGCTAAGGCTTCTTTTGTTTTTTTCAAGTCGAACTTAATTCCATATTCTTGCTGAATCCCTGCGTAGTTATTCGGTTCTAACCGACGATAGGTGGCAATCATCTCTTCCGCTTCCTCAAGTCGATCCGCCTTTCTTAAAGCCAATGTCGCATGATAGTAAAGCGTGGGATCTTCCTCTTCGGTATCTTTTAATAGCTCAATCGCGAGGGTTAAATTTTGCGCCGCATTATGGTAATCATTCTCATTGAGGAGCATCACCCCCGCTTCCCTTGCAATGCAATGATAGCAGTAGTTCTTCCCCTCCGGGAACAAGGATAAACGCTTAAACACTTCCCGGGCAATGTCTCTCTGACCTTTGGTTTTTAACAAGCAACCCACCTCAAACATCAAATGAGACGAGGTCGGTATCAAGGTCACGTCAAGTTCGAATGGAGCCGATCCCTTCAAAGCAATCAGGTGACCTAACCACGTACAGTCATTCCGCAATCCTTGTTTTCTTAAATACTCAACATGCGGCGCTGCCAGTTCGCTAAAACCGGACAAGATTTGAATCATGCTTAATTCAATGCGATAGAAAGAAAAGTCCGGATCAATCCATAACAGCGCCAAGCAGCACATCGTATAGCCTGAACGAGAGGTAGAGATAAAATGCTTAGCTAACTGTTCCCAAGCGGATTTATTACGAATGTCACTAAGCAATAAGACTTTAAGACTATTGATTTGCTCGTTATGCTTACTGTATTCCACCGTTTGAGCAAGAAATTCGCGCAGCTCCTGTTCCGGTTCCGCAAGCGGCTTCATTCTTTGACAGTCGTAGCGAATGACCAGATCGGTTTTTTCAAGAGTGGGAATATAGGGGTAGTAATGAAAGAGCGAAGTTTTTCTTTGTGGTTTTTTATGAAGTATAATTTGAAAATTTTGACTATCGATGGCAATTGTTG
>JAGVLX010000013.1 GCA_020054065.1 Parachlamydiales bacterium | reverse complement strand
GTGCCGTTTTGAACACGTGCGTCCGAATGTCATTTTAGATGTCGCACACAATCCCGATGGAATCAAACAGCTTTTTAAGGCGTTGGATAAATTTTATCCACATCAACCGATGCAATTAATTTTCGGAATCTCCTCCAATAAAGATGTGCTGGGATGTTTGACTTCCCTTCCAAAAAGAGTCAAAAAGATTTATTTGGTCAGCGCCTCGAATGGCCGCGGCTTGCCGGTTGAGGAGCTGTATCAAAAAGCTTTAGAGGCCAATATCGACCCACAAAAGTTAGTCAAGGCAAGTGTGGAGGATGCTTTAAAAACTGATGACCTTATTGTGGTATGCGGCACATTTTTTATCATGAACGACGTGCGGCAAGCGTTAGGAATTTGCGATCCACAAGACCCCTTTGACTTAAATGAGAAGGCAAATCAACACAAAGACACGAAGGCACAAAGACACTAAGAATACTTCGTGTCTTTGTGTTGATTTGCTTTTAATAACTATGCTTATCCAATCTGACCTTGCCCCTAAAGATGTAATAAATCGCTGTCGTGTATGCCAGGACCAAAGGCACCCCAATCACCGCAATCAGCAACAAAATATGCAACGTCAAATTGGTCGATGACGAATTAAAGATTGTTAAACTTAAAGCCGCCGGATCATTGATCGCCCGCACGGCAATGGGATAGGTCCCGAGCGCATAAAATCCCATCAACAAAACGATATTTAAGCAGGAACAGGCAAACGCTCGATAATCGCGTCCCAAATAGATTTCACGCGGGATATTCGCAATCACAAATAGATTCACAATCGCCACCAAGAAAAAGATCGGCCGATTTCGAACCGCTTCAATCATGTGGGGTTGATAAATTAACGTAGCGATCGTCGTAATGGCGTTCAACATGATGTAGGTAATAATCGCGGGGTTCACCCAGCTTTTCACTTTTTCATGCAGCGATCCTTCCGTTTTCATCAACAGATAGATGCATCCATGCATAGTGAACAACGCCACCACCATCAATCCCACTAAAAGGGCATAGGGATTCAACAGATCGCGCAAGGTGCCGATAAACTCCCCTTCTGCATCCAACGGAATGCCCCGGATTAAATTCCCCATCGCCGTGCCCAGCGCGAACGCAATGATAAAACTGGCTGCAGAAAACAGAATATCCCACATCCAGCGCCACCAGATCATCTCGGCCTTACTCCGGAATTCGATAGCAACAGCGCGAAAAATCAAGCCAAAAAGCAAAATCATCACCGGAACATAAAATGCCGAACAGACCGTGGCGTAGACCATAGGAAATCCGGCGAACAAAGCTCCACCCGCCGTGACCAGCCACACTTCATTGCCGTCCCATACCGGACCGATCGAATTCAGCATGAGGCGCCGCTCATGGTCTTCTTTAGAAAAGAGATGCAAAATCCCGACTCCAAGGTCAAAACCGTCTAAAATGGCATATCCGATCAATAGAATGACAAAGCAGCTAAACCAAACATGCTGCATGACCGGTAGCGAGAATGGTAATTCAGTCATTGGACTCCTTCGCTTCCTTCACAACCTCGCGGAGCTGATGATAGACAGGTTCATCCTGGAGTGATTCAGGACCTTGTTTAATCTTCTCGTTTAACAAATAGAGGAACATCGCAAACAAAAACACATACACAATCCCGAACATGATGATCGACCAAAGCACCTGTTCGGATGTCACCGATTTGGACAACCCCTCTGAAATGCGCAGCAGATTTTGCACGATCCAAGGATAGCGGCCGACTTCCGTGCTCATCCACCCCGCTTGATTGGCAATTTGGGGAAACAACACCGAAAGGACCAGAGCCCGCAACGTCCATTTATGCGTCAACAGCGTGCCTCTCTTCCATTGGTACAATCCAATAAGCGTCAGCCCTAACATCAGCACCCACATGGCAATCATGATCCGAAAAGTTTGGAAGACAAGGGGAACATTCGGCCAGTCCTTTTTAGGATAGCGATCAAGCCCAATCACCTGATGATTGATATCTTTATACGCCAAAAAACTCAATAATTTTGGAATTCTAATCCCTAAATGGACAGTTTCATTTTGGGGATCTGGAAATCCCATCAAGTACATGCCAGCCCCATCTTCCGTCTTATACAGCGCTTCAAAGGCAGCTAGCTTCGCCGGTTGATGTTCCGCAATAATCTCGCCGCTGCGATCACCGGTCACAGCTTGCAAGATACAGGCCACTAACGCGATGGTTAGTCCCACGACCAAACTGCGTTGGGAGAAATTGATATAGCGGTATTTTAGAAGATAGTACGCCGAAACACTGATGACTAAGAATGCACCTGCTAGCCACGCTCCGATAATGACATGCGCCAAGCGGGTCATGGACGAGGGATTAAAAACCATCTCCCAGAAATTGGTGATAACCGCCCGTGCATGCACGCCGTCACCGACTACTTCAAAACCGGCCGGCGTATGCATCCACGAGTTGGCGACGACGATCCAAATCGCGCTGAAGTGTGCTCCTAAACAAACCATTAACGTCGCAAAAAAGTGCATTTTTGGGCCGACGCGGTCCCAGCCGAAGAGCAAGATTGCCAAAAAGCCTGACTCTAAAAAAAAGGCAAAAACCCCTTCCGCAGCAAGCGCGCTCCCAAAGACGTCCCCGACAAATCTCGAATAGGTTGCCCAGTTGGTGCCAAACTCGAACTCCATGACGATTCCGGTGGCAACCCCTACCGCAAAGGTTAAGGCGAAAATTTTGGTCCAAAATCGCGCCATCTGCCGATATAGGGGATCTTTGGTCTTCAGGTAAGCGCCCTGCATAATGACCAGGGCAACACCCAGGCCGATGCTAAGCGGGGGGTAGATATAATGAAACATGATCGTCAAGGCGAACTGTAAGCGGGCCAGAAGTTCTACATCCATGAGTTAACCATTCTTTTATAACCACCGAGCCACTGAGATCACTGAGCAACGATGAGAGAGTTGAGAAGAATAATGATTTAGTCGCTGGATACTTTTAAGCGAAAAAATAGCCATTTAACTCTCCCAGTCTCACTTCTCCTCAATGATCTCACTGGCTCAGTGGTATAATTGTAAAAACAAAGCCTCACCATAAGGGTAAGAAGCTTAAAAATGAAGGATTTTCAAAAAGGAATTCACATTTGCAAGGTGTTAATTGTCAATAATAAGCATATTTAAAAAAGTTAATTAACAAT
The DNA here is from genome assembly GCA_020054065.1 of Parachlamydiales bacterium. Classification (GTDB taxonomy): domain Bacteria; phylum Chlamydiota; class Chlamydiia; order Chlamydiales; family JAEYWL01; genus JAGVLX01. The sequence continues at coordinate 43 of JAGVLX010000013.1, read as the reverse complement.
TATTAAGATTTATATTATAATAATATTAGGGATAACTATAGGT
>JAGVLX010000001.1 GCA_020054065.1 Parachlamydiales bacterium | reverse complement strand
GAAGTTGTAGCCGCTCATCACTTAGGCTATTTCCGCTTGTTTAATACGGACCATGTTCCGCCGCGGGATGCGGAAGTCAATAAGTTCATTGCGATCTTAAAAGAAAACCCCGGCACTTTGCTCTATTTGCACTGTTCTGCCGGCAAGGGACGGACCACAGTCTTCATGATCATGGCCGATATGTTCTATAATGCAAAAGAACTCTCTTTTGAAGAAATTGTTGCCCGTCAATATTATCTTGGTGGAACAAATATTCTGGACTTAAAGGGAAAAGAGGATTGGCGTTATCCTTACAAAATGCAACGGGTGGAGTTTCTGAAGAAGTTTTATGCCTACGCCCGCAACAACCAAGACAATTTCACAACCCCTTTCGTTCAATAAAACAACAGGACAAACAAGACATATCACGACAATCAGGACATACAGAACCTGTTTAAGCCGTCTTGGTTGTCTTGTTTGTCCTGTATGTCCTCTCTTAGTATTGAATTCCAAGCTCTTTTTTGAAACGTTGCTCCAAGGAAGGAGTGATGTTTAAAGCTTCCTTGAAAGCCAGATACTCTTCACGGTCCTTTTTGGACCCTACTTTTTCACTGCGCACGGCCCGGATTAATAAGTTTTTAGGCGTGTGCTCCATATCAATAAATTCGACAATATCAGTTTGGTATCCCAAGATTTTTAAAATCTGAGCCCGCGCAGCATCGGTCGCTAAGGCGGCCAGCCGTTCTTTGATGATGCCAAACTTAAGCATCGGTTTAAGGGTCGCGTTTTCAATTTGGTCAAAGAGCTCATGTTGGCAGCACGGCACGGCCAAGATGAGCTTAGCGTTCCAACGCACACCTTTTTCAAGCGCGGCATCGGTGGCTGTATTGCAAGCGTGTAAGCTCATCACCATGTCAACGGGGTGTTGAGGCACATGCTGATTGATATCCTCCACCTTAAAATGGAGGCCGGTAAATTTAAGTTCTTGCGCGAGTGCGCTGCATTTAGCGATCACCTCTTGTTTAAGATCCAACCCCTGCATGCTGATCTCTAATCCTTTTAATTCCCGTAAAAAATAATAGAGCGCGAAGGTGAGCAGGGCGCTGCCGCATCCATAGTCGATGATAAACAAAGGCTTTTCATGCGGAAAGTGTTTAAGGGAATCTTGGATCGTTTCCAGGTAACGGTTGACTTGCTTAAATTTATCGCGTGCGGCACTCATGACCGTGCCGTCCGATTTCATGACACCCAATGCAATCAAGACGGGGTTGGGCACACCTTCTGCGAATAGGTAATTTTTGGTGCGATTATGTTCTTCGACAACCGTTAATTGTTTGGTAGGCGGTTTTTTGACAACTTTATTGTGAATAATGAGGTAATCGTGATCACGGCAGTATAGATTCAATTGTTTGAAATGATCTTTATAAGTGGTTTCCATCCAGTCGATTATAAGTTCAGGACTTAAGTTGTGATGGAACACCTGAGCTCCGCGTTGTTCCGTCACTTGATACGCAATGCCTGTTTTTTGCCGGATCGGTCGAATGGTGGCTTTCTGGAGGGCGCCCTGTTTCGATTGGGGGTCGCTCAAGATAGCGAAGATGAGCGTCGAGCTTTGAATTTCGTGTAATAATAGAGAAGTAAGATTCGTTTTGTTCATAATAAATAGTATGACAGCCTCTAATGTTTTTAACTATTAAAAATACTTGTTTAATAATGATTAATCGCTTATGAGTTAAAGAAATTATTTTAACTAGGAGAACTACTTATGTATCAAACACTAGCAATTATTTTTGGTCTCGCTTTAGCTGCTACCGGAGCACTCGGTTTTGTTCCGCAGGCGTTCAAAGATGGACTCTTGCTCGGCTTATTCGCGGTAAACCTCCACCATAACTTGATTCATTTGGCGACAGGGGTGATTGCGTTATTATGCGGGTTGAATAGTGCTTCAGCATCACGCGTATTCTTTCAAGTGTTCGGGGTGATCTATGCGATCGTCGCGGCTTTAGGATTTTATTATGGCGACAGTCCGATTTTTGGGCTCGTGGCAAACAACTTTGCCGATACGATCTTGCACGTCGGAATTGCTATTGTATCGTTATTAATCGGATTTGTTTTGTAACACAACAAGACACACACGACAAACAGGACATACAGGACCAGGATGAAATTTTTGGTCTGGTATGTTCTGTTTGTTTTAAACGTTATGGTCGCCTGGCGGGGATTTTTTTTCACCAGCGACTTTGAGGATTTGTTCAGTCGTCGTTGAGGAGGAAGAGGAATCTTCTCTGCGCAACGGATGATCTTGGGCTTGTTCCAATGCCCCATACCGATTCAACCGCTCATTACCGATTCCTACATACCGTAAATGTCTCACGCCAAGCTCAGCTTCCAGGTTTAATATGCCTTCAGCGGGCCGTGTCCGAGTCGAAAATTGCCTGCGTCTTAGCAATTCAGGGGAATCCCCATGGTGTACCTGAATCCGGCTGCCGCCTTCAAACGAGATCGCCTCCATCGTTTTTGCAGGTCCTTTCTCTTTGCTATCTTTCTTTTCTAAGGGGGCGGAAGAGGGTGGAGCGGCAGGGGCACTTTGTTCTTTAGCTTTAGCGAACATTTCGCTGACTTCAGCGCGCAGATAGTGTGTTTGCGGCAATAGAGAGATAAAATAGGAGATCCATTTTTCGGTTTCTGGAAGCTGTCCTCTTAAATTCCTGTCGATTTTCTGTTTATATTCCTTAATAAGCTCTTTCAAGAGAAGGGTCAATTGTTCGTCGCTCGGTTTTTCCGCAGCTAATTTCAATTTTTGCGCTTCCGCTTTCTCTTCATTGTTAAATTCGATCGCTTTATCAAAATATTCAGCTACTTTTAATAGCTTCTCTTTTTCCGCAGGTGTTAATTGAGAGAGTTGGTCTTTTTCTCTTTCTCGTTCGTCTTTTAGCCACCACACAAAGGCAGTTCCACCGGTGAAAACGGTCGAGACTAAACTGGCAATCAAGACGGCAACTCGTTCTTTTTTATTGTCACCGGGATTAAAAAAACTGACAATGGCTAGAGCAATGGTGCCTAACCAAGCGAGTCCAGATAGGACGCAAAGGGTAATTTTGACAGCCTTCCCTTTTCCATTGGGACCAAGCCAACTTTTGTCTAATTCATGGAGACGCGCTGCTTTTTCGGCTTCTTTGGCCTCGGCTTTGCGCATTTCAGCTTTCGCTTTCTCATTTGTTACCTTTAAAGCGTCACGGGTAATCGTTTGCGCACTACTCAGGCTTTGGTAGTGGGCCTTAGCTTTTTCTAAACAGGCGTTATATTGCTGTACGGTGGATAGTCTTCTCCCCTCGGCTGCTGGAACTGCCATAGTCACCTCCTATTCCAAATTCGAACATAGGTTGCGGATCGTTTTATGTCTAGATAAAGGGAAGGGTTTAAGAGTGAACGTCTTTTAGCGTTAGATTTTTTCAATTCCACACAAAGGGACGAAGGTGGCAAGACACTAAGAGCTCTCTCTTTGTGTCTTTGTGCCTTCGTCCCTGGTGTTGAATTTTCTTCTAGCGCCGAACTTTTTTGCTAAGCACATCCCAAGCGGAATCGATGATCTCTTGGGTTTGAATGTCATAGAGGGTCACTGTCATCCGGTAATCTTCGTACGTACAAGCATTGTCGAAGTTTTCCGACTTGGTGATTCTCACTTTAGCCAAAAATTGGGGCGCCGTCGCAAATCCATCTTGCGGTTTGCTGCTGTTGCAATATTTAGGGTCGTTGGTGATCCGGTTCATCATCCAGTCCAATTCATTGGTGTCTTGCAGATTGCCTACGACAACGGTGTAGCGTCCATCTTCCACAGCCACGCCTTCAAAAATGTCGCGGATCATATCGGTGGAGATGTAGTTGTTCGTGCAGTTATCAATTTCGGTAATGACGATGCGCGGCTTGCCGCAAGTCATGCAGTCATATCCGGTTTTGGCAAACCAACGGTCCATTAAGACGCGGTTCAATTTTGTGGTTTGGATCCGGATGTCGCCGGCGCCATAGTGCCAATCTAACCGTTCGCCGCGGATATTGCCTGGCGTGATATCTTCAGCGGTGCGGACATGTCTGCCGCAACCGGCTAGGGTGCTTGCTGCGAGGATGCACAAGCACATCATGTGAGTAAAACGTTTCATGGATGCTCTCCTTGTTGGATAAATCGATCAGGAATCAAAATGGTTTGATGAAAAGGACTCATATTAAAGACATGAATCAAGCACAGATCGCCCGCTTTGAGGTTGAGTTGATAGGGGTAACTCTGCAGCTGGCCGCTGGGAGTGGTGAATTGAATTTGAATCGTATGGGAGCCTGGAGCAAGATCAAAGCGCGTTAGATCTAACGTTTGGGGCAGCGTTGTCCATGAACGGATATCCGCCTTAGTATTTAAATTCGCGATTAGCATGCCGATATCCATGACTGCGCCAAGCTCAGGATTTTTTTCGGCAACCGCATACACCGCGCTGCGACGCAGAATATACCGCGCCGCACCGCGCGCGACAATCACGGGGAGTTTTTGAGCGAGCTGCTGTTCGGCGACCGCGCCAACGTTGTAGCAGGGAAGCAAGCTTTGTGGACATCCATCCACATAGGCATAGGTAGGCATGGGGGGATTTGAAAAGGCATAGGTGAGGGCGGGAGTGGGAACTCCGGAAAGGCTTGAAAGGGCAAAGTCATGGCAATGGGCAGCACCTAAGAAAATTTCCAGGGCAAGTGTTGACGCTACGGTGGCGTCAGAAATGATCGAGACTTTGCGCGGCGCATTTCCATTGTGGCATAAGAATAACACTGTAGCTTGATTTTGCGTTCCGGATAAGTCCGGGTCGCCAAGGCCTGATTGATGGTATAAGATCCGGGCATTGCTGAGATCGCCCCGTTTTTCCAGCAAGGTGGCGAAGAGATATTTTCCAAGTGGATTATCGACGAGGACATACTCGCGTGTGACATCGCACGCAGCGTATTGTTCTCGTTTGAGTTGCTGCAGCTCTTCCGCTTGGCGCAACATGGCGTAAGCATTGCTTGGATCTCCTTCATGCAGCAAGGCGAGAGCCATATAGATGCGTGCGAGGATTTGTTCGTAATCTTCTCCGGCATACGCTCCCACATCATCTTGCAGGATTGTTTGGGCGGTAAGCTCTCCTAGGCACGACTGAGAATACAGGTCGATTGCGTCGATCGCTAACCGGTAATCGGCAATCGCTTGGCAGGCATCCCCTTGGGCAAAGCGAATGGTGGCGCGGTCTAAGAGCAGCCAGACCGAGTCTTTGCATTTGTCGAATTGCTGGCTTGGCATTTGGGAGTCGATCGTTTGGGTGATCGACTCATTAGCGGTGGCAAGGTTTCCTTGTTGATAGGGGATGAGGTAGTCATCCCGCTTTGACAGTGCGGACGAGCAGCTGGTCAGCAAGAGAACCGACCCAAGTAAGCAAGCAATCCAACGCATGCGCATAGAGTTATGGATTAAAGGTGCATCCCGGCATAGGGTTTGAGTAATAATCGGCGTAGAACGCATCTTTGCAAGTGACTGGATTCGTAGGCAGCACGGGACAGGTGTTCCTGTGGCAGCATCCGGTTAAGAATGTTGTTGCGAAAGCGAAAGTGATGAGGGCGAGTTTCATGTGTAGATCTCCTTAAAGTGATGAGGAATAGATTTATACTATGTAATGCTAATTATTCGGTAGAGCGAAAGAGTTTTTTAAATAGGAAAAGGACAAACGACGAAACGACCCAAAGGACAAAAAGGACTCAAAGGACCAAAAAATTTGTGTGTTTTTCAAAATTAAAAACTTAAAGATAAAAAAAATATTTCTATGACCTTTGGGTCCTTTATGTCGTTTAGGTCCTTTGGGTCGTTTTGTCGTTTGTCTTTTTTGTCGTTTACTCTTCCAGAAGTTGTTTGGCTAACCGGATGCCGTTATCGGTGATGTAGATGAGTTCACTGCCGTCGGTGCGGACAAAGTTCATGCGAACCATCTCTTTGGTGATGGTGTCGACAAGCTTGGGAGAAAACCCAATGGAACGCCCGACATCGTAGCGGCTGACACGGTAGTCTGGCTCTTCTTGTCCTGACACCAGTTCATAGAGTCGCATGATAAATTTTTCTTCAACGGTATGAGATTTCATACTTTCTTTAAGCGAGCTCCTTGGGGAGTGTCTTCAATCACATACCCTTTGCTGTGAATAAAATCACGCAAGGCATCCGAATCGGCATACCGTTTTTCTTGACGGGCTTTGAGTCGCTGTTCAAACGCCTCTTGCACGTCGGTGGGGACCCCGTTGACATGTTGTTCAAAATTGAGTACTCCTAAAACCGTATTAAACCGTTTGAATGCCTCAACAATCGCTTGCGCTTCGGTTTTGCTGATGTGTTTGGCGTCGATCAACGCATTCACTTCACGCACCAGATCGAACAAGGCGGCCAAAGATGCTGAAATATTCAGGTCATCCGCCAATCCTTCTGCAAACGCACGTTTGGTCTTCTCTAAGATCGCTGCTGTTTTGCCTCCGGATTGAGGATTCTCAACTTCTTGAAGACGTTGGATAAAATCGTTCAACCGCTGGATCGAACTTTTGGCTCCGTCTAAACCGGGTAAAGTGAAGTTCAATTGGGTTTTGTAGTGCGTTTGCAGCAGCATGTACCGAATTTGCGTCCCAGTATATCCTTTGTCGAGCAGATCGCGCAGCGTAAAGAAATTGCCTAAGCTTTTAGACATTTTTTTGTGGTCGACGATCAGGTGTTCTGCGTGCAGCCAGTATTTGACGAACTGTTTACCGGAACACGCTTCCGATTGGGCGATCTCGTTTTCGTGGTGGGGGAACATGTTATCAATTCCGCCGCAATGGATATCGATGGTTTCTCCCAAAAGTTTCATGGCCATCGCAGAACACTCTAGATGCCATCCAGGCCGTCCTTTGCCAAACGGGCTTTCCCAATAGATGCCGCCATCGCGTGCTTCGTCATACGCTTTCCAGAGCACAAAATCGGCCACATGATCTTTGTCGTATTCATCGGCATGCACCCGCTCGGAAGCGCCCGCTTGCAATTCATCCAGATGCAGATGGGATAGGCAGCCGTACCGCTTGAATTTGTTAATGGGGTAGTAGATGCTTCCATCTTTCCCCTGGTAGGCGAACCCCTTGTCCATCAAAGTTTGAATCATGACGATCATGTCGGGAATGTAGTCAGTTGCTGCCGGATAGTGTTCCACTGGATCAATGTTCAACGTCTTGAGGTCAGCAAAGAAGGCATCTTTAAAGGTTTTGGTAAACGCATCCAGGGTGACTTTGTTGGCAATCGCCCCTTTGATGGTTTTATCGTCCACATCGGTGAGATTCATGGCTTGGTTGACTGTGTACCCAAAATATTTCAGAGTGCGGCGCAATAAATCCTCGAACATGTAGGCACGAAAGTTACCAATATGCGCGTAGTTGTAAACGGTCGGTCCGCAGGTATACAGCGTCACCTGATTTGCTTTCAGCGGTTTGAACACCTCTTTTTCGCGGGACTCTGTATTGAAAAATTTTAGGGGAATTGTTGGCGTGTCGTTTGTCATGGTTATGATTCGGTTTCTTCTTCGGTTCCAGTTTCTTTACGGGGTTTCATCCAGGGGAAATAAAGGACATCGCGGATGGAGTGGGAATTCAACATCACCATCACAAGCCGGTCAATTCCAATGCCCACGCCGCCCGTTGGGGGCATCCCTTGACAGATCGCTTCGATGAACTCCTCATCCAGGGGGTTGGCCTCTTGGTCGCCTGATTCTTTTCTGATGGCTTGTTGTTCCAAGAGATCCCGTTGGATCACAGGATCGTTCAGCTCGGAGTACGCATTGCACATCTCTTGCCCGAGGATGAAGCTTTCAAATCGTTCAACCAAGCCTTCTTTGCGTTTGAGCGGATCACGATGTGGCTTAGCCAGCGGGGTGGTTTCGATCGGATGGTCGATAATGTGATGCGGTTGGATCAAATGCGGTTCGGCAAATACCTCAAAGAAGGCGGCAATCAAATGGCCGCGCTTCATGGTTTTGAGTTTTTCTGGAGCGACATGTCCGCTGTCCAAAAGCTGTTGGCTCATTTGTGCATCGCTGAGACAATCTACATCAATGTTGCCATATTTTTTGATCGCTTCTTTCATCGATAGCCGGATCCATGGGGCTTTCATATTGATGGTGATCGGCTGTCCTTCGGCGGATTGAGCCGGTACTTCGGTGGTTTGATAAAGCTCCATTGCAAGCGCTTCGAACAGATTTTCGGTCAGGCGCATGATGTCGTTGTAGTCCCAGTTAGCGGCATACGCTTCCAACATGGTGAATTCAGGGTTGTGGTTGCGGTCGATCCCTTCATTCCGGAATACTCGGCTTAGCTCATACACCTTGTTCATGCCGCCGACGATCAATTTTTTTAAGGGGATCTCTAACGAAATCCGTAAAAACATTTCTTGGTCTAAGGCATTTAACTGGGTGATGAAGGGACGCGCTTCTGCTCCGCCATAGATGCTTTGGAGAATCGGTGTTTCCACTTCTAAAAACCCTTGCGACTCCAGGAAGCAGCGGATGAATGAGAGGATGCGGCTCCGTTTGCGGAACGTCTCTTGGATCTCGGGGTTGGTGATCAAGTCCAGCCACCGCTTGCGGTAGCGGATCTCTTTTTCCGATAGGCCGCTATGTTTATCGGCTAATGGAAGGAGCGTTTTGCACAACAACGTGACTTTTTTGGCGTATACCGTTAACTCGCCTTTATTCGTGTAAAAGAGGTTTCCTTCAATGCCGATGATATCGCCCAGGTCGATCTTTTTTTCGATGAATTTGATAGGAGTAAGCGTCTCGTTTCCTTCCGAACTTGGCGTATAGCCCGTAACGACAGTCTGATCGCGATTGAACATCACTTGCAGCCGTCCGGTATGGTCTTGGATCTGGGCAAACGCGTTTTTTCCCATCGCGCGGAAGAGGACCAAACGTCCGGACACGATCACCGAAGGGGTAGAACCCTTTTCAGCATCTTCACTGTGTCCAAGCGATCCTTGCGGATAGCGCACTTGCAACTCTTTGGCGTGGGCGGTGACCTCAAACTTATGCGGGTAGGGTTCGACGCCGAGCGCGCGAATCTCTTGCAATTTGCGCAAACGGTTTTGATATTCGTCTTGTTCGTGATATTCAGGTTTTTGAATGGGCATGATAAAAGATTATTTTTTGGGTTCAGGAGTTACGAGTTGGGTTTTTTTGGCGTAGCTGCGGACATAGTCCATCCGCGCGTAGACGTAAAGGGTTGTGATCAGGATGAGAAATCCATAGATGAGTGTATTAAACCAAAACCACTGGTTGCGTGGCTCAATCCGAGTCAAAGCAATCACTTTCTCAAACATAACACCCATCCTTCCATGTGGTCGCTATTCTACCAAGGCAGTCCATTTAAGAAAATGTTAGGTTTTTGCCGGGCGAGATTTATCCTATGACCCGTCCGACTAGGTCGTATTCAGCGACTTCGGTGATTTCGACGGTGTACCGCTTGCCGAATGCCTTGACTTTACGGCCATCATTAATCAGCACCTGGCCGTCAATTTCGGGGCATTGTCCATAGAAGCGGCCTACCATGAGTAATTGGGTTTCTGGATGGTATCCTTCGACAATGACCTCTAGTTTTTGACCGATCCATTTTTTCTGAAGCTTGGAAACCATTTTATTTTGGATTTTCATCAATTGATGATAGCGCTCTTCCTTCACCGCTTCAGGGATCTGATCTGGCAAATCATAGGCATGCGAATCGGGTTCGCGGGAAAATTTAAAAATCCCAATGTTGTCCAGGGGATATTCCTGGATGAATGTTTTAAGCTCGTTAAACTGCTCTTCGGTTTCTCCAGGAAAGCCCACAATGAGGCTAGTACGGATCACAATGCCTGGTACTTCCTTCCTTAGTTTGGTGATGGTGCGGATGATATCTTCACGCGAGGTGGCACGGCGCATCGACTTCAACATTTGATTATTGATATGTTGAATTGGCATATCCAAGTAGGGGAGCAAGCGCGGTTCCGTTTTAATGAGTTCGATGAGCTCGTCGCTGATTTCATCGGGATATAGGTATAAAAGCCTTAACCAGAATGGTTTATCAACTTTTAACAGCTCTTTCAGCAAGTCGAGCAACGCTTCCTGCTTCTTGGAGCCTTTGTCTTTGCCATAATCTCCCAGGTCCTGCGCAATTAAGATAATTTCTTGTGCGCCTTGATTCAATAAGACGTTAAATTCTTTTAAAATCTGTTCCTTGGTTTTGCTCTTGAGCGGTCCTTTGATTTTGGGAATGATGCAATAGGCGCACCGTTTCCGGCACCCTTCGGCGATTTTTAGATAAGCAAAATGTTTTGGAGTGGATATTTGACGGGGGACTTCGCCAGCTTCCAAATAACTGCGGGCGGCGGTAATCATCTCTCCGGAAGTTTCAGCTTGAACCGCTTTTAAAATCCCTTCCACATCACCGGATCCTAATAAGTAGTCGACTTTTGGAAATTCCGATTTGATCTGATCGCTGTGAGTTTGCACCATGCAGCCAGTGACAATCAAGCGGGCCGTGTCTTTACGGGTGTCGAGGGTATCGCGGATGGTATCTAGCGATTCATTGCGGGAAGCTTCCAAAAAGCCGCATGTGTTAATCACGATGTAATCGGCATCTGGTAAATCTTGGGCAACCTCGTAGCCGGCGCGGAGGAGAATCCCTAACATCACTTCGCTATCCACCAAGTTACGCGGGCATCCTAGGCTAATAAAATGAATTTTATTGCCCTCTGTCGCTAAGATGGGCAACCCCTGCTTCGATTTTTTGGTGCGGGGCGGGATTTCCGGTTTAGCGCCCTTGTCTTTGATAATGGGTAACATCTAAGATTCTCCAAAAAGTAAATGTGTAAATAGGATAGCAGATTTGAGCTTATTTTGGTAGGAATTCGGATTTGTGATTTAACCACAGAGAATCCTAAATACCCCTGCCCGTGCCCCGTGCCCCTTGCCTTTGCCCGATCCATTTTCGATTGGATTTTCGTATTCAACTATTCATTCCGAATTATCAAATGTGATGAATTTTGGAATAAGGCAAGGGCACGGGCAGGGCGAGGATCTCCTGTATTTTGTGCTTAGGTAATCAAGTCTGCCAGATCTTTAAGGAGATGCTCTAATCCTTCAAAATTTAGACTGTATTTGATGCGTCTTAGGCGGGTGAATAACCGTTCTGCATTAGGATCGATTTCTCCTTCTTTCCCCTTTGTTTCTTTGTTTGGATAAAGAAATCCGATGGTGCTTCGTGCCATATCACAAAGCGATTCGAAAAGGTTTTGAACGCCGCTCGCTTCCCCTTGAACCATTTTTTGGGTCATTAAACTATGTGCATGAGTAATTTTAAATTCCTTGATATTAAGCAAAACATCTTCGGCTTTACGTACGGGTTCCCAGAGGATGTGCATCGGGTCGCTAAGGTTAGTGGCACGCAGAATAAATTTTTCGTGGTCTAAGACTATCAACTGTGAAGCTTCAATCATCAGTTTTAATTTCTGACACGCTTTTTCAAAAAACTCATTAAATAGGCAGTTCCCTTGTTCCGTAAAGAGGAGAAGATCATCGGTGGGATTTTTGAGCAGGAGTAATACGGCTCGTTTAGCTTCTAAATTACCGGTTGTGACACCTGATTCATAGCCCATCTTTGTGAATTCCCGTTCAACCCGTCCAGCTGACCATTCCTTTATCTCTTCTATCGTCGCATTCGGGATGCGTGTTTTTTGCAGCGCTGCTTTTTGTTTCGCACATAGAAAGGACACAATCTTTCCTCTGGCTAGGCTTGCATTTTTGATCATCGTCTCAATCCTTAAACATTTTACCGTTCTCTCGTTCTCGAGATGATGAAGATACATCATGACCATGCGTTTATAGAGCGCTGGATGATGGTTAAATAACGTTTGGGCGATCGGATGATCGAGAATTTTATCCAGGACTGAGGCGAAATTCCGCTCGTAATCACTCATGTTGACTTTTGTGGGATCCTCAGCCATTTTCCGCGCTTTCTCATATTCACGCAAATCTATAAATCGCGTAACGCCTGCTTTTGCCAGATCTTCCCATTTTCCCACATCTTCTTCTAACTTCGCTTGCAGCCATCCGGTGACCTTAACACCTGCTACTTCAATAGCGCCCAGGCGATTGGAGAAGGGCAGGAATAAGCTTGTGCAGGAAAGCGTGCTCCAGTTCTCGACTTTTACATGCAGGTTTTTAAGTAAATCTAAGGAAGCAGCGATCTGTTCGTCGATTTCAGCAACTTCTTTCCTTTTTTGTTCGATTTTTGGTTGTCCATCGGTCTTTCCTGAAAGTGCGCTAATTTTTTTCTCAAGGGCAATTCTTTTTTCGTTGAGTTTGGCTAAACGTTCTTGCTCCTCTTTAATCGCTTCAATGTCTTTTTTAAACTGCGCTTTTACAGCCGGATTT
>JAGVLX010000131.1 GCA_020054065.1 Parachlamydiales bacterium | reverse complement strand
GCCGTTTGAACCGGGCCAGGATATCGGTTGCAGTATATCCCACCACGTGACCCACGTGCAGTCCAGATCCTGATGGGAAGGGAAACATATCCAAAACATAATACTTTTTTTTAGCTGGATCTTCACTTGCCTTAAAAGTCTTATGCTGTTGCCAATAGCTCTGCCATTTCGGTTCGATCAGTTGCGGTTCATATTTTTTCTTTTGCATACTCATGATGGGGTAAATTTTTTGAATAGGTTATCATAACCGACCTTAAAGCATCTATATAATATAAATAGCTTCTCTGTTAAAATCTTAGTTTATGCCAAAGAAAAAATTTGAAGATAAACTGACAACAAATCTGACACGGGTTGTCCAACAGTTCATTCAGGGTAAGGGATATACTCCCCTTTCATTTGCCGAACTCATGACCCGGTTAGGGTTTCCTCCCCAGCACAAAGACACGGTGAAAGCCATTTTAGCTGAGTTGATCAAAGAAGGAACGCTTGAGTTGGCGAATGGCCGCTACACTCTTAGACGCAAAGGGCAAGAGATTGTCACCGGGATCTTAAGGGTGCATCCGCGCGGTTTCGGGTTTTTGCAGCCTGAGAATACGCGCATGTACGATGAAGACATTTTCATCCCTAAACATTTGACCATGAATGCGGTGGATGGAGACACTGTTGAAGTCGCCGTCAACACCGAGTCGGTGTCCGAAAAAGGGCCGGAAGGCAAGGTGATCTCCATTCTCGAACGGGGCCGCACCCATATTGCGGGAATTGTGAAAAAAATCGAACTTGATGGCGATATCATTGCCTATGTTCCCCTGCTAGGGACCTCCAAGCGGGTCATTGTGCAAGCAGCCAACGATCTCACCTTGCGGGCGGGCGACCGGATCGTGATGGAAGTGATTGATTGGGGATCTAAAGAAACAGAAGCAACGGCCAAATTATCGCATATCATGGGGCATATAGAAGATCCATCGTGTGATATTCCGGCTGCGATCGAAGAGTATGAGCTGCGCGCTGATTTCCCTTCCCGCGTCGTTCAAGAAGCGGAAGCATTCGGCAGCAAAGTTTCAGCCAAAGATTTGAAAGGGCGGGAAGATTTGCGGAACATCGAATGTTTTACGATCGATCCAGACACCGCTAAAGATTTTGATGATGCCGTTAGTTTGACGAAAGACAGCGCTGGGAATTACCACTTAGGGGTGCATATCGCCGATGTCAGCCATTATGTCAGGCCTGATTCTGCTTTGGATGTGGAAGCGCGCAAACGGTGCAACTCCACCTATTTTCCGGGCTTTGCCTTGCCGATGCTGCCACGGGAACTTTCTGACAACTTGTGCAGCTTAAAGGCGAATGTCATCCGCTTAACCTCATCGGTATTTGTTGATTTCGATCCCATGGGCAATATGATGAACTACCGGATCGCCCGGACGTATATCAAGAGCGCCAGACGGTTCACTTATCGCGAAGCATTTGATGTCATTGAAGGACGTAAAAAAAATCCCCATGCAAAAACGTTACATCTGATGGTCGAGCTGTGCAAGCTGCTTAAACGAAAACGATATGAACGGGGCAGCATCGAATTTTCGTTGCCGGAGCTCGTTGTTGTTGTCGACGAAAAAGGTGAGCCGGTCAAAACCGATTATGTTGCGTATGACATCACCCATCAGATGATTGAAGAGTTTATGCTTAAAGCCAACGAAATTGTCGCGTGGCATTTAAGTAATCAGGGGAAAGATATCACCTATCGCGTCCACGATGAGCCTGCCGAAGAGAATATGCGCGATTTTGCTGTGCTGGCAGGAGCCTTTGGTTTCCGTTTGAGCGATAAGCCCACATCCGCTGAACTGCAAAAGATGTTCGATAAAGCGTTGGATACCCCCTTTGGACCGTACCTTGCAACTAGTTTTATCCGGCGCATGCGCTTGGCTGTTTATTCTCCCGAAAACATCGGCCACTATGGTTTAGGGCTCACCCATTATTGCCACTTCACCTCTCCCATCCGCCGGTATGTCGACTTAGTCGTGCACCGGATTTTGTTTGGACAGGAAGGGGACCGGGAAGATCTTCACCACATTGCCACGCTATGTTCCGAGCAAGAGCGGATTAGCGCCCGCGCTGAAAGCAGCGTGGTGCTGTTGAAGAAACTGCGCCTGCTAAAAAAATTCTACGATGCAGACCCCGCGCGGGAATTCGAAGCGGTGGTGACCCGGATCAAGCCATTTGGACTCACGTTTGAAGTGCTCGATCTTATGCTGGAAGGGTTTTTGCATGTATCCGAATTGGAAGAAGATTATTTCATTTACGATGAAGCACGGATGAACCTGCGCGGCCGCAGCACTGGAAAATTGTATGCGCCGGGCCAACGCATTAAGGTGTCTTTGAAAAGCGTTGATTTCATCTTGGCGGAAAGTGAGTGGTTCTTGATCACAGAACATCCACGCAAGCATAAAGAACACGTCCGCAAAGAAAAGCCTGTTGAAAAAGCGAAGAAAAAAGTCAGCAAAAAGCCGCCGCTAAATTCCTTTGGTCCCAAAAAAATCAAAAAGCCTTCTCGGAAAAAGAAGAGCCATTCGCAAGGGAAGAAAAAACGGAAGCAGTGATGATTCCTCCCAATCCCAAAAAGCCAAAACCAATCCCCCTCAAGACTTACCAGTCGGATGACGTGCTCCGACTTAGCCAGGCTCTTTTAGGTAAATGTTTGATCTCGACGATCGGCGGCGTGTTGACCGGTGGAATGATCACCGAAACGGAAGCGTACCGGGGTCCCGAAGACCGCGGCAGCCATGCGTACAACAACCGCCGGACGAAACGGAACGAAGTGATGTTTCACCGCGGAGGCATCAGCTACGTTTACCGCTGCTATGGGATCCATTCCCTCTTCAATGTCGTCACCAATCAACCAGAGATTCCCCATGCGATCTTGATCCGGGCGATCAAACCGCTCTGGGGCCTTGAGGCTATGTACTCTAGGCGTAAAACGGATAACTTAAAAAAACTGACTGCCGGACCGGGAACATTGACACAAGCGCTCGAGATCGATACACTCCACAATGGATTACCCTTAACCGGCCCTTTGATTTGGATTGAGGACCGTGGCGTCCAATTTTCTGAGGCTGAAATTGTGGCATCTCCTCGGGTGGGGATTGATTACGCTGGCGAGGATGCCCTGTTGCCGTGGAGATTTAGGATCATGGAAACCGTGAGAGTGGAATGAAACGTTATTTTCTGACCGGACTTTTTCTTTTTCTTCCTCTTGCCTTGACTTTGCTTATCGTCACCTTCATTTTTAACTTGTTGACAACCCCCTTTTCCGGCGTGGTCGAAGCGATTTTTGACCGCTATAATGTGCTTACACACGGATTTTGGATCTTTACTGAGCACCAGGTCCGGCAAATCATCAGCCAATTCCTGGTGCTGGTGTTCCTATTCGGCTTTATGATTTTATTCGGGGCGATCGCCAGCAACTTTTTGACTGGCTATTTTATTCGCTGGGGGGAATTCGTCATTCATCGGATTCCGATGGTGGGCGGGGTCTATAAGACCAGCAAGGATATTGTGAATACGTTGTTTCAATCGAAAACGTCTTCCTTCAAGCAAGTGGTATTAGTGGAGTTTCCCCATCCCGGCTCTTATAGTGTCGGATTCATTACCAAAGACAATATTGAAGGGTTGATGCATGGAAATCGGCTGGCCGTGTTTATGCCGACAACGCCGAACCCTACCTCTGGCTTTTTGATGCTGGTGAAACGGGATGACCTGATCTTTTTAGACATGAAGGTGGATGAAGCATTAAAGTATGTCATTTCGTGCGGAGTGATCGTCTCCGACTTCAAAACCATCACCGCCAAAGAGGCGTATACTCGCCTCCGCGATACAGAAGAACAAAAATAAAGGACCAGGACAAACAGGACATCCAGGACACACACGACAAACAGGACTAAATGTCGTGTGTGTCCTGGATGTCCTGTAGTTTATTTCTGGAAGGCGTAGCGGGCAAGTTGATAGAACGCTTGCGGCAGCCCGACAATCGTACGGTACAAGATCCATGGCGAATTTTTCACACCAATGAAGCCCCAGTACCCTACAAATAAGGCAAACCGACCAAGTTTAAACGATAACTGCAACAGCTTTTGCGCGAGCTTGTTCATTAATCCCGCAATCCATCCCATCAGCATGACGAAAAGGGATGCGAAATATTTCACTTCGGCCACCACAAACCGGTTTGCTTTCACATAGAATTTCCGCATCGGCGAAGCACATTTCTGCATGAACTTCTTAAACTTTGATTGATTCTTTTTTCCCCTTTTAACCGTCGCCTGGAAGCTGTTTTTAGCCATTAGCATCAAAGGATGGAACAACGCCACCATCGGCACCGCCACTGCAGTTACTGCCGCTGTGGTATTCTGCACCACCACTTGAAATGGCTTCTTGACGTAGGTTTCGGTGTTCCGCTCGAAGAACGCACGGATTTGCGCCACTTGCTCTTCGACAAACCGATTCATCCGCGCCGTTTGGTCTTCAGCACGACGGATAATTGGATCCACAGTCTGGTTGACAAACGCCTTCATATTCTCCCAGCGGTTTTCAATCTGCTTCGCAACCTTTTTTACCCTTTCCAGTCCATTTTGAATTCGGGTTTCCACGGCAGCAGCCAGTTTACGCACCGGCGCATACACCCGTAAAGCCCCATTGACGACACGGTTAACCAGCGGAGAAACCAACTGTCCAGCCTTTTTGAATCCTTTTCTCACCATTGTCGCCACTTTTGACACCAACGCATCCGCTAGATTAGGTAGGGTTTCCACTAAGAAGGTTTTAGCAGCACTCAAACCAACCGAAGGGATCTTAATCGTCAGGTATTTTGCCAGCTTGCTGATCTTTAATCCAGCCCGTCCAAAAATGATGAGCGGCATTAACGAAAGATCCATCAAGACCTGAAGCTTGGTGCGCTCCACTGCAACTGCTTTAGAAACCGCTGGTCCAGCCAGCGGATTCTTATCCAATAACAGCTTCCAGAAACGCATTTTCATCAGATCCCAGGGGCGGATCGCCTGATTTTCCCGCATTCTTTGCAGGAGTAAGGCCTGCTCGGCAATGGAGAGCTCG
>JAGVLX010000075.1 GCA_020054065.1 Parachlamydiales bacterium | reverse complement strand
GTCGTGGCTCCTGCAATTTTAGTCGCTTCACTTGGCGCAGCGATCACTCCAGGCGGCGTGTTCTTGCTGCATGGAACCAACGCTGTGATTCTGGCTTTAGGACAATACTTATCGTCTTAACGAAAGTCACAGTCGGTCGTGTGATCATTCACGAGTCCCACTGCTTGCATGTGTGCATACATGATGGTGGGGCCGACAAACTTAAACCCCCGTTTGATGAGGTCCTTGCTTAAGGCCCGTGATTCGGGGGTTTCGGCTTTCATCTCTTTTCTGTCTTTCGGCCGGTTCACAAGTGTTTTGCCGCCGACAAATGTCCAAATATAGTTGTCGAATGATCCGAATTCTTTACGAACCTCTTTAAACCGCTTGGCATTATTGATTGCCGCCTCAATTTTCGCCCGATTGCGAATAATCCCCTCATTTTGCATGAGCTGTTCCACTTTCTTTACATCGAATTTGGCAACCTTTTCCCAATCGAAGTTAGCAAACGCTTTTGCATAGCCGGCGCGCCGTTTTAAAATGGTTTCCCAACTCAAACCTGCTTGCGCTCCCTCCAAGATCAGAAACTCAAAATGGATCTTATCGTCATGGACCGGACGCCCCCACTCTTCATCGTGATAGCGCGTGTACAATTCATTGCCTTCAGGCACCCAGAAACACCGTTTGACTGTTTTTTTGCTCATTTTAGTATACCCGGTTAGCTAATACATCGATTTCATGTAAAATTTGCCGCATCACATCATCGCCGATCGTATACGCTTTGCGCAACGAAACAACGGTTTCCCTTTCGGTTTCCAACACCTCTTTCCATACTTTATGTTCAGCCTGGATGATCGGGTGGTTGTTGGAATCGGGCATTTCGGGATCGACCAGCGGGGTATTCGGTCCATCCCCTAACGATTTCAGTTTATCTTGATATAAACTTTGGACCCGTTCGACCGCCGGCAAGTAGGTTTCGGGCTCCGCGGCCAACTCTTCTAATCGCTTCAACGCGCGCTTGGTGGCGGTCACACGGGCGTGCCAATCTTCGAAGATGACATGCGAGTTAAATTTGAATTTCAGATGGCGGACCATCCAGGGAAGTGTCAATCCTTGCAGCACGAGCGTCACAAAAATCGCCGCGACCGCTAAGAAGATGATCAAAGAACGGTCGGGAAACTGCGATCCATCGGCCAGCGTATAGGGCAACGCTAGGGCGATCGCTAAAGAGACTACCCCACGCATGCCGATCCAGCCAATAATAAATACATTTTGCCACGCCGGATAAGGATCAACTTTACGCCACGCGGGATACAAAAACCGGATGACATAGGCTCCAAAAAACACCCAAGCCATCCGCACCGCAATCATCGTCACGCTAATGACAATGGCATACCACAGCAAAGTAGCAGGGGAATAATTCCACAAATTCGAAAGCACGGATGGGAATTCCAATCCAATCAGCAGAAACACCAGCCCATTTAAAACGAAGACGACCATCTTCCAAATGGCTTCTGCCGTTAAACGATAGGTGTGGCTGAATTTTTCAGGTCCATACCACCCCACCACTAATCCGGCTGTCACCACAGCGAGAACCCCCGAGCTGTCAAACATTTCAGCCAGGATATACACAACGTAAGGTACAATAAAGGAAGCGAGGATCTCGACCGATTGTTCCTGAATGCGCGGAAAGAGCGCCATATAGATCCAGCCTACTCCGGCTCCGATTGCTGCGCCGGAAATGACCATCCAGAGAAATAGGCCACTGGCCGGCAAGAGGTGGAAACTGCCGGTTACGACGGCTGCCACCGCAAATTTGTACAGGACCAATCCGGTAGCGTCGTTTAATAAGCTCTCCCCCTCCAGAATCGTCACGACCCGTTTAGGCACGTGGGCTTTTTTTAGAATCGCCGTGGCTGCAACCGCGTCAGGCGGAGAGACGATGGCGCCTAAGACCACTCCCAGTGCAAGCGTCGCATCCGGTACCATGCCGTAGTAAACGTACCCTACTGAAAAGCTCGTTACGATGACTAACAAAAAGGCTAATAAAAAGATCGGACGTCCGTTAAATTGCAAGTCACGCAAAGAGGTAGAGTACGCCGCCTCCATGAGGAGGGGAGGGAGAAAAATGACGAGAATGAATTCCGGATTGACCGGAGTCAAAGGCATGCCAGGGATCAAGGTGAGTAAAATTCCCGCAACAATGAAGGCGATCGGAAAAGAGATTTTTGCCCGTTCGGCGATGAGTGCCACGATGGAGATGATGCAGAGGATGATCAAAAAGCTAAGCGGCGCAAACATATTTTTTTACTGTATCAAATACAGCAATTTCCCGCATCCGAGGCCGCTAGGAATTTAACAGGATAAGCAGGATCGCCTTCGGCGACAGGATAGGCAGGATGTAAAGATATGAATCGCAAACAGCATGAAGAACATGATTTTCATTTTTATCCTGCCCATCTTGTTAATTTTTGGGTTTTAGGACCATCAGAATGAACTGCTTTTTCATCTTGTCGATGTCGACGATTTTCTCCTCTAGAATGCGGAAATCATGCTGAAGAAGGGCTTCCAGCTCTGAACGGGTGTAATGCGCAAAATAACGGTGGTGCCCTGAATCAGTCGGATCTTCAAGCCCTTCGTGGGCGCCAAGCAGCAGGCTGATAAAAAATAACCCGTTAGGTTGCAAGCACGCGGCAATTTTTTTGAGCTGTGCTGAAAATTCTGTCTTTGGAACATGGATCAAGGAAGAAAACGCCACGACCCCATCAAACAGTTCCTGCGGCTGGTAGTTTTGGATGGTGGCTTGAATCACCGTTAATCCTTGGGAACGTCCTTTCTCAGCCATCTTGGGAGCAGGCTCCAAACACAACACCGAAAAACCTAACGATTCTATCCACTTCGCAAAGGCACCGGTTGCCGAGCCGATCTCTAGCAGCCGTTTGCCGGGTAGCTTGGGTAAATAGGTTTGCATCAGCGCAGGAACGTAATCTGGAAAAGGCAATCGATCAAACGCACTGACATGCTGATCATAAAACTGTTGGTTCACCTGATCGATTGCGTCGTGGTTGTCCATTACCCCGTCACCTCTTCACAGCAGCCGCGCGTGAGCGCTGACACAGCAAAAATGGAGACAAAGCTTAACACACACGCAGGGATCATCGCCATCACGGGAAAATCGGTCAGATACGGATTAATCCACCACCACGTCCCAGCAATCACACTGCCAACAAGGATACCGGCAATAATGCCAAATCGGTTCACCTGCTTGCCATAGAGCGCTGCAATGACCGCAGGCCCAAAGGAAGCGCCTAACCCCGTCCACGCAAACACCACCGTATCTGCCACAGTTTGACTTTTCGTGCTCGCCATCGCTAAGGCAAACAACGATACACCGACCACTGCTAAACGGGATGCGCGTAAAATCTGAGCCGACGTCGCTGTCTTATGAAACGCATATTTATAAAGGTCTTCCGAAATAATGGACGCACATACCAAAATTTGCGAATCCATCGTCGACATGTTAGCCGCAATGACGCCGCACAATAAAAATCCAATCACAAACGGATTGAACAAGCTTTTCACCATTTCGACAAAGACAAGCTCGTTTTTTGGCAATCCATCTGGAAAATAGGCGATTGCCACAATGCCCACTGCCGCCGCGGCGCTCATCGCCAAAAACTGCCACGACATGCCTAAATATTTCGATTTATGCATTTCGGTCGCACTTTTGATCCCCATAAACTTCGTAA
This sequence comes from Parachlamydiales bacterium, assembly GCA_020054065.1. Taxonomy (GTDB): domain Bacteria; phylum Chlamydiota; class Chlamydiia; order Chlamydiales; family JAEYWL01; genus JAGVLX01. Next base: position 25,187 of record JAGVLX010000075.1, on the reverse strand, counting down.
TAATATGCGGCATGCCAAAGTAGCCAATCCCCCATCCCACAGCCAGGTTGAGAGCCCCAAAAAGACTCCTCCACGAATAATCTTCAAATAGGTCGAACGAAATCCCTTTAACTTCAGCATAGTGCTGGATTTCAGCCACGCCACCCGTTTTGGTGAATGCCAAGATGGGAACGAGAATGATTACGCCTAATAAAAAAATCGCTTGGAACATATCGGTCCACGCTACCGCAACAAAGCCACCAGTAAAGGTGTAAATGACCACCACTAACGTGGCAAAGAGAATCCCCCAATGGTAGTCGATCCCGAACAGGGATTCGAGTAAAAAGCCCATTGCGATCAACCCTGCGGACAAATAGAAGGTCATAAAGATCACACCCGCTAAGGCCGCTAAAATGCGGATGGTTCCTGTGCGATCATTAAAACGACGCTCAAAAAAGGTGGCCAACGTGTAGCATTGATAATTTTCGGTCGCTATCCGTAGCTTCGTGGCTACAAATTGCCAGTTGAGGAACATGCCCAGCAACAGTCCGATGGCGATCCAAATTTTGGGAAGACCCGCCGCAAAAATGAATGCCGGAAAAGACATAAAGAGCCATGCACTCATATCGGAAGCGTGAGCCGATAGAGCGGTGACCCAAAAATTCAAGGAACGGTTTCCCACCATAAAGTCCGCCTCACTCGTATGTTTACGCGAGGCTAATAGTCCAATCCCTACAAGGATACAAAAGTAAAGGACAAATGCACTGACAATCTGAAGATCCATGGATACTCCTGCCGATAATCCAAATATTTTAATTTTACAGCCAAAGGCTGTCAAAGGTTAGGTGATGCCTAATCGTAAAAAAATGTAGAGGCAAAATAGAATACCCTCATCGGGGTGTCGGCAGGGAGGAGCTTGGCACTGACTGTGCCGGAAGCGTTAACTGAGATTGTTCCACTTTAACACAAAAAATATACATGTCCTGTTCTACATGTTGTTTGTTTGTCAGGAAGTTAAGCTCATTATATAGGATCGTGGCAATCGAGTCAAGATTCTCAGCCGCGAAGTGTCGGAGAACCTTGGCAAACCACTCCTGGATCTGCTGTTGGTGCTGGAATTGACTGGCAAAAGAGCGGTTGAAGAAAAAGATCAAATCCCCCTGATGGAGAGGAATTTTTAACCCCTCTTCCGCGACAAACCCTTGAGTTTTGACGCACCAAACCAGCGGAGGTTCCATTTGTTGAGCTTTGAACTGAATCGACTCGGCCGGATCAATCAACGCCTGAATTCTAGGATAATGGGTTTGATGCTGAGAAGTCAGAAGTTCATAAATCCCGTAGAAGCCTGGTTCGTCCGCTTCGATCCATTCAATATGGGTTTTGCCTGATGCATCGTGAATTTTTAACAGTAGTCCTTGTGGAATATTTGATGAAGCCACTTTTAACAGCTTCATCGACAAACGGGGATTCGCATACTCATCCACTACCTTAAACAGCATATGGTGCTGCAGCAGCAAGGCGCATTCATACTCGCCATACATCCGTTCCCGGGCAATAGAGCTTTCCCGCAGCCGCGCGATATGTTCTTGCAGGCATTCGCTGAGGGTATTCAAGGTGTTGGCGAGTTCCACGATCTCTTTCGGGCCTTTGACGTGGATGGTTTCGCCATACTCCCCTGCCGCTAGCGACAGCGCCGCCGTCTTGAGTTTTTCAACGGGTTCGCTGATTTTGGTGGCGATGAACACAATTGTAGCCGCTAGGAGGGAGATGATCACACCGGAGCACAGAAGAATGACACCCAGCGCCCGCTGCAATTTTTCATCGATCACTTTAAGGGTCACGTCAGCGGCAACAAGCGCCACCACCTTGCCGTCGTCGTCAATCACAGGGGCGTACGCTGTCATGTAGCGGGTTTGGTTGATCGATTCGTAGATCGGCGTCACAAAGGGTTCTTTAGTCAGATAAAGGTTGTTCTCTTGCGATTCGCTAAAGTCGTAATCCCCCGGACGTTGGAAATCGGGCTGGCGCGGCAAGTTAGGATCAGAAGCGCCGGCATCCAAAATATATACCTGGCGGTACGCATATTTTTTATCGATTCCATCGTAAATCTTATTTTGTTCGTCTACCGGCTTATCTAATAGAACTGGCTCCCCTTTTTTAACCGGTTCGATGCTGATCACATACAAATCGGAAATGGGAAGGGTTTCCATGATCTCGTGCAGCTTGCGGTAGGTGCGTTGGTAGGTGGGACTGCTGGTGATATGCGGTTCGTGCTGATGCTGGCGGATCCAGGCAATATCTTGCGGGTCCAGCAGTTTGGCACTGCTGACAACGACAGTTTGGAGGCGTGAGCGGAAGCTCGCCATGATCTCTTGGTACCAGTTGAGGTAGAAGAAATAAGCGATCACCGCCACGAAGATGATCATTGTCGGCAACAACCATGTCAGGAGCCGGTTGCGGATGTTCATGGCAATGGCTCCTGGTCGCGGCGTGTGCGATAAGGAATTTGCGAGGCGTAGACTTGTAGAAAGCTCATCGCCACCGGAGGAAATTCAGCCAGAATCATTGCCATATGACTTTTGGATAAGGTCAGCAAGAGGGAATCCCCTTCACTGACCGCTTCATATCCGCGCGGTTTTTCATTGAAGAGCGCTTCATCGCCAAAGTAATCTCCGACCGACAAGCGCGCTAACACCTGCTGCTGGGCATCTTTCAATAGCACGGTGCCTTTAGCAATGAAGTACATCCGATGGGCATCTTGATTGATCGGAAAGATCACTTCGCCTGGATCAAACTGCACCATTCCCAGCTTGTCCGCGATCGCCAACAGCAAATCCAGATCGAGCGCGTTGAACAGCGTTGTCCGTTTTAACAAAAAGGCTTTGTCGATCAAGGTTTGTTTTTTCATAATTCTTATATCTATACTAAGCTTCTAGCAATTCAAATGCAAAATGATGGAATAACTCTTCATTAGATGCCATCTGTTTTCTTAGGGATTCGCGCCAGTTTGGCACATTCAGCCGGTATTTTAAAGCCGCTGACATAATTTGGTCCGCTTGCGAGGGGGATTCTGCCATGCGATCAAGCAGCTCAGTCAGAGTCAGCGGCTTATATCCACTGCGAATATAACTACGCAATTTCTCCTCTAAAGGCTGTTCGGACACGAGCGGCTGCAGCATCAAAAAGATTTTCGTATCACATGTTTTTTCTAGCGTTTCTAGCACTTGCCCCCGCACTTTCAAGTTTGGGCTGCGCAACGAGCGGGACAGCAATTCTGCATCTTCGACGGATCCAGCAACCCCCAAAATCTGAATGATAAAATCCATTACCGAGTGATATCCGGTCAGTAGCGCATCTTTTAAGGCAGACAAGTCCACTTCTGGATAGCGTGCTTGGATCGTGTGGTGATGATAAAAATAGAAGTAGGCGCGCTCAATTTCATTATGGACTATCTCGCCCAAATTGGCATGCAGCTGCGGCAAAGCTAAAATACCCAATGTCCGCCCTGCTAAGGTCCGGCAGCGATCAGGCAGCGTCGTATCTTTGGTCACAGCCAAGAGCACCGGCACAGTCCGCAGTCCCATTTTAATGATGATCTGCTCCGTCAGGCGGCGTTCATTCGGTCTAAAGTGCGCACTGGCAGTCAAAATGTCGCGCACAAGAGTGGAATCGATAATTTTGCCCAGCGCTTTTAAGCAGGCGATCCGGAACTCCGAGTCGTTGGAGGTATTAAGCATCGAAATCAGCAAGGGCGCCGACCGGAACGACTCTTCGTCGATAATTTGCGCAATCGATTGGGCGGCAGTGCGCGCGATTTGCGGCGAAGGATTTTTTAGATAGGGAACCAACAAATCGACATTTTGGGTGAGCGGCTCGACTCCCAACAACGTCAGCGCCATGCAGATTTTATCCTCATCTTCCGAGTTCAGCAGCTCATGCAAATGCTGCAAAGCCATTGTCCGGTTGATCGTTAGCGCCGGCAGCGATTGTGCCGCAGAAGATTGTTTCAACGCTAAAATCGCAGCGCCTTGCATGATGAGGTCAGGATTGCGCAAATCGTTGCTTACTTTTTCCGGATGGAGCAATCCCCGCTTCGCTAAATAAAAATAGATCGCACTCGTCAGGCGGATATCATTCTCATCCAAAATCCAGTGATGCAAATGGTCCAGCACCACCCCTTCCGTATCAAAAGGGCTTTGTCCAATCAAATCCAAAAACTTGATTTTCGTCGCCACTTGCATGTGATCGGCAAGCTGCATCATTTTTTTCAACACGGTGATATCTTCAAAAGAGAGCAACCCATCGATGGCAAACAATTGGGAGGAAGGATCATCGTGTTTTAAGATCGATAGCAGCTTGTTTTCAGCAGTTTTGCGCTCTTTAAATTTCATGTGCTGCAACCACTGCTGCGCCGTCCTTTGGAAGTGGATGGCGCTATCCGATAAGTTGCTGAACAGCGCCTGAAGGTAGTTGGAGCGTACGCCTAAAATCAAGATCAGCCAGCAGCCAGCTAAGATGAACCCTAATAAGCGGCTGTCCATAGGCTCCCAAGATAAAATCAAGGCGCTCACAAGCATGCCAAGCGGTTCGAAAAACGATTCGATAATAATCCGAATTTTATATTTGACTTTGCCCGGAACAGCATTAAGCAGCAGATTAAAATTGCTGTCGTCAATGACATAGAAGGTCCCTTCCGATACAAAATAGCCCATAATCGGAAAAAGCAAACTATCGCTGAATAGCTGACCGCTGAAAACCAGTAATAGGAGCAGCGGCGTGACAATCACCAAGCTAGTGACGCCAAACCGGCGCACCAACCGGCTATAGATAAACAAGCCGAAGAATAAATTGGTCGCTCCGACGGCCGTAATCAGCTTTCCTAGGAATAGCGTCAAACTGGCGTCAGTCCCCTGTTCGCCGCTTGCCACGTGCGCCGCCGTATCAAAGGCATGGTCAAAAGCAGACCAATAGTTGAATTCGTTGATGACGATCAGCACATACATCAAAAAGTTGCTCGCCATCAGTAAGACGGTGAACTTTGAGGCGAAAACCGACCGCCCGATCTGTTTAATGCTCGGCTGGTCATGCATGATGCTGACTTCGGAAGCGGTATCGTCCGCTACTGGGACAACTTTCCGGGCGATATAGCTCATCACGATCAGGGTGAGCGTGAAGAAGAACAAAATCATCAAAATGAGCTGCGTTAAGTTCAGCAGGCCTGTCTGCATGATCAAACCCGTCGAAGCGAACCCAAAAAACACGACCGTATTGAACAGTGTGTAAAGGCGCTTAGCATCCTGCAAGTGATAATATTGATCGACAAAGAGCCAGTAGCTGGTGATCACGACGGAGAACATGAGGTAGGCAAAGACGCGCAGCGTAAACCATAAGGCTTGGGATTCAATTTTTAGGTCGAAGTAGAGACAGGCACTAATCGAAGCATAAAAAAGGATAGCCACCGAAACAATCGTCGAGAACACCTGGTACGGCGAATAGCGGTGGTACGCATAAAGAAGGAAGCTCGACCCTAAAATCAAGCTGCATGCCGTCAGCGTGTAAGCTGTTGGCAACGATTCGGCACCGACATGAATCAAAAACAAGGCGTCGGAAAACTTGGTTCCGCAAGAGACCCCCAGTGCCCAGATAAACGCTAGGCAAGCGAACAGCGCCGCATGCTTCTCTTCACCTGGATAAATGTTGAATAATCTGCGAAACAATCCCGCCATTTTTTTGCTTTTCACACCTCCCGCGCAAACCGCAGGTATAGTTTAATATAATTATAATAAAAAAGCTATTTTAATTTAGGAACTTGTGAGGGATTAATCTTCTTAATTTTTACGTTGCACCCAATCCACCATCAAGACACAGACCGGACATCCACGACATCCAGGACAAACAGGACCAAGACATTAAGCTTTATTTGTCCTGATGGTCCTTGTTTTTTATCCGGTTTTCAAGGCAAAATGTTCTTTTTCCCAAGGAGAGACTTTAAATGACCGAAAAAGTAAAACTCATCATTATCGGCTCGGGGCCTGCTGGCTTTACCGCTGCACTCTACGCCGCCCGCGCCAATTTAGCTCCACTCCTCTTTGAAGGCTTCTACAGCGGCCCCGCCGGAGGGCAGCTCATGACCACGACCGACGTTGAAAATTACCCCGGTTTTCCTGAAGGGATCTCCGGACCCGAATTGATGGAAAAACTGCGCAAGCAGGCTGAAAAATTCGGCACCAAAGTGATTAGCGAAGATGTTATCTCTTGCGACCTTAAAACCCATCCGTTTGTCGTCAGAACTTCTAACGCTGAATATCAAGCCGAATCGATCATCATTGCTACCGGAGCATCAGCCAAAACCCTCGATATTCCAGGCACTCACGAAGGGGAGTTCTGGCAAAAAGGAGTTACCGCCTGCGCAGTGTGCGATGGCGCAGCCCCCATCTTCCGCAATCAACCGCTCTATGTCATCGGCGGCGGCGATTCGGCCTGCGAAGAGTCGTTATTCCTGACCAACTATGGCAGCAAAATCTACTTAGTCCATCGCCGCGACGAACTACGCGCCTCTAAAATCATGGCCAACCGTGTGAAAAGAAACCATAAAATCGAAGTCCTTTGGGACAGCGTTGTCACACGCGTGGAAGGGGATCATATCGTCAGATCGGTCACAGTCAAAAATTTAAAGACCGGGGTAGAAGAAAAAAGGGAAGCCGCCGGCTTATTCTTTGCCGTGGGACATACCCCGAACACCGCCTTTTTAAGCGGGCAGATCGAACTGCACGACAACGGCTACATCAAAGTCCATCCAGGAACCACACTCACCAACATCAAAGGCGTCTTCGCTGCCGGCGATTGCGCCGATTTTCACTACCGCCAAGCGATCACTGCCGCTGGGACCGGCTGCATGGCCGCTTTAGAGGCTGAGCGATGGCTTTCTGCACGCGAGGAACAGTGATGCTGGGACCCATACGACACTTCCTTTTTGCTGGGCTTGCCTTGCCGTGCGCGCTGTGCGCGACACAGCTTCAACCGTGGTTTGGCAAAGACAAATTGTTTGAAATCCGTCCCTCCTATAGCTATCAACATTATGACCGCATCGACAGCGCTGGAACATCGCTCCCTCACTCCTCCAACGATAATTTTTTCGATCTAAGCGTCGCCATCTCTCCGACACCCGATTGGAGCCTCGAAGCCGAATGGGGATTCGCGAACACCCATAAAAATAATGGGTTTGTGAATGAATATGCGTTCACTGGACGCTATCTCCTCATGAACGATGTGACTGCCCTCTATCCAGTCAGTTTAGCAGTCGGGACGACCTTGTCGTACGCCCCGCGGGCGGCTGTTTTTGATCCGAGTACGTTTCATCAAGGGTTCTCCAACGCAGAATTCCATGTGGCTGTCGGCAAAGAGCAATCGTGCGGCCCTTTCTGGACCACCCATACCTGGGGTTTGTTTGGGTATGGAGTATCGCACCGTCGTTCGCCCTGGCTGCATGGCCATCTAGAGTGGGAACGGAACTGGTGGGATATGTACCGGCTCGCCATTTACACCGATGGGTTATTGGGATTGGGACATCAAGCCTTCCCCCCTGTTATCGAAGCGTTTCCTGGTTATGGCCCGCTTAAATACCGCGCGCTGGATTTAGGCGTGCGGTTCACTTACCATTGCGTGACGGTGGGGTATGAAGCCCGGGTGTATGCACGCAACGTCCCCAAATGGGCGCAGGTGTTAAGCATTACGTTCTATATTCCGAAGGGCATTTAAGCAACAGGCTTAAACGACAAAACGACCCAAAGGACCTAAACGACCAAAAGGACTAAAGAAAGTCGACAGTTTTCAGATCCAATTTAATCAACTGTCGTTTTGGTCGTTCTGTCGTTTGTCCTTTTATTCAACTAAAATCGCGGTGGCGGTGGCGTACTGTTTGCAGTGGGAAATCGAAAGCAACACTGTGTAGTGTTGCAATTTAGGCGAAAACCGCACATGCGGCTTTCCCTGCTCATCATTCACCACTTCAATATCTAAAAAAGAGATGCCGTCCCGAAAGCCGGAACCTAACGCCTTCACGACCGCTTCTTTGGCCGCAAAACGGCCAGCCAAGTGGCGCGCCGGCTGGGAGTGCTTGAGGCAATACGCTTGCTCTGCTTCTGTGAACATCTTATTCAGGAAACGCATTCCATATTTGTCCAGCGCTTCCTGAATTCGATCAATTTCAATGATATCGGTTCCTAAACCAATAATGGACATTACACCGCAAAATAGTTTTTAGGCGAATGTTCTGCAACCGACGGTGCGTATTCCCGCTCCATTCCAGGCAGGCCCACATCTGGTGCATTGCAGAAGATCATCCGTCCCGAGGTTGTGTGTTTTACGGACAACACATGGCACTTAATGGTCTCCCCAATATACTCGGCGCCGCCATTGACCACAACCATCGTTCCATCTTCCAGATAACCCACTCCCTGACGTGGTTCTTTCCCATAGCGCTGGATCTTGATATTCAGCACTTCGCCCGATTGAGAGAGCGGCTTCAATGCGTTCGAGAGGGTATTGATATTGATGATCTTAATCCCGTCAATCGATTCGATGCTGGATTGCTGGATCCGGTTAATATCCGCTGTGATCAAATTGGTATCCAGCAAACGTGCCAGACGGATGAGTTTAGCAATCGGATCTTTGATATCAGCAAAGTCGTTGTCCGCATATTGCAGATCCAATCCAGGAATGTTTTCAAGCCGCTTCACCACTTCTAAGGCTTTGCGGACTTTAGCTTTGGAGACTTCATCCCCTACATCCGTTTGGGATAACAGCTCTTTCACAGCAAAGCGGGCCAAGACCAGGCGTTGGTCTAACAAGCCGGAAGAAGCGATATCGATCAACCGTGGATCGCTCAATAAAGCGGGATCCAGCAAAATATTTTTCTTCTTCTGCACTTCAGGATTAAACTTGACGAATGGGATGCTTAAGCTGATCTCATCCGCTGCTTTGACCGTAAAGATCAAGCCTAAATAAGTCGTGAACAGGAAGGTTGCTGCACGCAGCGATCCGATGGAAGCCGCTGATAGGGTGAGGTGAGATAAATCCACGACTGCTTCTAAAATCAGAAACACCGCTTGGCCCATCAAGAATCCAATAAACAATCCCAATAGCGTCAAGTTAAACGCACGCAAGTTGAATTTGCTTAATGCAGTTTCCGCAACAATTAACACTCCACTAAATAACAATCCGCTAGCGATCCCTAAAATTGCATTCAAAAAGGTGACACCGCCATTTAAGGTGGTGGTTGTAAAGGCTGTCATTACTAAAACGGCTAAAAATAAAAAAATCACTCTTACGAATGAAAGGCTGATGCTCATAACCTTAAGTTCCCGGTTCATTTGTGTTATAAATATTTCTCAACAGAATATCTTAGTATACAATGTGTAATCGGGGCAATACATTTTTACACAATCTTAACAATTGGTTTACACAATCTTCATCTTCGCAGGAAAATCGCTATCCCAAAGCGATATTGTTCTTTATAGAAAACAGCGAACCTGCAAAAATTTTTAACACTATAAAAGGATTGTCTATGCTGAAAGCGCAACACAAAACATTAGTGATCTTAGCCGGTACCGTTTGGCTCATCGGCGGCCTTATCTTGCTTCCCTTAGGAGTGACTCTGATCATGCAAGCCATTCAACAGCCGGGTCCCATTTTAAGTTGGCTAGTGGCCCATATGGGAGCGATAGAGGATTCTGCTGCCGTGATCATTGCCTTAAGTCTTTTTGTCGGCTTCATGAAAGGCCGCTTCGTCTTAGCCAAATCCGCGCAACGGGTCGTTAACCGGATTTATTCCCTCCCCGCTCCAGCCAGCATTTTTCAAATATACAGCCTCCCCTTCTATGGCTTGATTGCCAGCATGATTTTATTGGGAATGTTAGTCAGATTCATTGGGGCTGCGCCCGAAATCCGGGGGATTGTGGATATTGCGATTGGAGCCGCCTTAGTGAACGGCTCAATGCACTATTATCGAATCGCGTTTAGTCCAAACCAAAAACCGATTAGCTAAAAGAAGGGCCATATGGGAAATATGGCCCATTTAAAACTAGGCTGCAGCGCGAACGCGTTTGCGGGTGGTTGTTCTCGTTCTGGTGACCGTCGTTTTTCTAGCTGTAGGTTTTTTTGCCAAAGCACGTTTGACTTTTTTGCCTGCCGCTTTCATGTTGTTGAGGGAGATCGCATATTTATTGATGAACTTCAGCAGATCTTTAGTCTTCCCATTCATGGTCCCGCTCATGTTTTTGTAGCCATGGCTGAGTTCATTGGTGATTTTATCTCTGAAGTTTGAATCGAACATGAGGGTAGACCCTGCTCCCAAAGCGAGCCCAATTAAAATCCCTTTCCAGTAATCGTTCGCGTGCTCTTTTGAAAATTTATGCGGCAGCCACTCCTTTCCCTCTTCCAAGATGGCATCGGCTACTTCACGTGCCTTGTCTGACCATTTATTGGATGCGGATTTGATGGTGCTTACAGCATTCGCACCGTTTCCTTCCGGCATCAACACGCTAGTAATAGATCCAAGCAATGTTCCTAGGGCAGCTCCAATTAAAACATCTTTGTAGTTCTTCGCCATAATCTTATCTCCTTTTATGGGATTTTTGTAATGTCTCTAAACCGATAATCATCCACTCCAACACTTTCTTTAATTTATTTGCCGAACTGTTTCTGGGTCCCGATGACTCTAACACCGGGCTTACTCCATCGATAAAATAGTTTGCCGCCTGTAGCAGCAGTCCCAGGTTGCCATTTCCTTCGCATAGTTCGGAAGTAAACTCCTGAGCTTTTTCTGAAAGCGCGGAAAAGTGTTCAGACAATTGGTTCTTTATCTCTCTTTTGAGGTTGGGAAAGAGCATCAAGGTCGCCGTGACCACACCGGCTCCGGCAAGCAATCCTACCACCAGTTTTTTCGTCGAGCGCTCCTCTTCTTTTTCTCTAAAAATCTCGTTGAGGAGATCCAAGGTATTATCGATGGCAGAATGGGATGAGCGGCGGTCAAACGTTTCCGGTTCGAACAATTTGGGTAGGAAATAAGCAGCTGCTCCCCCTACCGCACAAGCGGTCAAAATGTTCCTTAACGTGTGGTCTTCTGGTTGCTTTTTTTTGGCCATGCTATTTCCTTTTTTTCACTTCATTCAAGACAGCGATACCGACCATGGCCCAATCGAGCCAGTCCATGTTCTTTTTATTGACAGACAGTTCCCGGCGGTAATTTTTTTGCATTTTCTCATCCAAATAAGATCCGGTGGTATTCAAGGTTTTAAACACCGGGTCGAGATCATCCAATTTATGATCTACATTCTTCAAGAGCCCTTCGACGCTGTCGAGGACTTTGGCTGAGTCTTCGACGACTGGGATGACTTTGCGGTCGGCGTCATCGATGAGGCGGTTTAATTTACCCAAGGTGACCCTTAAAGACATGAGGGCTTGGATCGTAAATGCCACTAAGAGAGTGAAGGCGATGGCGATGATTAAGACGCTCGTTTCAATCATAAGGTCTCCGGTGAAGATGAAGGGTGTAAATAACGAAAAGTCTTGAGAACGAATCAATAGGATGTGGTGCTAACTTCACCATAAACCATTGAGAATATTTATTAAACAATAACGGTTTGAAGATTTAAGTATTTGTATTTAAATAACTAAAAAATTCACTACAGAATGCCCTTGCCCGTGCCCTTGCCCTTGCCCGTGCCCTAACATTCTGTAACCCATCGTTGGATATGCGATAAAATCGAGCTTTTCATTTACAGCATAAAGATCTTTTGGGCAAGGGCACGGGCAAGGGGATGGGCAAGGAAATGAATTTGTTGTTTGAGATCTTTCTCTGGTCTCACTTATGATAGGGGGTGTTTTTCAGGATGGAAAACGCTCGATAGAGCTGTTCGATCAAAATCAGGCGCGTGATTTGGTGGGTAAACGTCATTTTTGACAGACGCAACAAGGGATAGTTTTTCCTTAGAGCCGGCGTCAGCCCTTCTGCTCCGCCAATGACAAACGTCAACCGGGATCCACCTTTTAACAAAGCATCCTCTAATTGATTCGCGAATTGCACGCTATCCACTTCTCTGCCGCCTGGATCCAGGCAAATCACCTGGCTGTCTTCGGCAATCCCTGTTTCAAGTTGGTCATCCGTTTTGAACCATACACATTCAATGGCAGCCGATGGGCGCAGCCGTTTGACATATTCGTTAAACGCCTCTTCAAGCCAGCTTTCTTTCGTTTTTCCCACGGACGCGATTTTGATCTTGTGCATTATCTGTGCTCTTTCATCGCTTTGTCCATCCGCCGCTTGTCATCCCGCTCTTTAATCGCTGCACGTTTGTCATGGCTTTTTTTTCCTTTGCAGATGGCGATTTTCATTTTGGCAATTCCTTTGGAAAGGTAAATAGAAAGCGGGATGATCGCCAGCCCCTTCTCTTGCTGTGAGACACGCAGCTTTTCAATTTCCCGTTTATGCATCAGCAGTTTTCTATCACGCCGTTCTTCATGATTGTTAATATTGCCAAAACGGTATGGGGCAATGCTGCAGCCGATCAGCCACAAAACGCCGCTGATCACCTTGACGTATGCATCTTGCAAGTTGCCGCCATGGTCGCGCAGCGATTTAATCTCGGTCCCTTGCAGCATGATTCCCGCTTCAAAGGTCTCGAGGATTTCGTAGTCGTGTCCAGCACGGCGGTTCGACACCAGTTCGTTATCTTTATTCATGCTTCGATCGTTCCTTCTTTCACGTGAAAATGTTTGATCGGGAAGGAAGAAGCAAACTTTTCAGCCGACGTGATAAACACTTGCCCCAGTCCTCCTAATGTCTCCAGTAACCGTCCGGTGCGGTGGCGGTCCAAACTGACTCCTAAATCATCAATCAGCGTCAGCGGCGGCTCCTCCCGTAACTCTTTTAGCCGGCGCCATGCAGCAAACCGCAAGGCTGCCACACAGGTGCGTTGCTGCCCTTCGCTGCCATAGAAGCGCAATTCCTTTCCATTGAGCGTAATCGAGAGCTCGTCCCGGTGCGGTCCATTTAATGTGTAGCCGATCTGCATCTCTTTTTTCCGGTATTGACGAAACAGCGCTTGAAAATAAGTATGCCACCGATCATCCGATTGGCCATCCGGCTTTTTTTGTTTGATCTCCACACTCAAGGTTCCCCGCTCTCCGCTCAGCACTCCATACAATTCATGCACATGTTCCTGCACTTCTTCCACCGCCCGCTGCCGCTGTTGGGCCATGTAGCCTGCCGAGAGCGCCATCTCATGCTCCCAGCTGTCAATCCCTGCTTCCGATTGCCGCTTTAACAACGCGTTGCGTTGCTGCAGTGCTTTATTATAGCGGGTGGCGTGATAGATATACATCGGATCAGTTTGGGCGAGCAGCAAATCCAAAAATAACCGGCGGGTTTGCGGCGCTCCCTTAACAAGTTCATCCGCTGGAGTAATGACAATCCCCGCCAATAATCCTAGCAACGCTGCAGAACTCGAACAAATGGTTTGATTGTAGACAACCTTGCGCTCCCGCCCATCGCTGCTGACTTTCAAGCGCTGCTCTACTCCATGCTTTACAAACTGTGCCTCCAAATGAAAGCCTGGCATCGCTTCATGGACAAGCTCGTTAAGGTTTGCCGTCCGGAAGGAACGCCCGACAATCAAAAAATAGATTGCCTCCAGCAAACTGGTTTTCCCTTGGGCATTATCGCCATGAAACGCGTTGAGGCCCGGAGAAAACTCCACTACGGCATCGTGGTAGTTGCGGAAGTTGCGAAGTGAGAGCTTTTGCAGAAACATAATCTTGGTTGATGAACATTTAGAGAAGAGGGGGTTATTTCTAAAATGTCGATCAATTGAACGTTGTTAAATATTTTTAACGCAAGGGTAAATGCAAAGGAGCAAAGACACAAAGAGTGCATTTGACATTTGTATTTTCTTTGCGTCTTTGCTCCTTTGCATTTACCCTTGCGTTAAAATAATCATTTACGCCTCTTCGGTTAGGCGGAGCGGCATAATGACAAACAAAGGACTTTTTTTGAAAAACGGTTCATCTGGGGAATTGCTCTCGGTAATGATACCAGGATTATAAGAGTCGGTCAATCCCAACGTCACAGACTCCTCGTTGCAATGGCGCAGGATCGCCATGAAAAATTCGGGGTTGAACGCGATATCGAATTTGGATCCGGTGTAATTCACTGGCATAGACACCTTCCCTTCTCCAATTTCTGAAGCCATGGCGGTAAGCCGAAGCTCCCCTTCGGTAAACGTGAACCGCACCGCTTGGTTAGAATCAGAGGTAAAGAGCGACACCTGCCTGAGCAGCGTGATCAACTCCTCCCGGTGCAAAGTCACTTGGAACTGGACCGATTCCGGGATGACGCGGTTGACATCTGGATATTCCCCGGTCAACAGCTTGCTGATGATCATCGATTTGTTTGCTTCGACGGCTACCTTGTCTTGCATCAGATAGACCGTCGCCTCCCCTTCTTCGCCCAGATTCTTCAACATTTCTTCCACGGCTTTGAGCGGAATGATGTACCCACCCTTCGTTTGTGGATCGATTTCGATGGGCAACTGGGAACGTGCCAACCGCTTGCCGTCGGTCCCGACAAAGGTGGCGGTGCTGTTGCCGATTTGCATGAACACGCCGGTTAACACATAGCGGGTATCTTCGCGCGAAACCGCAAACGCGGTGGAAAAGAGGACGCGCTTCAAATCTTTTTGGGCCACTTTGAATTGGATGGCACCTGAAAGATCTGGGAGCGCTGGAAACTCTTTTTTGCTCATCCCATGCAGTTTGAAATGGGAGGAATTGGCAATGATATCGGTGATCTCTTGTGGGTTGGAAATGAGTTCGATATGGGGTGAGGTCAACTCTTTGATTAGCTGACCGAATTTTTTGGCAGGCAAGGTGGTTGCCCCTTCTTCCATGATCTTGGCTTCCGAATAGCAGCGCATCCCGACCGTCAAGTCGGTAGCTGTAATGACTAGTTCATCGTTGGTCGCTTCAATCAAGATGTTTGAAAGGATGGGAATCGTGGCTTTTTGGGCGACAATATTTTGTAATTTCGTTAGGAGTTTGCTCAATTCTGCATTCGAAATAATGAATTTCATAACACCTCAAAAAATGTTTTAACAAAAGCACATGACTAGAAGTAATACCCGATTCCTAACTTAAAGCCAAGCGCCGAAATACCATCCTTTTCCTTGCTCATGCTATTGTTGTAAGCCGCCCCGCCAGAAAGTGCCCAGTTCTTGCAAAAGTAATAATCGACAACGATTGCGGTATTGAAACCGCTGGAGCTGCCACTGGAGCTGATCAACGATCCCACGTCGGTATGAACATGCGCCCATGCGTATTGGACAATGCCGGTCACATAGAGCTGCTCACTAATCTTTAGGGAGATATCGGTTCCCAAAAACCAGCTGGCCGAGCCGAACTTCTCTTTTTGATTCGGGATCACCAGGAACGTTCCCGGAACAAAAGGATTGGGGATGGTTACATTCACAAAGGTATGCAAATGGCTATACGCGCCGCCGACCGTCGGCAACAATTTGATCCGGTCCGTCACCGGAATGTAGTAGCCGAATCCCAAATTGCCCGACCAATAGGTTCCGTCTCCGCCAGCAACGTTAACCGCCGGACGGATGACAAACCCGCTGTCTTCCACAAGCTGAATCGTGGCATCAAGCCGCCCGCCACCAAGATTCAGGGTTTCAGCCGTCCGTCCGCCTTGTTTGACCTTCACTTGTATATAGATGGGAGCCGCATCGATTTTTCCATGAATAGCGGCTAAAGGTTGCGTGCTTGCTCCTAAACAAAGCGCCAGGGCGCAGAGTAAACGTTTCATTGTCATCATCTCCCATTTTTATTATGCTAAAGAGAAAAATCGTAGCCCAATACCCCTTAAAAATCCATAGAATCCCTAAGTCGTTTATGCGGACACCCTTCCCTCTTTTCGACTCCCACCTGGATCTTGCCCATTCGTATTGGCGGAAAATTGTCACTCCAGGATCGGCTGTTATCGATGCAACCTGCGGCAACGGCAACGACACCCTTGTTCTCGCGAAGTTATGTTTAACTGCCGATCAAGGCACCTTGTTCGCGATGGATATCCAACCCCAGGCGATTCAAAAGACCCGCGCCGCGTTAGAACGCAGTCTGGATCCACTCGTCTTTCAGCGGATTCAGTTTCTGACCGGCTGCCATTCGCACTTTCCCAGCGATTTAAGAAATCAATCTATCTCATTGATTGTATATAACTTAGGCTATCTTCCCGGCAGTGATAAATCGATCAAGACATCCGAAAGCACAACCTTAGTAAGCCTTAAAACCGCGTTGCGGCTGATGAAGCCGGGCGGAATGATTAGCGTGACGTGCTATCCAGGTCATCCGGAAGGGCTAACAGAACAAAAGAAAATTTTAATTTGGAGCGAATCTCTCTCCCCTAAAGAGTGGAGCGTGTGCCATCACCAGTGGGTAAATCGCAGTCAATCCCCTTCGCTGCTAGTGATACAAAAAAGCATTAACTAAATAATTTAATTATAATGCTAAATTTATTTAAGTATATTATTGCAT
This sequence comes from Parachlamydiales bacterium, assembly GCA_020054065.1. Lineage (GTDB taxonomy): Bacteria > Chlamydiota > Chlamydiia > Chlamydiales > JAEYWL01 > JAGVLX01. Next base: position 8,615 of record JAGVLX010000075.1, on the reverse strand, counting down.
TAAAAAATTCATCTTTGTATATTTGTGATTTAAATTATTAATTTGAGGTAGATTATGTATTGTGGTCGCGGTCATCTTGCTCCACCCCCACCATCCCGATTAACTTTTCGTCTAGAGCCCTCGCATCGAGCTCCCCCCCTCCACATCTCCGCCAGACATCGATCCCTTTCACACCTAAACATGCCCCGCTTTGAATCACGTCTTGAATCGCGCCACTTTAGACAATTTGTTCCCGATATCCTCGAAACCCCGACACCCCTAAAAATCGAATCTCTCCCTCCTCTCAAACAACTCCGCGAATTAAATCTTTCTTACGTCTCCCGTCCAAAAAAAACAGTCGACATCGTCGCACAGACCCTAAGATTGCAACAGGCAGTCATGGAATCTTTAACCCTTAATATCGGAATGGAAACGAAAGAAGCTAAAAAACTCGGGAGCAGCGTTAAAGTGAACCAATCGCTGACTGAGCTGGATCTTAGCTTAAACGATTGCGGCGATGAGGGTGCCGCAGCAATCGTCAAATCGATCGGTGCCAAGCATAAGTTAAAAAAACTCAATCTAGCCGGAAACCAAGCCGGCGCGCAATGCGCTGCGGCACTTGCCAAAATGTTGCTGACCAATAAGTCCATCCACTCTCTCTATCTCTATCACAATCAACTGGGAAATCAAGAAGCCGTCCAAATTTGCGCTTCCCTGAAACAGAATAAAACCGTTCAGATTTTATCCTTAGCTGACAATGGCATTAGCTCCGCCGGAGCCAACCACATGCTGCGCGATCTTTGCCGAAACGTGGGATTAAGAAGTTTGAATCTGTCTGGAAATCAAATCGGGGATGAAAGCTTGCCGCTCTTAGAAGAGCTGGTCAAAACCCATCCCACGCTTGAAAGATTGAATCTCAAGAATAATGCATTCAGCGCTCCACGAGTCACAGAATTTCTGCTTAACCTCGAGAAGCGCAATCCGAAACTCACCATTGTCGCTGAGTAGGGACAATTACGCGAGCTTCGTAAGAAACTCTCTCGCTCTTTTGCGCACTTCTTCACGAGCTTCCCGTTCGCTCATTTCTGCAGCGGAAAAGTGAGTTTTGAAGAGCTTCTTGACGCTGTTTGGCAATTCGTTCTTCTCTCTGTGTTCGATCACACCCAACTGGTCCAAGTGAGCTGGGTTTGTGACATCCACCACCGAAATCCGGTCCGGATTCAACACATGCTGCGATCCAACGACGCGCAACTGGAGGTCTGACGCTTCTTTCTTACAGAAATATTCTTTGCGCAAGACTTTACCCAAGACCTTAGAGATTTGCGCTTCTTTGTGCGGGCGTCCGAACGGCAATGAGTTATAGCCGATTTCATCCGCATCCTTCTTGTTGTAGCTGACGAAGAGCAGGGTTGGTTTTCTTAAGTCTGCGTACTGATTAAAAATTCTTAAGAACTCAGTGGTCTTCTCCTCAATCGCTTCTTCGCTCATTCCGGCCTCTTTACACCCTTGCTTGAACTCGTTCACTGCAATCCGCTTTAACACATCATGGTTCGTGCACGCACGGCTATTCAATAAATAGTAAATGGCGCTCTCTTCCGGTTTTAGGTTGTGCAAAAATCCGTAGGTTCCCGACAGCAAAATCCGTTGCAATTGCGGATCGGTGTCTTTACCACTTTTTTTCATCGCTTCTACCACTTGCTCGGTCTCAATAACCGGTGGGCTGCGGCGCAATTGCATATAGGGAAGATCCAACTTTTTGCCATCGATCCCTTTTAACGTGGTCAAGCAATTGCTTAAAAATGCCATTTCGCTCGGAGTACTCTGCACCATCACCTCACGTCCATGCCGATCCTTAAGGATGTGCTCAACTGCGATGGCGTTGGAAACCAATTCCGGCATATAGCTTAATTTTTCCGCTGCTTCCGTCCCGAGATTGCTATGAATGGTGTGCATCGGTTTTTTCAGCTTGCTAACCGCAATGGCTGAAACACTCTTATGGTATCCTCTTTTCGGCACTTTGATCACTGGTTTGATCTTAGGCAAGTTATGTATCTGGGCCGACTGACCGACCGCATCGCTAAACTTGACCATTTTATGGTGACCATTTCCCTTCTGAGGATAACTTCCCTTTTTACTTCCCACCTTTGACATCAACCCTTGCGATGTCGCGTGGCTGCCGCGAGAAGAGGGGCAGGGTCCGTGGCTTCTAACTATCATAACTATTCCTATAGTTTTACTTATTAATATTACTTTTATTTAATAATGCTAATAATTATAACCGAGGAATGTTAAATAAAAATTATGAAATTATTAAGAAAATATAAATTTATTTATTTAATTTTTGTTAAGAAATAGAAGGCTTAAGAAGCGGCCCGTTGGAGGCGTTCCAGAACCGTGCGTAGGATGCCCTCAGAGGTAAACTGGCAGTCTACCCAAGCAGAATCAATTCCGAGATGATCTAACAATCTTAGCTGGTCATAAAGGCCAGAGGAGATCGATTCGGGGTATTCGAGATCCCCTAAAATGATCACTTTTTTGGCGTTAGGATAGCTACGGCCTAGGAAGCCGAGCACCACCGTTGGAGCGCCGCGGTAGTTTTCGTACCCTAGTACCAGGTTAGCCCGCGGGGCATAATGGCGGTAGCGCTGGCCCGGGCAGATGGGGGCTTGTAGGTTCTTCCAATTGGCTACTTCTTCAGCGGAAGGCAGGACAGAATAGCCTAGGACAGTTTCGATCTGTTCGGCCGAGATCGCCCCGTGCCGGACGATTTTCCAGCCCGTTACAGCCGGATAAAGGATGGTGGACTCCATTCCCTCTTCGCAGGGGCCGCCGTCGAGGACGGGGAATTGAATCCCAAAGTCATCTTCGATGTGTTCGAGGCAGGTTCCGGAAGGCTTTCCAGAAAGGTTAGCAGAAGGAGCAACAAGTGGTCCGACTTGGCGGATCACTTCGAGGGCGGTGTCGTGAGCGGGCATACGGATCCCCACTGTGGGTTGTCCCGCTGTGACGCGGTCGGGAATGGCGCCATCACGAACCGGCAAAATCAGAGTCAGGGGACCAGGCCAAAACGCATGAACAAGGCGCTCAAAATCGAGCGGGAACGATTTGACTAGGGAACGCATTTGGTCGTACGAAGCGATGTGAACGATCAGCGGATTATCATCAGGACGGTTCTTAAGGCGGTAGATTTGGTCGATCGCCTGAGGGGATTGCAAGCTGGCAGCTAACCCATATACCGTTTCAGTAGGGATAGCGACGACCAAACCTGCTTTAAGAAGCCTAACGGCTTCGGATAGTTCTATGCGCATAACTTAATATCTTTTAAAAATTAACATATGCATTACGAAAAGTATAATACGACCGAGGATTAAATTTCAATTTGAAAGAGTTAACAGGACCAACAGGACGGCACCGTTTTAAAAATGCAGCAGGCTTATCATCTTCTTTATTATTAATTATTTCCGGGACTCGGCCGGCTGATATTGATCCACGATCTGTTTCCAGATTTTGGCGTTTTCGGGAGAAAGCTGATAGAGCGGCAAGCGGCATTGGCCGGCCGGCATTCCCCACCAATTCATCGCGGCTTTGATGGGAATCGGATTGGTTTCAATACTTTCTCCGTTAAAGAACGGAAGTAATTTGTAATGCTGTTCGCGCGCGTAGGAGTAATTTTGCTCCCAAGCCGCATTTACCATCTCGACCATTTGGCTGGGGATGAGATTGGAAGCCACACTAATCACCCCATGCCCGCCGCACGCCATTAGCGGGTACGCCAGAGCATCGTCACCAGAAACAATTTTGAAGTTTGGGCGGTAGGCTGTCAACACCTGCACCACTTCCATAATCTGATTGATATTGCCGGAGGTTTCTTTGACGCCGATCACCTGTTGAAATTCGGCAATGCGCTTTAAAGTGGGGGTTAATAGATTTTGCCCGGTGCGTCCCTGATGGTTGTATACAATAATGGGAAGGTCGACCGCTTGCGCTATCGCTTTAAAATGTTGGTATAATCCTTCTTGAGTCGGACGATTGTAATAGGGACAGACAATGAGGGCAGCGTCAGCGCCCGCTTGTTTTGCTTTTTTGGTTTTCTCAATCGTGATGGCAGTCGAGTAGCTGCCAGTCCCGATGACTAGGGGGAGTTGATTCGCGGTAGTTTCCCGTGCAATGGCGATCACCCGTTCTTGTTCGGCCGGTGTCAACGTGGGGTCTTCGCCAGTTGTCCCGAGCGCTACAATCCCATCTACACCTTCGCGGATTTGAAACTCAATGTTATCGCGCAACCCTTTTTCATCCAGCTTCCCATCTTGAGTAAACGGCGTAACAACTGCTGTGAACAATCCCGATAAATCCATTTTCTTCCCCTCACCATATACTTTTTAAAAGGTCATTAAAGGTATATAACCCTTGTTTATCTTTAATCCACTCGGCCGCTAGGACGGCGCCCGCTGCATAGCCGCTGCGGTCGCGTGCCGCATGGCTGATCGTCACTGTTCCTTCCGGCGCATCAAAAAATACCGAATAGGTGCCTGGCATCGATCCGCAGCGCAAGCTGGCAAAATGCACTTCATCAGGTTGTTTCGCCCGATGGATCGGATCGTACACCAATTTCTTTTTGCGGGTGCTATTTTTTAAAATGCCTTCCGCCAAAAAATGGCAGGTCCCTGCTGGCGAGTCTTTTTTAGCTTGATGGTGAGACTCATACCCTCCGATATCGTATTCTGGAAAGGGATCGAGCCATTTGGTAGCGATTTCTGTGAGTTTGATCATCAGGTTGACCCCAAGCGAGAAGTTTGGGGTATAGAGAAGGCCTATTTTTTGTTGCTCGATTGGTTGTTTAATCTCGTCCAGACGGTCATACCATCCGGTTGTCCCTACAACGATCTGCTTTTTGTATTCGATCAGCTTTTTGATGTTGTCGATGGCGGACGTTGGCGTGGTAAATTCGATGCATACATCCGCGTATTTAACGGCATCATGAGTGAGTTCGGAAGCGGATTTCACAATGGCTGCAATGACAACCCCTTTTTGACGGGCAGCTTGCTCGACCATCTTTCCCATTTTACCATAACCAATCAGCCCTATCTTTAGTGCCATAAGAAAAACCTAACAGGATAGGCAGGCATTATAGGGAATTTGGAGTGCGGCAACTTGTTGCCGCTTTCATTAGCGCGACTTGTCGCGTATTGTGGAATAAATTCATCACTACGCGTGACAAGTCCCGCTAAACAAAGCGGTGACAAGTCACCGCACTCCAAATTTATTTTAAATCCTATTCCTATCCTGGTTATCCTGGTCATCTTTGTTATTTTTTCTCTCCTGCCTATCCTGTTAATTTTATTTACAAGCCGCTTCGCTATGCAACAGCAACTCTTTCCAGACATCATCCATGTACAGATTTTGGTCATGGGTCAAATGGGTCAGGATGATAAAGTTATCATCGTTGTCATTAAAAGCTGCCAGCGTCCAGTTTGCCGATCCGTTGATTAAATTGCGGTCGTCAACTTCCATGAATTTATTGTGCATCAAGGCATCCCCTTTGCTCAAATAAACCGGAATCTTTTCGGCACATAACATGTCTTTAATTTCAGCACCTGCTCCTTCGGCCGAATTTCGATCCAGCACGACCTCCACTTTGACTCCCCGTTGATGCGCAGCGATCACCGCTTTAGCAAGATCGCGGCGGGTCCACGTAAACATGGCAATCCGGATCGACTTGGTCGCCTTCTCGATCAAATAGGTGAGCCTGTCGATCGCATCCTTGTTGTCAGGCAGGAACCATAATTCCACTACCTGATCACCAATTTGGAAATTGCGATAGGTAAACGGCTGGAAGGTTTCCGACGCATAACTCTTGGCTTTTGCGGTCACCATATCAGCAAAACCCTCACTGCGGATTGCATTCATCAAGTTATCATGCACCCGCAACGATTCCCCGGTCAAATTGGCTGAACCGATCCAGGTGACCAAATTGTCGACCACTAAAATTTTCTGGTGCATCAGCCCATTCGCGCGCCGCTTGATATAATTCACTTTATCCCCTAGCCGTTTGGGAATATCGGGCGAAGCTTGGTAATCGTACACAACTAAAACATCCACCCCTTCTTCCGCCTTATCTTTTAAGGCCGCGATCACTTTCGGATCGGTCAAAGCAAAGATCACCAATACAATTGACTTTTCAGCTCTCTCAATCGAATCGATCATCGCTTTTTCAATATTGTGATTGGGAAGGTTGGCATAGATTTCAACAGGATATTGCGCCGACGGCAATTCAACTTTATCGAAAGTTCTAATGAAGTAGCTGCTTCCCGCAACGACAGCTAAAAAGAATAAAGCCAGCATGATGCGGCGTACGGAGGGAGGACGAAAAAGATCTCTAGCCATGCAGTGTACCTATGATTGCCTGTTGAAGTCCGGTAAAACGCTTCTTAACATCGTCGTTTTTGACTGCAATGTAAAGAGCTTTTTTACTTCCGACCAAGACCACCAGTTTTTTTCCGCGGGTGACCCCGGTATAGAGGAGGTTTCGATGCAGCATTTTAAAATGGGTCGTATGGACCGGCATGACAATGCACGGACACTCGCTCCCCTGGTATTTATGCACAGACACCGCATACGCTAAGACAAGCTCGTCCAGTTCCTGAAAGTCGTAATCGATCCGACGGTCGTCAAACTGCACGATCAGCTGCTGGTCAATGGGATCGATCCCGACAATCCGTCCGACATCCCCATTGAACACCTCTTTGTCATAGTTATTGCGAATTTGCATGACCTTATCGCCAGTCAGGAATTTTTTTCCGGCACGAATTAATGGATCTCCCTTAGGATTAAGCGTTTCTTGCAAAACGGTATTCAAATTAAGCGTTCCAACAACCCCTTTTTTCATAGGAGCCAGCACTTGAATCTCATCGATGGGATTAAAACCGTAGGTTTTGGGCAATCGGACATTCACTAGGTTAATGATCGTTTTAAGGGCAGACTCCACCTCCTCTTCTTCCAGGAAGAAAAAGTCGCTCTCTTTTGCGTGGCTAAGTTCGGGCATCTCTCCCTGGTTGATCCGATGGGAATTGACAATGATTTTAGATCCGGCAGCTTGCCTGAAAATTTCATTTAGCTGGGTGACTGCGATCATCTGCGAGGCGATCATATCCTTTAAGACATTCCCGGGCCCGACGCTAGGCAATTGATTGATGTCGCCGACAAATAAGATTCGGGCATGAACCGGAATCGCTTTTAAAAGGGAGTACATCAAATGCGTATCGATCATGCTGGATTCGTCGATAATGAGCAGATCGCATTCCAGGGGGTTGCTTTTATCTTTCTTGAATCCCCCCTTAAAGTCATATTCCAGCAAACTGTGGATCGTCGACGCTTTCCGTCCGGTGATCTCGCTCATCCGCTTCGCCGCTCGTCCGGTGGGTGCCGCTAAGAGGATGCGGCTCGTAAGCTTATCGGCAATCCCTAATATTGCTTTAGTGATCGTACTTTTACCCGTACCCGGTCCACCGGTAATCAGATGGATTTTGTGTTCAAATGTTTTGGCAATCGCTTTTTTTTGATTCTCGGCAAGTTCAATATGCAGCTGGGTTTGGATCCATTGAACCGCTTTTTCGGGGTCGATCTGCCGAAAAGAGCTTACCCCATTGGCAATGCGTCGCAGCTCACGGGCGATGCCGGTTTCTGCCAAAAATAAAGGCTTGAGCCAAATGAAGGGGGTCATTTTTTGTTCGTGCAGAATGGAAAACAGTTCCACCCGCTGCTCCAGTTGTAAACAAGCAATCCGGTTTTGGACTGGCTCGGGCGGACAACCCAAGATTTGCTGGGCTAAAATAACAAATTCGTCGACCGGATAGCACACATGCCCCTCTTCAGCGAGGGTATGCAGCATGTGTTCGATGCCTGCATCGATACGTACAACGGCATCTTTAGGGATTCCCATTTTCTGGGCGATGTCATCTGCGCTTTTAAAGCCGATGCCGCGGATTTCTCGTGCTAATGTGAACGGGTTTTCCTGAATCTTGGCAATGCTGTGATCGCCGTAGACTTTGTAGATTTTGTAGGCGAAGGAGGGGCTGATTTGATGCCGCTGCAAGTAGATCATGACATCGCGGATCGTTTTTTGTTGCGACCAAGAGTTTTTAATCAAATTAACCCGTTTCTCACCCACTCCCGGAATAGCGTGCAGGCGGTCCGGATCCTTATCGATGATATTCAACGTATCGAGTCCAAACTTATCGACAATCCGTTTGGCGTAGACCGGCCCGATCCCTTTAATGAGTCCCGACCCCAAATAGCGTTGGATGCCGACCAGGTCGGCGGGGTGCTCGGTTTTCAAATCTTGTACTTCAAACTGGGCGCCGTAGACTAAATGGTTTTTCCAAATTCCGCGGCAGCGCACCGTTTCCCCTGGCTGCACATTGGCCATCAAGCCGACGACGCAAACTAAATCTTTGATGCGGGGTTGTTTTAATTGGGCGACAGTGTAGCCGGTTTCGTCGTTTTGAAAGGTGATTTTCTCGATGATGCCGTGAATTTCTTCCATGCCCGACCATTTTAGAACGAGTTTCAACAAAAGTCTATGAATAATAGACCTAACCTTGAAATTTTATCGCAAAGATAAATAATAAAAATTAATC
>JAGVLX010000074.1 GCA_020054065.1 Parachlamydiales bacterium | reverse complement strand
TGCTGCTTAGTATAATAGGAAACTAACTACTGGCCTTTGGGAATGTTGAGCTTAGCCAGGGCGGCTTCAAGACTGATCGTTGGGATTTCTAATTCGAAGGTGTCTAAGGACGCAGCTTGTTCAACGACCTTCTGGGTAGTCTTTGATTCAAGAAAACCTTTCTTAAATCGTCCGTCAGAGTAAAAAGAGTTGACCTTGGTATAAACAGTGATTCCGGAATCTTGTCCTCGGTTAACAGATTCATGAGAATAGTCCCACTGCAAGATTTTACCGTCGGCAAATTGAGCGATTAAACAAAATCCGTTTCGTTTAATTTTCGTCACAGCGTTCGGGTCTTTATCTTGCAATGCGTTGATTGCGATAAATCGGACATAACTGTCTGTCTCGCGATCATAAGTAAAGAGATTCAGTTGACCCAGATGATCGCCAATAATCAAACATTCATCATCGAGATGGGCAGCCGTCATTGTCCCAAGCAGTTCAATCGGCGGATAAGAATGGACTTGCGCCTTTCCAGCAACAGTCTTGATTCGCATCAAGGATGTATCACAGAGCACGAGATCATTAAATGTGATCAGACGCTGGCCGCGGCCGCTGTCTACTAACTGGTTAATTAAATCGTTTGCAACACCCAGACAGGTTAAATAGTTCCGTAGAAGCCCTTCGGCTGATGCTTGAATGTCGCTTTTTAGTTTTGCCCGCCCCCTTTCATGCTTCAGAGTGGTGTGCTCCTCATGCGAGGTGTGAAGCATCCCATTGATCAGCTTACGCTTTCCAAGAAAAATGTCGATTAGAGCTACCAGAGGCAGAGCTCCGGTTGTCAGCGCCTTCTCAACCGAACATTCGCTGTCGGGGAGATCCAAATTCAGGTAATGCAAACCCAATTGAGACTCCCCTCTAACTTCACTTCGAAAACCAATCAATACATGGGGGTAATTAAAATGAAGAATTTCTAGATTTTTTTTATCGTTAAAAAGTTCTGCTGAGACGACACATGATTCGGTAAAGACAACCTCTGCGGTCTCCTTATTGAAAGTGCTATGGTGCAGACTTAGGGAGCGGTCCCGATTGATGGCCAATAACGTTCCAAGATGTGCTTTTGAATGCTGTACGTTGGCAAACCGGCTTGGCAATCTACGCGGGTCGTCAGAAACGATTTCCGGATCTTGGCTGGGTTGCAAGCGGGTGATGGATTGGGACTGCGAACGTTGGGTTAAAACGGTTTGGCCCACTTCATCGACGATTTTTTTCATCCTGCAGACTGAAAGCGATTGACCGAGCTGGGCAACGGCTGCCCTTAAAAAGACATAGGCGGACGATTCAAAGGCAGCAAGTTTGGATTTATGGCCATTTTTCTTTTCTGCAAGGGTGTGCAACGTCCAGTCGCCGGATAACCATTGATCATTGGCTTTTGTGCGAGCCATATAAAGCTGATGCCAGTTGATTCCGGCTGCCGTTAGGGGAGCGATGGCGCGGGACGGGTTCCACGTTTGATGGTAGAGATGTCGCCAGATTTGCTGATCGGCATTTGGCCCGAGCAATTTAGTGTGAAGTTGCCGGTTTACAGATGCAAGGATCTGAACTTGGGGAGCGGATAACTGTTTACAAATGAGAAAGAGCGTATCGTCAGGAAGCCGAGTTAAATGAGCGACCGGAGTTGAACTGACTGCTGGTTCTGCCATTGTATTATTCTAGTTAAATTCAATTTTAAAAATAGTAAGTATAATTTATATATCAAACACTAATTACAATCAAATAAAAAAATTTATTTATCATATTTTATATAGGCACAAAAAAAAGCCTGAGATTTCTCTCAGGCTTCTCTCCTCCATTTCCCTCTAGACCTTCAAGGAATATTCGGGTAATAAGCGGTTCCTTCTATCAAGTTTTTCTTTAAACCGACCCATTGAACTTAATTGGGATAACGGTTCATCAAAATCGGTGTTATAACGCAGTTGTTTGAGGATTTTCAACAGTTCTGCTTTCAAGTCTGCCACAACAGTTTCTTTTTGGATGCGTTCCAATGCGCTCTTCCCATCTTTAACGAAGAGTGCGTCCGGAAGTGGAGCTTTCGCCTCGTTCAGGAATAGGATAAGCTTTTGAAGTTCCTTTCTTGTTTCCGTGTTCGCTAACGTCGGATTCTTATCATAATCCGATAAGGCGTTCGCTAAATGTTGGACTCCTTGTTCCCACTCGTCCTGAATCGTGTGGAGACGTTTTTCAATCAATTCAACAACCCGATTTTGAGCGTATTTCTCTTTTCTTAAGTGTGCGCCCGCGTACTCAAATTCTTTTAATTCTTCTCGCATTCCGGCTAATTCCGCTTCAGTCTTTCCGATTTTTTCCTCCAACTGCTTTTGGCGGAGCTCTATCTTTTCCTCTTTAATCATCTGCAACTCTGCCCGCATGATGGCAAGGGCTGCATGGGTGAATTGAATCTTTTGGGTAAGCGATTCCCGCATTTTCAAGTTAGCTTGAATCTTTTCTTCCATCAGTTGAGCGCGATTTCTCGATTCCTCTAAATCGATCACGAAAACTTGATAAGCGATTTCCATCTT
>JAGVLX010000047.1 GCA_020054065.1 Parachlamydiales bacterium | reverse complement strand
TAACATCATATATGTATATATGATTTAAAGTTTGAGAACAACCGTGTAGGCACCACAATAGTAACCACAGGAGTAGAGAGAATTAACCACAGAGACACAGAGGCACAGAGAAAATTTCAATGAAGCCTATGACGAAATAACACTGATGCCAGGATAACCAAGATAGAATCAGAAGAAATTTACCATACTTAATCCTAAGATCCGGTTATCTTTGTTTTTGTATTTTATCTCTGTGCCTCTGTGTCTCTGTGGTTAATGAACTATTAGGAGTAACCGCCAATGAGCAACGCCACTGAATTTAATCTCGATTACCAGGCAGAAATGCTAGTCGCTAAGATTAAGCATTATCTCATCACGACCATGGGCCGCAGCAGTGAAGATGCCAATGACGAAGAGTATTACCGCGCTTTCTGCTACGCATTGCGGGAAGAAGCGATGATCAACTGGCTGGCTACTTCCCGCACGGTAGCCCAGAGCAAATCCCGGATGGTCTATTACCTGTCCATGGAGTACATGCCGGGTAGATTCCTGAGCAACAACATCAGCAACATGTGCGCGAAAGATATCGTCCGGCTGGTCATGCAGAAAATGGACCGCAGCTACACTGATATCCTCTTCCGTGAATCGGATCCCGGCTTAGGGAATGGCGGTCTAGGACGGCTGGCATCCTGCTATCTGGATTCGTTGGCGACGTTACATTATCCATCTCAAGCCTATGGACTTAGATATCAGTATGGTATATTTGAGCAACAAATTTGGAACGGAGAACAGATTGAGGCCCCCGACTGCTGGCTACTGAACGACAACCCCTGGGAATTCCGCCGCGACTTAAGGCGGGTGCAGGTGAAGTTTTGCGGATCGATGAAGCCGTCCACCAATATCCATGGCGATGAGATTTATACGTTAGATAACTATGAAGAAGTCGGCGCCCTTCCCTTCGACTACCCAATCATCGGCTATAGCAAAGAGCACGATTTCTCTGTCATCACCCTCAGGCTATGGACCACCAAGGAGTCGCCGCGCAACTTCCAGCTGCAGCGGTATAATGCCGGACGATTAGATCAAGCTTCTGAAAACACAACGCTGACCGACGTGCTTTACCCGAGCGACCATCATGAAACCGGAAAACGGATCCGCCTAAAGCAAGAGTTTCTGCTTGTTTCCGCATCGTTGCAAGATATCATCCGCCACTACCTGAATCAGTACAACAATTTTCGTTCTTTCGCTGACAAAGTGCGGATTCAGATCAACGATACCCATCCTTCTCTGGTCATTGCCGAGCTGATCCGCCTCTTGATCAAAAATTACGATCTACCTTGGAAAACTGCCGTCGAAATCACCCAGGCGTGCACGGGCTATACCAACCATACAGTATTGCGCGAAGCGCTTGAAGTGTGGGATTACAGTTTGATGCAGTACTTACTCCCGCGTCAAACCAAAGTGATCGAACGGCTCAACCTGGAATTTTGCAATGAAGTACGGAAACGCTTTCCCAACGATGAAGACCGCGTGCGAAACATGTCAATGATTCAAGGCGGACAAGTGCGTATGGCACATTTGGCCATTGTGGGGTCCCATAGCGTCAACGGGGTTGCCGCCTTACACAGTGAAATTTTGCGCACCCGTTTGTTCCACGACTTTTACGAGATGATGCCGAATAAGTTCCACAACGTCACCAATGGTGTCACGCAGCGCCGTTGGTTATTGGATTGCAATCCCGAGCTAGCCAAGTATATCACCAAACTGATTGGCGATAATTGGATCGATAAGTTTGATGAGATCAAAAAGCTGGCTGAACATGCTGAAGATCCGGAATGCCAGTTCGACATCCTAAATATTAAGAAGAAAAATAAGCAGCGCCTGATCGATATGATCAACCGGTTTTACAAAATCAAAGATAAGGAAACCGATTCGCAGGTGGCGCCTCCCCTATTAGATGTCGATTCGTTATTCGATGTGCAGGTCAAGCGGATCCATGAATATAAACGACAACTGATGAATGTCTTGCATATCATCATGCTGTATAATGAATTACTGGAAAATCCGAACTCTAACCGCGTCAAGCGCACCTTCGTTTTTGCCGGCAAAGCGGCGGCCGGATATGAGATGGCCAAAAATATCATCAAATTGATTCTGATGGTTGCCCGACGGATCAACCGCGACCCGGCGATCAACAATAAGATTAAAGTCATCTTTATTGAAAATTATAACGTCTCGCGCGCGGAATTCATCATCCCTGCTGCCGACTTATCTGAGCAGATTTCGACCGCAGGCATGGAAGCGTCCGGCACCGGCAATATGAAACTGTCTATGAATGGCGCCTTGACCATCGGGACGGATGATGGAGCCAATATTGAGATGCGGGAGCAGGTGACTGATGCATGGTGGCCTTTTGCCTTTGGATGCTCGGCGGATGAAATCGCCTTCTTGCAGCAAAATGGCAATTACCACCCCTGGGAGATTGTCAGCAATCATCCAGCGATCCGCAAAGCGGTTGAAATGCTGCGCGACCGTTCGTTTGCTCAAACCGATAAAGAACATGAAGTAGCTTATAGCATCTACCAAAACCTATTGGAAGGTTTTTATGGGCAGCCGCCGGACCGTTATTTCATCATCAAAGACCTGGAAAGCTATTACGAGACTCAGAAAAAAGTCGACGAACTCTTCCGTAAACCTCCCAAATGGGCACAGACAGTCATCCATAATATCGCAGGCATGGGGATGTTCTCTTCCGACCGGGCGATCCGAGAGTACGCTGACAAAATTTGGGGGCTGACTCCTTGTCCGCTTGATATTGAAATTTTAGAACGGGTCCGCCACGAATACAGCGAACACGACAAGTGCCGGATTTATTAAAAGGCAACACGACTCACAGGACATCCACGACATACAGGACAAACACGACAGTCCTGCGCGTCCTGTTTGTCTTGAATGTCCTGTATGTCGTGTTTTATTGAGGGTTGAAGAGGCCCCACTTTTCGATCAACTTATCAAATGTGCCATTCTCACGGATAGTTTTTAAGCCAGTGTCAAAATGTTCAATCAGCTGTTCTCCACGTGGACCTTGCCGTGTCACTAAGCGCAATCCTTCACCGGTTAAAGGGGCAGTTGCCACACGCAGCTTATTTCTATATAAGCTCTGAGTATAGATATAAGCCGGTAAGTTTGGCATGATCACGCCATCAATCTCTCCCCGGGACAAATTCTCCAACGCAAACAAAATGTTTTCATAAGGAATGAACACAATGGAAGGATATGATTTGATATCCCAAATCGTCGGATAGCCGCGCGAAATACCGATTGTCTTCCCACTCATTTCTTCTAACGTATCGATGTCTGAATTTTTTTGGACCACGAGTACAGGCCCGAACCAAAAATAGGGCTCCGAATAGAGATAGATGGTCGACGTATAGGCTGTTGGCTGAGCAACGACAAGGATCCCGTCATATAAGCCGCTGTCTAAGCTGCGAAAAAGGGCGTCTTGAGAGATACTATCGACACTAAATTGAACCCCCTCATCCTCAGCAATCGTCTGCAACATGTCATTGGTAAATCCATGCAAGTTCTGCTCTTTTCCCATGAGCGGCATGGAAAACCAGTTCGACGCCCGTGCAATTCGAAAATTTTTGATTTTTTCCTTTTTCGAACACGCTTGGACGACACACCCCAATCCGACGATGATTAATAATGTGCTTAGCAACAAAAGATAACGTTTCATGCACCCTTAAAATTTTTCTTTACCATAGTTAATTCGCAAATTTAATTCCAACCGGAAGATTAAGACAAGATTTCCCATAGTTGGGCCATTGCAATCAAGGGATTATGTCCTAAGTAGTCTTGAATAGGAGCCATGCGACGATCGCGCGTCAGGGTTAAGGGACTTCCTCCATGCGGATGGTAAAATTCCCATAATTTTCCGGTCGCTTCAAATTGCCGTTCGGTTTGATTTAAGGCGCGCTCCAATAAAACCGCCGCCGCATCATGCCTCCCATATCTGTAACAACCGCGCGCAGCCCAATAAGTCATGCTGTTACGGACTGGTCCGCGCCATCCCCAATAATCAAAATAGGGATCGCACTGCGCTACCGTCGCCAAGGGATGCTCAGAAAGAAAACGGGTGGGTTCGATCAGGTGATCGTCGATCAACCGCTGCGCCTGTTCAAACGTGGCAGCTCCCACAATCAAAGGCCACAATCCTTCAAAGCTCAAGCGCCGCATTTCCCCATCCCCTACCACCCACCGATCGAAGAAAAAACCGATCTCCTTATCAAACAATTCCGTTTGGATAAAATCCATCACCTCTTTGGCTTTTAGCATCCACTGGTTATTGTTCTGTCCTAGCAATTCGGACCAGGCGGCAGCATGGACATACATAAAGAAGACATGCGACGTTGCGTCAATGCATCCAAGTGGCTGGATGTGAGCATGTTCGCCTTCATAACGCACCCCTTCTTCGACACCGCTTTCCCAAAACCGATCTAAATAATCGAGATAGTAGAATCCTCCGCCCTCAACCCGCCGATGGTGTTCAAACCAATCAATTTGCTTCTCAAGCGCCTGCATCGCTTTTTTCAAGGGCTCTAAATTTTTCGTCAGTTCGATATAATCTTGAATGGCGGCAGGCCATAAGGGAGGAAATGTCGTCTTGGTAGCGATGTGAAAACGGTTTTCTAAAAAGCGTACGGTGCTGGGGAGCATCCCATCATACTGTTGCAGGGTGATGAGGTTAAGAATTTGATAAAGAGCATGTTGTGGATCGGATGCCACGGCATCAAGCGCGATATGAACGGTATCCCAGCTGCCAAATTGGACGCCTAAAGAACTTCCGGGAGCGATCTCTTCCCACCGGTACGGTAGGTCAATGCAGGGCGGATGCAAGCTTTCTTCGTGTAAATTAGCAAGATACGTAAGCATGGGACGCCATTGCGGCCGTCCAAGATGTTTCACAGAGTCTCTAAGTTGTTCAAGCATAAATCTTGCATAAATAAACTACATAGATTAACTTTTTCATAAGTAAGATAAATTTAGCAAATGGAATAATTCCATTTTATTTATGAAATCGTCATTTCATTAAATTTTATCCATGGCCATTGTATCCGCACCGACAATCCTTGCTTCGAATCGACGCCAAACGCGTCCTGATCCACACACCGACCCATTGAGAATGGACCGTGTGGCTTCCATCATCCTTGGAGGCGGTCAAGGAACCCGATTATTTCCCCTGACAGTGACCCGTTGCAAACCGGCGATTTGTTTTGGCGGACGCTACTGCCTCATCGACGTTCCCGTGTCGAACGCGATTAACTCCGATTGCCGCAAAATCTTCATCGTCACCCAGTTCCTTTCCTCAAGCTTACACCGCCATATCTTCCAAACCTACCACCTGGACGCCTTCTCATCCGGCTTTATCGAAATTCTCGCTGCCGAACAACGCCCCACTAAAAAATCGTGGTATCAAGGTCCTGCCGATGCTGTGCGCGAGAACATCGACTACTTTATCGAAACTCCGGTGGATTATTTTTTGATCCTTTCCGGAGACCAGCTGTACAACATGGATTTCCGCCGCATGGTCAAATTTGCGATGGATACCGATGCAGACCTGGTGATCGCCTCCCTTCCCGTCGATATGAAAGAAGCGCAACGGATGGGGATTCTACAGGTCAATGAAGATGATTTCGTCACCAATTTTGTCGAAAAGCCGCAAGAAAAGCGGCTGTTAGATCAGTTTAAAGCCCACCCCTCCACGCTTGAAAAAGCCGGCATCGGCCCGCATACGAACCGCGACTATCTGGGTTCCATGGGGATTTATCTGTTTAAGCGCAACGCCCTCATCGACTTGCTTAAAGAAGATACACGTGAAGATTTCGGCAAGCACCTCATCCCGACGAAAGTCCGACAAGGAAACGTCGCTGCCTTTATCTTCGATGGATACTGGGAAGATATCGGCACCATTGAATCGTTTTACCGCGCCAATATGTCGCTCGTCCATGATGAATCTGCCTTCAAATGTTATGACGAGGCGAACCCGATCTATACCAGCCGCTACAATCTACCGGGGCCCAAAATCACCAATACCTATATCAACCAATCGATCGTTTGCGAAGGCTCAATCGTGGCGGCCCACGAAATCAGCCACTCGATCCTAGGTCCGCGTACGGTCATCCAGTCTGGAACCGTTATTAAAGACTCCTATTTGATGGGCAACGATTTCTATCATCCCCCTATGCCCGATACAAACCGGCTTCCTGAGGAGATCTACATCGGCCGAAACGCTGTCATCCGGCATGCGATCATCGATAAAAACGTCTGCATCGGCCATGATGTGCAATTAGTCAACAAAAACAAGGTTTCTCATTATAATGGCGAAAACATTTACATCCGGGATGGCATTATTGTGGTCACGCGCGGAGCACACATCCCCGATGAATTCGTCTTATAACGGAAAAACCTATGGCCATTTGGGCAATTGCCGACCTGCACCTTTCTTTTGGCGTACCCGATAAGGCGATGGATGTCTTCGGGCCCCGCTGGAGCAACCACGCCCAACAAATCGAAACCCATTGGAAAGCCGTCATCCACCCTGAAGATTTGGTCCTGATCGCCGGCGACATCTCCTGGGCGATGAAGCCTCAAGATGCGATTCCCGACCTACAATGGATTGACAAACTGCCCGGAACCAAAGTGATCATCCGCGGCAATCACGACTATTGGTGGGGATCGCTCTCTAAAGTCAAAAGCATTCTTCCTCCCTCTATCCATGCGATTCAAAATGACGCCTTCAACTGGCAAGATGTCAGCATTGCTGGAGCACGCCTCTGGGACACCGCCGAATATCGAATGGGGGACATCACCGAATATGTTGAAAATCCGCGCGCCCGCAAAATGGATGAATCGCAAGAATCGCCAGAAGAAGCGGAACGCATTTATGATCGGGAGTTAGGGCGTTTGGAACTGAGCCTTAAATCTTTAAAAAAAGACGCTCCCTTAAAAATCGTCATGACTCACTATCCTCCGCTCGGCAATCCGATGCAATCTTCGCGTGTCAGCGAACTATTAAAAAAGTACGGCGTGTCCATCTGCGTCTTTGGCCATTTGCATAATATTCGAGAAGGGCTTGAACTGTTTGGAGTTTTCGATCAAGTGCAGTATGTGCTCACCTCGTGCGATTATTTACATTATAAACCCATTAAAATTAGATAAATTAACATATTCCATTCTATGCTAATGTGCTGAAGACAAATGGGGAGGGTTATGCAAGCGTCATCAACAAGAATTGCCGTCGTCAAATATACAGAAATGCAATTGATTGCTGACATGGTCAATCGGTGGCATCACGTTTCCCAAAAATTGGACCAAAAGTATATCAAGATCACCTGCGTGGCAAATAGGCAATTAGCATGTACGCCCCAAGAAGAACAAGCCCTCCAAGCTGCGGCCCTGGAACTCGCAAAAGAAGCCAGAGACACGAACTTAGCCTCCATTTATGTGATTGCTTGGAGATCGATCCAAACCTATGTGAACTCTAAACCGGAATTTTTTATTCCCGCTAAACCAAAAGAACTCGACCTAGCGGATCTGCGTAGTCATCTATATACGGATGGCTTCGAAAGCTCGCACGACTTTACTCAATATAAGCTTGACATCTGGTTAAAAATTCAAGAAGCAACGATGCGATTCTATAAAGAAGTCGAACAAAGAAAAACAAACGCAGCACGCAAACTCTCAGCTAAAGAAGCTCCGCTAGCTAATGCGAAATCGCGAACGATCCCCTTTTTTCTCTTTGCAATGGCTGCATGCCTCGAATACAGTTATCCCCCATACTTTTATCGCACGTGGGAACTTGTTCATCCCACCTATTATTGCAAGGAAGACCCTTCTAAACCCACTTCCAAACTTTAGAGATAGAATATGAAACACGTTCTAATCACTGGCGCAGCGGGATTCATTGGATTTCATCTCGCTCAACACCTTGCTCAACGCGGCGACAAGGTGTTTGGATTGGATAATTTCAATGACTACTATAGCGTCGCACTTAAGCGCAGCCGCGAAGATATTCTACGCGAAAAAGGGCTGGGCATTACAGAAGGGGATATTAATGATTTCGACCTGATCGCGGAATTGATCGAAAAACATGCAATCACGCACATCTGCCATCTGGCCGCCCAAGCCGGCGTACGCTATTCGATTCAAAACCCGCATGCTTATGTGAAATCCAACCTCGACGGATTTGTTAACATTCTCGAGCTTTGCCGCGCGTATCCCGGCATTAAACTCACTTACGCCTCCTCCTCTTCCGTCTACGGACAAAATAAAAAAATCCCTTTTTCAGAAAGCGACTTAACCGATCATCCCGTCAGCCTCTACGGCGCCACTAAAAAAGCTAACGAATTGCTAGCCGCCTCTTATCATCACATGTATGACATCCCCGTCACCGGATTGCGTTTTTTTACCGTCTACGGACCATGGGGACGCCCCGACATGGCCTACTACGCGTTTACGCACGCTATCCTCTCCGGACAACCCATTTCCGTATTCGATGAGGGTAAGCTAAAACGGGATTTCACCTACATCGACGATATCGTCGCCGGGACAGCTGCTGCGATCGACCTCGAAGCTGGCTGCGAAATTTTCAACTTGGGGAATCATAAACCCGTTACCGTGAAAAAATTTATCGAAACCCTTGAACATACGTTAGGC
>JAGVLX010000133.1 GCA_020054065.1 Parachlamydiales bacterium | reverse complement strand
GCGGTCGTGTGTGTCCTGTACGTCCTGTTTGTCCTGGTTTTAAAGCAAGGTGCCGCTGAGGATGACGAGGGCGATCATAAAATAAATGACGATGCCGGTCACATCCACCAGCGTCGCAACTAAGGGTGTTGAAGATGTCGCCGGATCAGCCCCCAGCCGTTTCAATAAAATCGGCAACATGGCGCCGCTAAACGATCCCCACAACACGACACCAATGAGAGAGAAAAAGATGGTCCAGGAAATCAACAGCCAATGCTCGCCATAGAGACTCGAAACCGACCCCCATAAAGCAACACGTGCAAAACCGATCGCGCCTAAAATAATCCCCAAAAGCACTCCGGTCACAATCTCGCGCCGCATCACTTTGTACCAGTCGCGGAATTTAATCTCGCCTAACGCCATCGAACGGATGATCAGGGTACAGGATTGAGAACCCGCATTGCCTCCGCTGGAGATAATCAACGGCAGAAAGAGCGCCAACACGACTGCTTTGGCGATCTCATCTTCAAAATACCCCATCGCCGTCGCGGTGAACATCTCTCCGATAAACAGGAGAACCAGCCACCGGGCCCGTTTTTTAACCAGCTCGAAGATAGTCGTCTCCATATAGGGTTCATCTAAAGCTTCCGTGCCTCCAATCTTTTGGATATTGCGGGTCGTCACTTTAGAGGCGAGCTGGAAAATGTCATCCAACGTCACCACTCCCATCAATTTGCCATCCAGATCGATGACGGGGAGGGAGTCATAACCATATTGTTTGAAAACGTTCACGGCATCGGTTGCTTTGTCATACACAGACAACGCCACGAAACGGGCATCGGCCAGCTGCGACACGGGCGTATTTTTTGTGACAAATAGGAATTCCTTCAGTTTGATATCGTCAAGCAATGTGTCGTTATCGTCGACAACATAAATCATGTTGATTGTTTCGCTGTCGTATCCATACGCACGGACCCGCTCAAGCACCATTTCAGCTGTCCAATTCATTTTGACCGCGATATAATCTGTGGTCATGATCCGTCCGGCACTGTCTTTTGGATAGCCGAGCAACGTCTCCGCGACTTCGCGCTCCCCTTTTGGTAGCAACTCAATATAACATTCGACTGTCTCGCTTGGAAGCTGCTGAAGCAATGCGGTACGGTCATCCGGTGGCATCGCATTCAACATGCCGGCGGTTTTTTCGGCGGGAAGTTGATGCAAGATTTTTTTCTGAATCCGCGTGGGTAGATAATCGAATGTCTGCGCAGCTAACGTGGGGGTCAGTAGGTTAAAGACGAACAATTGATCGGTGTCGGTTTTTGCACTCACAATGAGGTCTGCGATTTCAAATCCGGAAAGAACATTTAGAGCTTTAAGCAGTTCCCGCTTATTCCCGTCTTTAATCAGCTGCCTGACCGATGTTAATGAATCGTACATGACTTAACCTAAGTAAAATCTTTGTTTTAGGGATTTGTCATTTGGCCGTCAAGCTGTGTGTTCTTTCTTGCGCCTTTATCGATTTCCAGGTAAAACGTAGGCATCAAAATGGGGATGACAGATGCTCGGATTTTGCCCGCTCGCTTCGGGTTCGAAAGGGAATTGCACGTATTTGGGGACGCCTGAAGCCAAGATACTCATCGACGCAGGGTTAAGCGGCAGAGCCATCAAAGAAAAATTAGCTCAGATCCATGTCTCGCTCGATGATATCGATGCAATTGTAGTGACACATGAGCATCATGACCACATTCAAGGATTGAAGACGTTAGCGTTCCGCTACAATATTCCAGTCTTTTCCAATAGCGAAACAGCCAAAGGAATTATTGACTATTTGGGAGAGTGCCCGAAGTTCAAAATTTTTTCGACCGGTGAACCGTTTCAATTTAAAGATTTGCTTTTCCATCCGTTTAGCATCCCACACGATACATTCGATCCCGTCGCCTTTACCGTAGAGACCCAAGGGTTGAAGCTAGGCTTCTGCACCGACTTAGGGTTTGTCACCAGTCTCGTTCAACACAAATTGAAAGATTGCCACTACCTTCTTTTAGAGGCCAATCATAACCGGGAACTGGTGATGAATTCACGCCGCCCGCCGCCGTTGAAACAACGGATCCTCGGCAAAAATGGGCACATCTCCAATGAGGAAAGCGCTGAGCTATTGCGTACGGTGGCCCACTCCGGTTTAAAACGTGTCTATCTCGCTCACCTGTCTGCAGAGTGCAACACCCATGCACTGGCCTTGCAAACCATTTCAGAAACATTGGCAAAATATGGGATTGATTTGGAATTAACGATCGCCCATCAAGATCAAGTCAGCTTGCCGACCACCTTCTAACAAAACAGAAACAGGATAGGCAGGATAGTAATAACAATGATGACCAGGATAACCAGGATAGGAATACGATAAAAATCGGCTTAAATATTTGATCTAATCTTTCAATTCAATTGTTCTTTTATCCTAATTTATTATCTTGGTCATCCTGGTCATCATTGTTATTACTATCCTGCCTATCCTGTTGGATTATTCTTTTAAGAAAAGAGTCCTTTGATCTTGTCAAGGAACCCTTTTTGCTGGGGTTGATTGCTGGGGGTTTCGGTCGAGGAAAACTCTTCCAAGAGTTTCTTTTGCTTATCAGAAAGCTTGGTTGGCGTTTCGACAAAGATTTTGACTAAGAGATCACCGCGGCCGGCGCCGTGTACATTCGGGAACCCTTCGTTCTTCACGCGGAAAATCTTGCCGTTTTGTGTTCCTTCCGGAATCGTAATCCGGCATGAATGGTTGAACATGGAAGGCACATCTTTCTTACACCCAAGCGCTGCTTCAGGAAAACTGACCGGCAGGTTTAATAAAATATCATCCCCTTCCCGTTCAAAAATCGAATGCGGCTCCACGGTAATAAAGACATAAAGATCGCCTGCCGGCCCGCCGCCGTGTCCAGCATCTCCATATCCGCTCATTTTCAACCGCATGCCGCTATCCACACCGGCCGGGATATGCACCTTGACGCGCTGCTTCTCTTTGACGACCCCTTGTCCGTGGCAATCTTTACAGGGATCGGTAATCATCCGCCCTTCGCCGCCGCACTGCGGACACGTCATCGACATGCTAAAGAACCCGCGCTGTTCAAACACTTGCCCTTGGCCGTTGCAGCGGGTACATTTTTTAATCCCTTGCGGAGTGGCCGCGCCTTTTCCTTTGCAGGTGTGGCAGGTAACGTAATTG
>JAGVLX010000086.1 GCA_020054065.1 Parachlamydiales bacterium | reverse complement strand
GCGAATTCGGGATGCTTGGGCCCGAGAATGTCCTTGCGAATCTTGGCAGAACGCTCGAGAAGCTCCTGAGCTCGGTCGTAGTTGTTGTTCTTGAGGGCTTTTTTTGCCACATCGATCCAAAATTGGATCAATTTTGCCCGTTCTTTAGGAGTCTCTAAACTTAAAATCTGGTTTTGAACGTAGTTGTTCACATTATTAAAATTGGCAATGACTTTAAGGATGTTAGGCGAAAGTTCACGTTTATTCGATTTTAACCAGTTTGTGTCGGTATATTCAAGGGGGTCAACTTCAGAGATCAAGCCTACGAGTTTGAGAGTGAGGTCATCTGTGACATCGTCTACCGCTTTTTTGTATGCTGAACTGGTTCCAAGCGAAAAGACAGAAGTTTTAGGTAAGATGACGGTGCGTAATAAAAGATCGAAAGAGGTGCCTTGTCCAGTAAAAGGTTTGATCGGATTAAGCATCGGTTCTCGGACTAGGTTGGCTAATTTTTCCCCTAAGACTTTAATTTTTCTTATCTCGGCACTGCCGCGCTCAAAGATCCATACGTTACGCTCCTGGGTTTGTCCAATGATCTCTCCGATCTTTCTCCACATCCCTTCTGTAAAAGGAGGCAAGAACGCTTTATTTTCAAACATCTCAACGTAAAATAAGAGCAGATTGACTTTTTGTTCCGGCGATGCCTCGTTAAAGGCATCTAGCACACGGTTGAAGAAATTTACATGCGCTTCCTCGTCGTATTTGCCCCCTTTGACAAAAAACCAACTGGCGCTTACGACAAAATCTTCCAGTTTCGATCGCTCACCAATCATCCGAACTGGCATTTGGGTGGCAGTGTCGACTCCATTTAAGATTTCTTGAAAAATCTCCTCTTCGCTCCTGAATGCTTTACCGGGCGTGCCTGTTTGCTGAGACATGAGGGTGACTGCTTCAGTCAGTGAACGAGCGTGTGGCTCTACTGCGCTTTGCGGAACAAAGCTTGGATTGGTGACGGCAGAGGTTTGTTCTTGAGATGTTCTAGGAAAAATATAACGAGAGAACAACTCAGCGGCCTTTTTGGCGGGCCACAGCAAGATATCCCAGAGCCCTCCCTTGCTTTCTTGCTTTTCAAGCGTGATAGGGACCGCCCGTTCGATCGGTTTTGCTTCCCTGACGGCGATTGTCTGAGTCGTCAAAGGGGCGCTGGTTGTTTTGCGGGGTTGGCTGGGGAGGTAAGTTTGGGTGGTCATCAATCGGTCTCTGCTTGTTGGGATGGTATGTTCAGAAGGGAGTTTCTGTTCCATTTCTGAATACAGATCGATCACTTGTTTATCGATCTGTTCGCCATCTGCATCGGCTGCTTTTAATTGTTTGGCCAGTTCTTGGGCGCGTGCGTGCAATCCTGCGGCAATCGGTTTTTGTTCGGCTTTGAAATGACTTTCGCGGATTCCCAATTTAATGAGAAAATCGTTTACCCTGTATTGTGCAATAAGCTTGTGAATTCTATTTTTTGCCTCTGTAGGGGAAAGGGATTCGGCGGAGGGGTTAGTTCGGCCTTGATTGAACGCTCTTTCTATCGCCGCTAAGGCTTTTTGGGCTTCCGTATTGTTCTCTAATAGATCGCGATTAGTTTCTTTCCTTGTATTTCCTAAGAATAGCTTTGCTTTACCGATCATGTCGGTGATTTCGTGCGCTGATACCTCACCCGGTTTGAGAACACTTACTCGTGCGGGGGCTTCTGTTGGAGGGGTAGGCAAGGGGCGGGGAGCCGCCACCTTGCTAGCTGTGGCAACGATCTCTGTTGATTGACCTTTTGGATTTAAGCGTTGTTCATCAGCTATCAGTTGATTGTAGATGGATCTAGATTGCTCTAAATATTGCTGACCTAAATTAAAAACTTGTTCGGCATCCCAGAAATTTAAGCCTTCAAAAACAGAAAGAATACTCTCCTTATTGAGATGAAGTTCCCTAAGTCCTTCTCCCAAGATGTGAAGAAGCTCTTCTTGTCCTGGCGTTGCTAATCCTGCTTCTGCGCGTTTGGTGTACAGGCGCATTTTTGACTCAACAATTTTGATTCGACCATCGTTGATTCTTTGAATCGATTCTAACCTTTCTTTGGGGGTAAGTTTTTTGACCGGCGCAGTGATATTGCTAGCTGGCGGAAGCGGTTGAACCTCCCCTCTACTATCCGCTTGGGGTGTTGGCATGCGCCCACTGACCGACTTTGAAGCATCGACAGCGCTTGATTCCACTGGCCGCGCTGGCGGGGGCGTTTGGGGGAATCGGCGTATCGGATCTTGAGGATGGCTACCTTGGCTGCTTTCCATAAGTTTCTCCTGGACCGTGCGAGGGTCCTATTAGGTGTGTGGCTTTACCTCTTCATCTTTTTCATGCGGATTGCTGGCGTCTGACTCCTGGAAATCTTCCAGCTCGATTTTCGGTTCTTCGGTAGCGCTGTGTGAGAAAAATGTGACGATCGCTTTATTGGCAGAGCGCAGCATGTTCAGGAATTGCTCCCAGGTGCTTTCACTTTTAGAACGGAAAATGGTGGTCGATCGATTAATTTGTTCATATTTCAATGCTTTAAGGGTAGGTCGGTCTCCGGTTTGAATTAGTTGTTCAATAGGAATCCCACTCCGTTTTCCCTCGATGATTTTTGTCCGGCGTTCGTCTCCGGCCGGTAATTTGAGTTCTCCCTTGTTTTGACGCGTCGACGTCGGGCGGTTGGGTGGGGAGTTAGCCGAGGGGGGATTGATAGATGAATCACTAGGCATAAATACACCTTACTTGTGATTAATATTAGATCTTTATAAATCTTTATAAAAACCTATAATTTGATTATAGATTATTAAGAATTTATTTGAAAGGGTAAGGTTAATATATTAGAGATTTGAGCTCTGAAGGGCGTTTTTTGGTCTAAAAATCAGACATAACCCGATCAGAATGAAGGGGATGCTTAAATATTGCCCCATGCTGACTGTCGTTTCATCAATCATCCCCGTTTGGGAGACTTTGAAGAATTCCATCATAAACCGGGCGGTAAAGCCTAGGACGAGGGCCATCCCCAAGATTTTACCTGGGGTTTCCTTGAGGCGGGAGTGGTGCCAAGCGGTCCATAAGAGGACAAAAATGAGCAAATAGGCGATGGCCTCATAAAGTTGAACGGGATGGCGTGGGACGACAAGTCCGCCATCGACTGGGTGGGCAAAGATGACGGCCCAGGGGACGTCGGTCGGTTTGCCTAAGATTTCTTGGTTGAAGAAATTGCCGATCCGGATGCACATGCAGGCGAGGGGTACCGGAACGACAAAGACATCAAGTAACCCTAAAAAGGAGATATTGGAAAGAAGCCGTTTATTCCGGTAGTAGAAGATCACCAAGGCGATGAGGATTCCGGCGAATCCTCCATGGCTGGCAAGTCCCGGTTCCCAAAATTTTAAAATGTCTAAGGGATGTTCCTTGAAATAGGGCCAATCATAAAATAATGCGTTGCCTAAACGCGCACCAATCAGTGTCCCCAGGAAAACATACCAGGCGATCCGGTCGACTAGAGTGCGGCTTAGTTGGCGAAGCGTATATCCGGGCACCGGTTTTAATCGTTGTTCAAGTAAACGGACGAGGAGGATGTAGCAAAGTGCAAAGCCGAGAGCAAAAAAAATGCCGTACCATTTTACAGCACGGTCAGTAAACGGAAGTGTGAAAGCATCTGGATTGGGATCCCAAAAGATGTAGGCTAGAGATGATAAAGTCATCATTGGGACCTAGAAAAAAATCGGAGTAGAGGGATTTGAACCCCCGACCTACTGCTCCCAAAGCAGCCGCGCTAGCCAAACTGCGCTATACTCCGATTGGGTAAAACATGAGCTAAACAATAGCATAGCGGTTCGTTTTTCCCCAAGCAATTTCTTAAAAAAATAAAGGACAAACGACCAAACGACCTAAAGGACCCAAACGACCAAAAGGACCAAAAAATAGTTCTTGCATAAGCTTAAAAACCATTTTGGTCGTTTACTTTTTCTTGTTTTTACGATGTCAACTTTTTGCTAATGTTAGCGACAGCAGAAGTGATTTCTTGATCCCCTTCCACCAAAGATTTTTGGATCTGCTTGACACTGGACATGACGGTCGAATGATCGCGGTCGAAAAGATCCCCGATCTTCATGAACGGCATGTTCAAACTTGTACGGCAAAAATACATCGCCAGCTGTCGCGGAACGACGCTGTCGCGGTTTTGCGATTTTCCCATGAACTCGTCAGACATCACTCCATACGCCTCAGAAACGGCTTGAATGATGCGTTGTGGAGTCAACGCTTGCTTCTCTTCTTCGGCAATCAAATCGTTTAGATAGTGTTTCGCAACGGCGACGGTCATTGAGGTTGATGAGATATTTCCCGACGGATTGTTGATGTGCGACCTTAAAATTAAGGCTTCTAGCGCACGTGACAGCGACTTTGTGCCGCTCTCAAAGGAATCAATTAAAAACTGTCCGACTTTGGGATTGAGCGGAAAATTCAACGCTTCCGCTTTTTTTTGAACCACTTTTAAGAGCTCCGGTTTAGATAGCTGCTCTAATGGTAGCACAATGCCCCATTCAAAACGGCTGACTAGGCGCGGTTCAATGAGTTGCAGTTCTTGCGGCGCACTATTGGCAGACAAGATGATTTGTTTGCCGGCTAAATGCAAGGTATTAAACGTGTGGAAGAGCTCTTCCTGTGTGGCTCCTTTACGAGAAAACACATGCACATCGTCCAGGAGGAGCACATCGATATTGCGGTAGCTTTGTCTGAAGGTGCTCATTTCGCCGGCTCGAATCGCATTGACGACATGTTCGGTAAACGATTCCGAGCGGGAGTAAATCACTTTTAATCCGCGTGCGGTCAACGCTTCCGCAGCAGCCATCAATAAATGGGTTTTACCTGTCCCTTTGGTTCCATAGAGATAGATCGGATTAAAGGGCGCATTCGAGGGAAGCGGCAAGGTGTCTTGGCGCGTATCAGGATTATATCCGCACACTTCGCAAAGCAGCTTAAAAGCCACCCGATTTTCGGGAGATTCGATGAATGTCTTGAAGGTGCAGTTAGGATCGAGTTTGTCAAATGTCAACTTAAAGGGAGTGTCATTGGCGGGCGCGGGGTGCGTCCGCTTTGCTTTTCCTTTGACGGGTTGGGCGGGAGCGTTCGCAACGGAAAGATGGATCTTGATTTTTCTGTGATTATTGTTTAAAAATTCAATTTGCGCTTTTTGACGGACATGTTCTTCGAACCATAAAACTTGGAACGGGTCGGAAGCTTCTAAATAAAGATTGGCCGCATCGTAGCGTAGCACTTTTAAAGGGCGCAGCCATTTATCGACCGATGCCGATCCAAGCTCTTTTTCAAGATGTAATAAAAAACTTTGCCACGCTTGCATTTCTAAATCCGAATAATTATCAGACACTTAATTCGGATATTAACAAATAAGTTAATTTATTGAACGTTCTTTTAAATAACAACTTCCCCTCTGTGATCTCTGTGGTTAATTATTATTTTTCACCACAGAGATCACAGAGAGAGAAAATGTGATATTATTTACCGAACCCATTTTCCTAAAAGGATTTAGGCTTTTTTGGCCATGGATTTCCCATTGGTCGCCGCGGGAACAGGCACCGGTAAACTTCTTTGTGTCCACCACTGCTGCAACATTCCGAGGAGCATCGACGATAACCAATAGATATTCAACCCTGAAGGAACATGGTAGAACATGACCGCAAAGACCACCACCATGATATTTCCCATCGCCCGCTGCTGCCGCTGCTGATCGGTCATTTCTCCCTTAGGTGCGCTTGAAGCGGTTGACATTCTTTGCTGTAAGAACATCACCACGCCGAGTAAGATCGGCAATAAGTGAAATTCATTTCCAATAAAGAAGATGGGGTAATTCCAACTAAATAAGACATCGGGAGCCGCCAAGTCATCGATCCAGCCTGGAATAAAGCTGGCCCCGCGTAATTCAAATCTCGATTTCAACAAGTCAAACATCCCGATCAAGAACGGCATTTGAATGAGCAGGGGGAGGCAGCCGGAGAATGGATTGACTCCACGCTCCCGATAGAGGTTCGCCACTTCCATCTGCATCTTCTTCGGATCTTTTTTATATTTCTCCTGGATGGCAGTCACTTCTGGTGCAATCTGCTGCATTTTGATCAGCGATTTAGTCGACCAGGCGTTTAAGGGATAAAGCATGATCCGTAACGCGATCGTCAGTAAGATGATGGAAAATGCCCACGAGTGTGTCAAACTGTAGAATGCGTTCAACAAGATCATCAAAAATTTCGCAAACGGTTCAGAGATAAACGCAAACCAGCCGTGGAATGTTTGGCATGAGATATAGTCCGGATTATAACCGGTTGCTGGGTCAGAATAGGTTGCGTCAATCCGTTGCAAAATCTTTTCAGCGAAGGGACCCGCAAAAATTCGGAAATCCATTTTCCCTGC
Source organism: Parachlamydiales bacterium (assembly GCA_020054065.1). Taxonomy (GTDB): domain Bacteria; phylum Chlamydiota; class Chlamydiia; order Chlamydiales; family JAEYWL01; genus JAGVLX01. The sequence continues at coordinate 25,853 of JAGVLX010000086.1, read as the reverse complement.
TTTTAAGGGAAGCATCATCTCAAAGCCCGGCATATCTGCCACTTTGTAAACATGGTATTGCTCGTCAATCAGGGCTAAACGGGAGAGGACTACATGTCCCGGTACGCGAACAGCGCGATACCCTGAATCAATGGGGGAAAGAGGATCTAAGATAAAACCCAAAAATCCGTTCGAATTACACAGCCAGTCTGGACGGTAGGAACTGTTGGTTAAGGAATCTTTTGGCAGATCAAGGGATTCCACTTCCGCTTTGTTGTTGCGTGTGACGCGATACTTTAAAGAGGGCGCTGGTCCGCCGGAAATCCACTCCACTTCAGGGACTCCACTTGCAAGCCATAGGCCGCGTCCATCGCCTTCAATTTCAATCGTTAAGTTTATGGTATAGGGAGCGTCTTTATCATCGCCGACTAGCGAGTAAATTTTGGTGATTTTGCGGTGCGGCTGCGAGGCTTCAAATACAATTTTCTTTTCATCAAACGATTTGACTTCATAGACAAGTTCAGCGACTTCGGGATATTCCGACACAATATTTAAGGCGTAGTAAGCCGGATTGACCTTATACGTTTTCTTGCTGTACGCATCAATCAAGTCGCGGCGAAGCAAGGGGTAGTAGCCGCCAAGTTTTCCTTCCTGATTGTGGACATAGGGACCCTTAGCATCTTTTCCAGGTGTATAGTACGCATAGAGAGGGAACCGTGCGTTTTGCGGATAGCGCTCCTTAATATCGCGGTCGAACTCAATTTCTTTAACGATGCTTTGCGGATCTTCTTTGGATTCAAAAGGGAGGTTGATTTCAACGAGCGCTCCGCCGTAGTTGGAGAACACCAATTGTTGATACGGGTTTTCCAAAACGTAGTAAGTTTCAGCAGGCTTATTAACCGTCACACTGGGTTCGGGCTTCGTTTCTTTCGGTGCGACAGGGGCGGTTTCTTCCGTTTGTTTTTGTTTTTCAGCCTTCTTGTTGACATCCATGTAGCCAAAAAACATGTTAATAGCTAGTAATGCCATCGACAGCGAGAAAAAGAATACTAAATTGCGTTTATCCATAAAAAACTTTACTTCACGTTTGGTGTAAAAATTAAAAAGAAAGGTTATCATAGTTAACATATCTAGTACAAGGCTCAAATTCTTGACTTTTCTCTCTATTCAAGCTATTTTTATCGGCACATTATGGGTTATCGATTTTTTATCGCGCTTTTACTCTGTTGGTTTTCCTTGTCATCCCTTCATGCCGGCGATCCTGTGAAAGAGGAAATCGCTCAACTGGGGGTAAAACTGCGTGCTGCACCCGACGATCAGAAAAGTGAAATTTTACTGAAGCTGGCGATTGCCAATTACAGGGACCAAAATGCCGAACAGGCGTTCAAAGTATTTCTAGAAGCTCTATCAGCCGTTAAAACGTTTAAGGCAGCGGAGACGAGCGCCGAAGAAAAAGCCCTCTATGATCAAGCCTTAAAGCTCTATTTGGAACACCACACCGGACAAGATGTCACGGCAACAGCAGAAACGCTCGTCCAAACCGTCCAGCCTGAAGTGGATCGACATCCCGATTATTTCCTTTTAAAATTTTTGCTTGCTGCCGCTTATGCCAATTTGGGACAGTTTGACCTGTTTTTTGACAATTTCTATTCTGCATATCTTTACTATCCAAAAAGTTATATGGCGTATCGGACGCTGGCCATCCTGCACATCAAGCTGTTTGAAAAATCGCGGACAGCTGAAGAGCGGAAAGAGCAGGCCAATCTGGTATTCGCCAATATCTTGAAGGCGATCGAAATCAACCCCCACGACACCAGTCTTTATAAATTGGAAATCTCGTTTGCTCCGGATCAACAAAAACCGCAGGTCATCAGCCGTGCATTGAAAAAAATTATTGATGGCAATATGATGGTCCCGCGAGCAGATATCGTCTTCTATGTTGCGGAAGCGGTTGATTCTCAGCAAAAGGAATTGGCTCAACAATTTGTCGACAAAGCTCGCGAATGGTATCAATACAGCCGAGTGGTTAACAATGCCCAAGAGCTAATCGACCAACAATAGCCAAGGAGACAAGATGGAATCGCGATTGCTTGGAGATTACATCGTCGTGAAGCAGATTGGTCAAGGATCCCTTGGCGCGGTCTATCTTGCCGAACACCGGTTCATGAAACAACAATATGTGCTCAAGGTCTTGCCTGAAGAGCTTTCGACCGATCGGGGATTCATTCAACGGTTTGAAGAAGATGTTGGATTGCTATCCGGACTGGATCACCCGCACATCGCCAAAGTGCATAACATCTCCTTCGCGCAAGGGCAATACTTCCTAGTGTCGGACTGCATCGTCGATCAGATGGGGGAGACGACCAATCTCGCGCGTTATTTTCTTTCGCGCGGCAAAAAATTGGAAGAGGACGAAGTATTGCTGATCCTAAGGCAAGTGGCTGAAGCGCTTGATTACGCCCACAGCAAAAAATTCGGAAAAGGGATTGCCCACCGCAGCTTGAAATTAAATAACATCCTCATGGGGAAAGAGGGGAAGATTAACATCTACCTAAGCGATTTTGGCCTTTCCCGCATCATTGGGCCAGGAGCCGTCCTGACACGCACCCTCAAGGCCATCAGCGAAGCGTTGTCGATTGCCGCGCCGGTCACCTCCACAAAAATCGGACAAGACCGCTATCCGAACCCGCCGGTTGAACCGATCAAGCTCACTCAATTGCATCAATCGTTTTTGCAAAATTTTGCTTTTATGGCGCCCGAACAAAAAAAACATGATACCATCGGGTCTGTCGATGTGCGCGCTGATACTTATGCATTCGGCGTGCTGGCCTATCATTTGCTGACGGGAGAATTCCCCGAAGGAATTGTTCAAATGCCCTCGCATCTGGCGCCGCACTATAAATTGCCTTGGGATGCCCTAATCCAACGCTGTTTGCAAGTCGACCCCAATCAGCGTCCGGAATCGTTAGTCAGTTTGCTGGAAGAGATTTCCAAGGGAACGCTCATTGCACCTGTTGTTCCTATCCAGACACCAGTTCCAGTGGTTGAAGCTCATGAAGTCTCCACAGGTGTGCCAAAACCCATTTTGAAAGCGCCGCAATTAGAGCGTCCCGATCACGATCCAGATCCCGGTGCCGTCTTTAAGATCGATTCAACGGTCAAACATTATCAGCCGGAATCGAAAGAAGTGAACAACGTCATTCCTTTAATGACGGAAATGAAAGTCATTGAAGGCGGGCAGTTCTGGCGCGGAAGCAACGAGGGCAACCGGGATGAAATGCCGCGCCATCAAGTGAATCTATCCAGTTTTGCCATCGATATCCATCCTGTGACCAACGAACAATTTGCCCGTTTTTTGGAAGCGATGGGCGGTGAAAAAGATTCCAACCATAACGACATCATCCGGTTGAAAGAATCGCGGATTAAACGCACGGGCGGGAAAATTTCCATCGAGTCCGGTTATGCAAAACATCCGGTTGTGGGAGTCACCTGGTATGGTGCGGTTGCCTACGCCAAGTGGGTGGGAAAACGGCTGCCCAATGAAGCGGAATGGGAAGTCGCCGCAAGAGGGGGGTTGGAGCATGCATTATATCCGACTGGCGAAGATATCGAGAAAAACCAAGCCAATTTTTTCAGTTTCGACACCACTGCGGTCATGAGTTATGCTCCCAATGGATATGGTTTGTACGACATGGCCGGCAATGTGTACGAGTGGTGCCAAGATTGGTACGGGTATAATTACTATGAAGCCTCGATTCAAGAGCCGGAAAATCCCAAAGGGCCGCTGCAAGGGGTTTACCGGGTGCTTCGCGGCGGATGTTGGAAAAGCTTGAAAGAGGATTTGAGCTGTTCCCGGCGCCATCGGAATAATCCTGGAACGGTCAATGGGACCTACGGGTTTCGCTGTGTAACGGATGTCCAATGAAATCGGTATTAATCGTGTGTTTGGGGAATATTTGCCGTTCGCCAGCGGGAGAAGAGATATTCCGGCGTATTTGCGCCAAACATCACAAAGAGTACTACGTTGAAAGTTGCGGGATGGGGGACTGGTATGTTGGCCATCCCTCGGATGCGCGCATGAAACAAGCGGCGCAATCCCGCGGTTACCATCTGACCAAAATTTCCCAGCAATTCAATGAAGGTTTTTTTGAAGGGTTTGATTACATTATCGCTGTGGATCGTGACGTGTTGCATGACCTTTATTTAAAAGCGTTAACACCCGAGCATAAGGCAAAAATTCATTTGTTGACCGATTACAGCGTTTCTTACAAGGGTGAAGATATTCCCGATCCTTTTTACAAAGGGGAGGAGGGGTTTGAGCTTGTTTTGGATATGCTTGAAGAGTCGTGTCAAGGCCTGTTTGATCATTTAGAAAACCAAGACAAACGACAAAACGACCCAAATGACCAAAAGGACATAAACGACTAAGGAAGCTTTCTAAAGCAGTGATCTTTTTTTTGATAGACAAATAGACTGCACAGCTTAAAATTTCCTTTTGGTCCTTTAAGTCGTTTGGGTCCTTTTGGTCGTTTTGTCGTTTACCTTTTTCCCTTTTGTCTTTATTTCGTCATTCCTTTAAAATTTGAGTTTTTTAGGAGATCGAATGAAACTTCTTTTATCCAAACCACGCGGCTTTTGCGCAGGGGTGGAACGTGCCATTGAAACCGTTGAAAAAGCGCTTGCCCTATGGGGCGCACCGATCTACGTGAAACACGAAATCGTTCACAATCGCCATGTCGTCGACCGCTTAAAAAACATGGGCGCGATTTTCATCGAAGATCTTAATGATGTTCCCGTCGGCGCACGCCTCATTTATTCCGCCCACGGCGTCTCGCCGGCTGTGCGCGATCAGGCCAAAGCGCGACAATTGATTGAAATTGACGCAACGTGCGGACTGGTGACGCGCGTACACTCTGCTGTCAAACGGTTTGCCAGCCAAGGCTACCACATCATTTTGATCGGACACCGCAACCACGTCGAGATTATCGGCACTGCTGGCGAAGCACCCAACGTTACAACGATTGTCGAATCGGTTGCTGATGTCGAACGGCTGCAATTTCCCACTGACTCCAAACTATTCTACATCACTCAAACAACCCTCAGCCTTGACGATGTCAAAGACATCACCGAAGCGCTTTTAAAAAAATATCCGGCGATCGAAACTCTTCCCAGTTCCTCCATTTGCTACGCGACAACGAACCGGCAAATGGCGCTCCGGGAAATTACCGATGAAACCGATCTCGTTCTTGTTGTCGGCGATCCCAAGAGCTCCAACTCGAATCGGTTGGTAGAAGTGGCCCTAAAGCGCAATGTAAAGGCATTTTTAATCAATAACGAAACCGAAATCTTGCCCGAATGGGTGAAAGGTGTGAAGGTCATCGGCCTCACCGCAGGCGCCTCTACTCCGGAAGAAGTGGTTCAAAAATGCATCCAACGTTTGGTCAGCCTAGGCGTGACCGAAGTGGAAGATGTCATCTTCACCCACGAAGATGTGGTGTTCCAACTTCCTAAACAAGTGCTTGTCGCACTCGGAGCTTGATGATGAAAAAGATCGCAGCAGGGGTGCTAGCCAGTGTATTCTTCCTAGCTGCTGATCTGCATTCAGTCGAAATCGAAGCCGGCCTCTTCACCGGATACCGGCAAGATGGGTTGAATTGGAGTATCGCAGGCCCTAACAATACTCCCAATGTTCTCTCCGAACTCACCTGGCGCGATCTTCATATCTATGAACTGGGCGGCAGCGCCAAACTCCACTTCTGCAACTGCACGGTCATCAAAGCCGAAGGGGATTTCGGTTGGATCCAATCGGGAGATGTCCAAGATTCCGACTATGCGGGTTTTTGCCGCACCAACGAATTTTCCCGCGCGATCGGCGACTCCAATGGCGACTGCGTCTATGATGGATCAATGGGAATGGGATTTCCTTATCCCATCGACACCTGCCAGGTTTCGATCACCCCGATGATCGGCGTCGCCGTTCACGGGCAGAATCTACGTTTCACCAATGGCGTCCAAGTCCTCGACCTCATTCCACCCTCGCAGCTAGGACCGATCCCCGGACTGAACAGCACCTACCGCGCCAATTGGCTCGGACCCTGGGCTGGCTTTGACTTCACCTATAATCCCAACCCCTGCTTGAATTATTGGCTGAATATTCAAGGGGAGTTTGCCTCTTATTACCAAGGCAGCGGCCACTGGAATCTAAGAGATGATTTTGTCGACGATTTTAAACACAAAGCATGGGGCTACGGCATCACCTTCAAAACCGGATTCGATTACTATTTTAACGGAAGTTTTTGCGGTTGTTCACTTTGTGGCTGGGCGATCGGAGCCGATTTCACCCTCCGCTCCTTCCACACCAATAAAGGACGCCATCGCGTTACCCTGCTCGTGGATCAATTGGGCCCAGACGACCAATTTATCGGCACAATTCCGACGCTTGTGACGACGCGTTTGAACGGAGTCAATTGGCATTCTTGGGGTGTCGGAGGACACATCAAATATGCGTTTTAAAAGGGTGTTTTTTTAGTGTGAAAACGCTTGTGAGAGACGCAAAAATTTGGTATAATAGCAGCGTAATTTTAAGAGGCTTTGTTAACTGTTGAATCATTATCGCCGCACGCCTAGAGATTATGATGGAACACGGTTAACGACACAACGGGTAAACGAACTGCTGCCGGTGGTTCTGCGTAAAATCCACAAGATGCATCAAGACCGTCCGGACCTGATCCTTGCAGCGTGGCCGGAGATTGTTGGAGCAAAATTAGCGCCGATGACGGAAGCAGTCTCTTTTCAAGACGGAATCTTGAGTGTTAAAGTTCGGAACTCCACTTTGTACAGTCTTTTAAAGTTGCACGACAGGCAAAAGCTTCTCGCAAAGCTGCAAAAAAAATTCCCCGACACTGAAATCAAGAATATTCATTTCAGGATAGGGTAACCAGCATAAGGGTTTTTCTTTATGAGTAAGCCAGCATCACCGCAGGCCGATTCTGACATCGTTGTAAAAGAGTATAATGCAAGTTCGATTACGGTTTTGGAGGGCCTCCAAGCCGTGCGTGAACGTCCAGGTATGTACATTGGCGATACGGGCGTCAGCGGATTGCACCATTTGGTGTTCGAAGTGGTCGATAACTGTATCGACGAAGCGCTCGCCGGACACTGTACCAAAATCATTGTCACCATCCACAAAGACAATTCCATTACCGTCGAAGACAATGGCCGCGGTATCCCAGTGGAAAAGCATGAAAAAGAATCGAAGAAACGCGGGCGGGATGTTTCCGCCTTGGAAGTGGTGATGACGGTCTTGCACGCCGGCGGTAAATTCGACAAAGATACGTATAAAATTTCCGGCGGTCTCCATGGTGTGGGCGTCTCTTGCGTCAACGCCTTGTCAAAGAAATTGACTGTCGAAGTGTACAAGAACGGAAAAATCTACGAACAGGAATTTGCCCAAGGCAATCCGATCAAACCGATTCAGGTTATTGGCGAAACCACGAAACGCGGAACGAAAGTCACCTTCACTCCCGATGACGAAATCATGGGCGTCACCGTATTTGACTACGACATTTTAGCCAAACGGTTGCGCGAACTGGCGTTCTTAACCCGCGGCGTTGAAATTGTCTACCGCGATGATCGCGATATCGACCGCGAAGAAGCCTCCTACTACTATACAGGCGGCCTCCTTTCCTTTGTTTCGTATTTGAATGAAAACAAGGGGGCTGTCTTTCCCACACCTTTTTATATCCAAGGCACAAAACAAGGGGACGATGCGCCGATCGAATTCGAAGCGGCGATGCAGTGGAACGATGGATACACCGAAACCATCTACTCGTACGTGAATAACATCCCCACTCGTCAGGGGGGGACGCATCTGACCGGTTTTTCCACCGCCCTGACCCGTGTCTTAAACGCGTACATCAAAAATAACAATCTGCTCAAGAGCGAGAAATTCACTGTGACCGGTGAAGATATGCGCGAGGGGTTGACCGCTGTCATCTCGGTCAAGGTTGCCAATCCGCAGTTCGAAGGGCAAACAAAGCAACGTTTAGGGAATAGCGACGTCGGTTCTGTCGTCCAACAAATTGTCGGAGATGTGTTCACCACCTTCTTAGAGGAGAATCCGGCGATCGCCAAAGCAATCTGCGACAAAGCAATCGTGGCTGCCCAAGCCCGCGAAGCCGCACGTAAAGCGCGCGAGCTAACCCGGAAATCCGCATTGGACAGTGCGCGCCTTCCCGGAAAATTGACCGATTGCCAAGAGAAAAATCCTGAGCTATGCGAAATCTACATTGTCGAGGGCGATTCTGCGGGCGGTTCCGCTAAAATGGGACGCGACCGTCGATTCCAAGCGATTTTGCCCATCCGCGGTAAAATCTTAAATGTCGAGAAAGCCCGTTTGGAAAAAGTGCTGCAAAACCAAGAAGTCGGGACAATGGTCGCCGCTTTAGGTTGCGGGATCGGCAAAGATGGGTTCCAACTCGAAAAGCTGCGCTACCATAAAATTATCATCATGACCGACGCCGACGTGGACGGTTCGCACATCCGCACGCTGCTGTTAACCTTCTTCTACCGCCACATGCCCGCTTTGGTGGAAAACAATTTCGTCTACATCGCCCAGCCTCCGCTTTATCGTGTGTCGCGCAAAAAAGCGTTCCGCTATATCCACTCCGAAAAAGAGATGGATGACTATCTGCTTGAACTGGGGCTCACCGATATTCATGTCAAATTGGCCAATAAAGATCAGAACCTCTCTCAAGAAGAGATTCGCAAACTGCTGAACTTAGTATTGGAGATTGAATCGCTCATTAATAAAATTGAACGCAAAGGGATTCCATTCCGCGAGTTTTTAGCTGCGCGGAATGAAAACGGAATATTCCCACGCTTCCTTGTGGAGTTGGTCAAAGGGCAGCAATTTGTTTATTCCGAATCGGAGTTCGAGGCGTTAAAAATCTCAGAAGAGAGCGCTCAACGGCTGCAACATGAGGAAACCCTGGCGTCCATTCCTGAAAAAGAAGTGACACCGGAAATGCGCACCTTCCTACCCAAGCCGCTGCACTTTCTGGAGCTTTATGAACAAGATGCGTTAACCCACGTCCAAGAAGCTTTGAAATCGTATGGGTTTACCCTCGACAGTTATTTGGTTGCCAATGGCAAACTCCTGGAAATCCAAGAAGATTCCCAAACCCCTGAGCCTATCCATACGCTGCGTGAAATGGTGGAATTCCTCCGTCAAAACGGACGAAAGGGGATGGAGATCCAACGGTATAAAGGTCTTGGGGAGATGAACGCCGATCAGCTATGGGAAACCACGATGGATCCTGTAAAACGAACGTTAATCCGCGTGACACTGCCTGACATGATTGCTGCCGACCACATGTTCACCATGTTAATGGGTGAAGATGTTCCGCCGCGCCGCGCCTTTATTGAACAACATGCCCTTTCGGTCAAAAACCTCGACGTCTAAAGTCATCTAGGAGACCTTTATGACCACCTATACGCAAAATGAACATATCGTCCCGCGCAATGTCGAAGACGAGATGAAGGACAGCTACCTTCGCTATTCGATGTCTGTCATCATCTCCCGCGCCTTGCCCGATGTGCGCGACGGGTTAAAACCTTCCCAGCGCCGCATTCTATTTGCGATGCGCCAACTGAATCTAAGCCCGGGAGGAAAACACCGTAAATGCGCCAAAATCTCCGGCGACACATCTGGTGACTACCATCCGCACGGTGAAGCGGTCATCTACCCGACGCTCGTCCGCATGGCCCAAGACTGGGTGATGCGCTATAAATTGGTCGACGGCCAAGGAAACTTCGGTTCGATTGACGGAGATCCGCCCGCCGCCATGCGTTACACGGAAGCACGTTTGACCCACGCTTCCGTCCAATTGATGGAGGATTTAGATAAAGATACCGTCGAAATGGTGCCGAACTATGATGAAACAAAAAAAGAGCCGACAGTATTCCCATCCAAATTCCCCAATTTATTATGCAACGGTTCCTCTGGGATTGCGGTCGGAATGGCGACGAACATTCCCCCCCATAACCTGCATGAATTGATCAAAGCCACTATCCTCGTTCTAGATAACCCTCAAGTCTCGATCGACGAAATCTTACGCGTGATGCCAGGTCCCGATTTTCCGACCGGGGGTATTATCTGCGGATTCCGCGGCATTAAGGAAGCGTTCCATACGGGACGCGGCAAAGTGGTGCTCAGGGCGCAAATTGCCATCGAGGATCACTCGGAGAACCGCCAACGCCTAGTTGTCGATGAGATTCCTTATAACGTCAACAAATCCCGTTTGATCGAGCAGATTGCCGATCTAATCAACTCCAAAGGGATCACCGGAATTGCAGATATCCGCGACGAATCGGATAAAGATGGTTTAAGATTGGTGCTTGACCTAAAACGGAACGAAGTTCCCGAGGTTGTCATCAATCAACTCTATAAATTCAGTGATATGCAAGTCACGTTCGGATGCAACATGCTGGCGCTTGATAAAGGGCTGCCGCGCATCATGAACGTTCGGCAGATGATTGCTGCCTGGATCGATCACCGGATCGACGTCATTCGCAAACGCACCCGCTTTGAACTGAACAAAGCCGAAGCGCGCGCACATATCTTAGAAGGGTATTTAAAAGCGATTGACCACTTAGACGAGATCGTGAAATTGATTCGCGCCAGCAGCAACCGCGATGAAGCGAAGGCAGAATTGATCAAACGGTATGCATTTACTGACCGTCAGGCGCACGCCGTGTTGGATTTACGTTTGTATCAACTCACTGGCCTCGAACGGGACAAAATCACTGCGGAATATCAAGAGCTGTTGAAAAAGATCGAATACTATCGCGCTGTCCTGGCTAGCGAAGCAATGGTCCGCGACATTATCCGCGAAGAGCTTAATGAAATTGCCGAAAATCATAAGTCGGAACGGAAAACCAAGATCATCGCTGCCGAAGGCGAGATGAACATGGAAGATTTGATCACCAATGAAGAAGTGATCATCACCATTTCCGAAGATGACTATATCAAACGGATGCCGGTCGCCGCGTTCCGCGAGCAAAGACGGGGCGGTCAAGGAATCAGCGGCATGCAGATGAAGCGGGAAGACGATACGATCAAAGGGTTGTATGTTGCTTCCACCCATGACTATCTGCTGATTTTCACCAATCTTGGGCGTTGTTATTGGCTCAAAGTGTGGCAAATCCCTGAATCAGGCCGCAAAACTAAAGGCAAACCGCTGATCAACCTCCTCGAAGACCTTCGTCCGGAAGAGAAAATTGCGACAACCCTGCGTGTTTCCACCTTTGACGAACAAGCAGCCATCTTGATGGCAACGCGCAAAGGGGTGGTCAAAAAGACCGAACTGCAAGAGTTCAGCAATCCACGTCGCAAAGGGATTTGGGCAATCGATATCGATGAAGGGGATGAGGTGATTGCCACACGTCTTGTTAAACCGACGCAACAAGTGATGATCTTTACCTATAATGGGATGGCTGTCCGCTTCGATGAAAGCCAAGTCCGTTCGATGGGCCGCATGGCCCGCGGAGTGCGCGGCGTCAACCTGCGCGACGAGAACGACCGCGTCGTCGGTTGCGAAGTGGTCAACGGAAGCGAAACCGTCTTGATCGTGTGCGAAAATGGATTTGGCAAACGCTCGGATGTTGAAGAGTTCCGGCAAACCAATCGCGGTGGCGTAGGGGTGCGTTCCATCATCACCAGCGAACGCAATGGCAATGTCGTCGGAGCTCTCTGCGTGACCGATGAGGATGGCATCGTCATGATGTCAACCGCCGGACAAACTGTCCGCATCTCTATGCGCGATGTTCGGGTCATGGGACGCAACACCCAAGGTGTCAAGTTAGTTAATTTGCGCGATAACAATACGCTAGTGGCGATTCAAAAAGTTCAAGGCGATGGCAACGGATCAGAGCCTTTGCCTGAAACAAATGAAGAGCCGACTGCCGCAGCCGAGGATGCGAATGCCCCACAATAATTCCGGCGGCTTCTTCATCACCCTCGAAGGGGGTGAAGGCGCCGGAAAATCTACGATCCAGAAAGCAATCGCCGACCGGTTGCGTGCAGATGGATATGCGGTCGATACCACCCGCGAACCGGGCGGATCGCCGCTGGGCGAATCGATCAGAAGCTGGCTATTAGAAAACAAAAAGCATGTGGCTGTTAGCTCCCAAGCGGAGCTTCTTCTGTTTCTAGCCGCCCGCGCTCAGCTTCTGGAAGAATTGATCAAACCTTCTTTGCATGCAGGCCGCATTGTCCTCTGCGATCGCTTCAACGATTCCACCGTGGCGTATCAAGGCGGAGGCAGGGGATTAGGGATAGATTACGTCCAGCAGCTATGCGATTTGGTGTGCCATTCTGTGCAGCCTAATCTCACATTGTTTTTAGATATTTCACCCAAACAGGGTCTTGAACGGGCAAAAAAAGCTGAAAAAGAGATTGCGGATGACCGCTTTGAATCCGAACAATTAACATTTCACGAAAACGTTTATAACGCTTTCAAGCAACTCGCACACAAACACCCGCACCGCATTGTCGCCATCAATGCCGCTCAGCCTTTGTCCGAAGTGATCCATGAATCCATTGCAGTAACTTTAGCTAAAATGAAGGACTATGCCGGATAACGATCAGATCCGCACCTATCTGACTCATATGATTCATGCTGGCCGCATTGGCAATTCATTGTTATTTGCAGGGCCGCAAGGTTCTGGTAAATTACAAATGGCTCAAGAGCTAGCTCAGATGGTGATCTGTCAAAAAGATCCCGCAGGGCTGCATCTGGCCAAATTAGAAAAAGGGATCCATCCCGATCTGCATGTGTATCGCCCCGAGGGGAAAATCGGCATGCACAGCATCGATTCTCTCCGGCAGTTGTCTGCTGAAGTCTACCTGCCGTCCAATGAGGCTGACTGGAAAGTCTTTATTGTGCATGAAGCTGAACGGATGCTGCCCTATAGCTCGAATGCCCTGCTTAAGACATTCGAAGAACCCGCTCCACGCAGCCTAATCATTCTCCTTTCAAGCTACCCTGAACGTCTATTGCCGACGATTATTTCTCGCTGCCGCCGAATTTATTTCAAACCTCAGCCGGGCGTGCAATCCTCCCCCATGCCGCCGGCCTTGGAAAAACTCTTAGCCAAGGGGCGCTTTTACACTCTTCAAGAGATGAAGGCTGCGGTTGCGGATTTGTCTCAGGCGATTGAAGAGCGTAAGAAAGAATTTGAACTGCAAGCCAAAGAACAACAGACCAAGGGTGAATACCTTACCTCCGTGCAGAAAGAACACATGCAAAAAGAAATGGATGGGATCGTCACCCTAAAATATCACCAAGAAGTGGATCAATTATTTCACGCCATTTTTTCTTGGTTCAGAGATATGCATCTCTTGATGGTAAACGGAGATAAAAACTTATTAATAAATAATTTATTATTAAATGAACTCGAGCAGGCCGTTCAACGGGGAGAAATTCAATCCTTGGATCAAGTGGAGAAGGCATTAAAGCAGGCGAAGCTATCGATAGAACGATTTACGCCGCTTGATCATTGTTTAGAAACCTTATTTTTTAAATTAAAAATTGCATAACTATATTTTTGTTTAATTAAACAATATAATGTGTTATGATTTCGATTTAAATTAATTTAAATATAATAATTTTAATAAGTATTCATATATGGAACCAGCTTATATGCGTCCCAGCGGCGCAAAGCCTACGTCTGATGATTTAGCCCGGGTGGCTAACCGGACTACACCTTACTCGACTCCAAAGGGTTCTCCACCGAATTCTGCTACCAATTCCGCAACGAGTATTAACGAACAGATGCAGGGAGATGGCAAGATAAAAAGAATTCCTCTTTATTCGACGCAAAGTCTTTCAGAGAATGGCGCTTTAACGTTGATCCACTGTCTTGAAAAGGTATGCAATTCATGCTCAGGCATCTTTTATAAATTGAATTATGTTGTTCTTTCCATTGTGACGTTAGGCAACTATCATTCTGCGAAGAAGTATGAGGTCTTGTTAAACGAAAGCAAAGAATCAAATAAAGATTTAGCTCTCGCTGTTGAGAAGCTTGCCCGAGATAATGCTTCCTTAAGATTGGAAAATAGCTCCTTAAGAGAAGAAACGGTAGCCCAAGAAGAGCAATTCTATGAAGAACAACAGCGATTGAATGAAGTTTTGCGTTCCATGTCGACTAACGCACGCGAAGTAGGAGAAAGAACTCAAGTGCAATTCACACAACTTGGAGATCGGTTTCGACAGGTCAATACTGTCATGACGCACAATTTAGGGCCAAAAGAGACAAGCAGTTCTAAGCTGACGATCGAACCATTAGAACCTTCTCCGCAATACACCCTAAAGTATGCTGGCTACTCATCCATGATTGAATTGCTCAAAGCCGTTTCCGTTGATGCTGTAAAATGTATCTGTGCCAGAAAAAAAATATCGGTGGAGCAGTTGCACACGAATATAAATAGTGACACCCAGCATTGCATCTTACGATTAGTTGTTTATATGCTTTTGTGTGAAGCGGGAATTCGATCGATTGGGGGAAAATTCCAGGTCATCCTTTCTAATACGTTACGTGTAGGTCCCTCTTGTCCATTAGAGGTATTAACGATGGAGGATAATCAACTCATACGCAAAAAGATCCTTAAGAATCATGATGATTGGTCTCCTTATGAAATTGATGAGCAGTTATACCCGTTTGGGATTGATCCAGTCGGATTAGCCACGTTATTGCGTGGGTTTACGCCAAAAATGCATGAGCTGTTTAAGTATCAGCTTTTAAAGTTCATTCAAGGAAACCAGTCTGAGGCGTCTGAGAAAGAGCAGTTTTCCCAATTTAGAGCGGAAGATGAAGCCGGGATGGAAAATTTAAAAATGGCTTACAATTTGATTAAAGAAGTCGCTGCTGTTCTCTATGTAAGATATGAACAGCGCGAACAAATCTTGAAAGCTGCTATAAGTGAAGCGCTGGCACAAGAAGCAGCCATGCCAAAATAAATTCATTCCTTGCCCTTGCCCTTGCCCTTGCCCCTGCCCTTGCCCGTTAACATTGAAAAAGCTATTTTGGTTAATTTCTGGCAAAAAAGGGCAAGGGCAGGGGCACGGGCAAGGGGAATATAAGATGTCAATTTTTTACGGCGGAGATGGCCAGGAATAAAGGGATTTCTTCCCGCGCCCGATTCTCCATTTTGGCCGCACCCCCTTCGCTGATTTTATCCGAACACCACTCTTCCATAGTTTCAATAGAAAAGCCGGCATTTTTTAACCATTGACAGTAGGCAGACAACGGATGGTGGAACGAAACGGTCTCGGCAGACTGCTTTCCTTTGCCAGGATGAGTATGGATCGGGATGCTCATACTTGTCATATACCGGTCGATCCGGCGATATTGGATTTTTTTCTCCTGGTCTACTTGCCAAGCGGACTGCCGGGGCACCCTGAAGCATGGATGATTCATGACGATAACCAGTTTTCCACCCGGTTTGAGATGATGGGCAGCGTTTAAAAATGCCTCCTCAGGTTGCTCAATATTTTGAATTGCCAACACCATCGCAGCATGCGAAAAATCGCTTTTAAAAAGCCGTAAGCGGGTGGTTAAGTCGCCGACCTGAAAGCGGTGCAGCGGATTCTTATCTTGCTGGATAGCTGTTTTAATTAGGCTGGAGGAGATATCGACCCCTAAGTACCCCACATCTTTTGGTAAGACTTGTGCGAGGACTCCTTGCCCGCACGCTAGATCTAGCAAGGTTGCGGATGGCGTCTTTTTTAAATCTAATAATTTAAGGGTGCCGGGAAGAACAATATTTTTGTGATAGTAATGTCCTTCCTCTCCGACAAGCTTACTATACCATTTTTCAACCGGTTCCCAAGAGGTAGATCCAGACCGCTGCGGTTTTTTTTGCATGTGATTGTCACTCCAAATGTTTTGAGAAAGGTCAAGTGTTTTTTTGGGTCGATGTGGCTGGCTCTTCCACAGGATTTAAAATATAAGCTATTTTTCCGCGTTTTGCGCGATTGATCTTTAATTCAATATAATGGCGACGTATGTCTGAAACTGACTTTTTATTCCAAAAATGGTGCGTGACCAGATCATAAAAGTTGATCTCTTTATGTTCAAATTTTTGAATCTCATCCAAAAGTAATCGATCTTCGTCCTGTGTCCAAGGAGTGGATTTGACGCGATGATAGATGACGTGCATTTTATTTTTGCAGTGAATTTTATTCGGAGGGTTATCTTTAATTCTCTCTTGCATATAGGCAGTAATTTGTTCAATTTTGAAGCGTCCAAAAATTAAGATTGCCTTGCGCAGGAGCTCTGTGTTCTGAGCACTCCAGACATAACGCTTCTTCCAATTGAGTAGAGTGGGTTGATCTGTTTCGCTGGCTTTGGTAATTTTTCGTTTTTTCTCACAGTTTGCTTGAGCGGGTGATGAGCTATCCACAGGGGATGCAGGGAGCGTCTGAGCTGGGACTGGAGCTTGCGGCATGGGTTGAACGGGGTGGGTAGGGGCGGATGGCAAATGCACATGGATTTGCGGCGTAAAAACAAACTGAGGGAATGGGGTAGGAAAAGGGGCAAAACGAGCGGTGAGAGTCGCAGAGTGGAGCCATTCATATTGTTTATAACATTCTAGTGCATTCAAATTCCTCGTTTCGATCTGAAATAGATGACTATTTTGAATGATGAATTGGCACACATTAACCCAATTGGATGTTCCGAGCCGACGGAAGCCCTCAACTAAAAGTTGTGTGGCTCGCGGTGTCCATTGATACCCGACAACAGGCTCTGGCTGTTGATAGGGATTATAAACGTGGGGATTAAATTCCATAAAAACCTTAGATTAGTTATTTAGATTTGATCGTGAACGTAGGCTTTTTTTCTACAGTGAGGGTGGTGCCTGTTAGCTCGTAATAACGTTTTAGAAGATCGTCTAACGATCTTTTATTCCAAAAAGTGCATGCAGTAAAAACAATTAAATCTCTTTCTGCAATGGGTCGCTTTCGTAGTACGTTCATTCCTTCAATCAGCATACGTTCTTCTTCAGGCGACCAAACAGAGTGATTTTTAACACGAAGAATCTCTTCCGTTTTCCATCGGCATGAACTCGGGGTAGGAGGATGGCTCAAACTGTGGGCTTTAAAATACGCATGAATTTTCTCGTAATCGGGGCCAAAATTCAAGAGTCCCTGATGAAGGATTTCTAGCTGCTCATCATCCCAGAGGCATCTTTTCAACGTTGACGACGTATCTTTTACGACAACTTCTGCGCATACTTTTTTAGAAAGCGGATCTTGCTTAAAAGGATCTGGTTTGAGTAGCGAGCGCTTCCTTGATTTATTTTTGGGTTCAGCTGCAGCAGTAGGGACAGGTGCCGGTGGTGTGGCGGGCAATCTCAGCTTAGGGAGCGAAATCGGCGGAGGAGTAGGCGGCAGGTTGAGCGGCGGATACTGCGGAAGGGCTGGCATCCCTTTTTGGATCATGGACAGCGATTGAAAACGATGACGGCACTCATCGGGAGTTAAAAAGTCGGTGGACAGCCCTAAAAGCTGAGCATTATTGAGAACGAAATGGTGAACCTGGATCCATTGATCGGTTCCGAACAGGTTTACTCCGCAAATTAAAAGCTGAGTGGCTCGAGCGGTCCAAAAATAGAGGGGTTGTGGAGAGTGACGAGGAAAATTCGCCGGCTGTCCCGCCCACGGATTTGCAAAGACATAAAGATTAGGATCGTTGTGCATGTAAACCTATTATTCTATTAAAGATGAGGTCTGAAGTATAATTTTTCAATTAATTTTAATCAATTGAAAATCAGTGGTTTAAAATTATAACGCTCAGCTTGTCTAGTTGACGATTAATAGACTCCGGCCTAATGTGAATTTAAAATTTTAAAGAGAGGTGCGTATGGCGGATATGGAACTGCAGCCGAGCAAACTTGGCGGAATTTTACAACAAGCTGACCACCATCTCGAAAAATTTGCTAAACTATTAGAGGAAAAGAAACCGATCCATGAATCGGTGATCGAGGATTTGGCTGACATTATCAAACAATCCGATAAAGAACTGCGGACCGAACTTCAAAGCTTAAAATCCTCTAAAAAAGTGGAAAAAGCGTACAAATTGGACCCGATCGTCCGTCACGTATTAAGAACCATTGAAGCGGTCAAAAACCATGAAAAGACCAAAGTGGAAAAAGCGAACTTAGGCAATATCATTGAAGGGCTATGGAAAGAGATAGAGAATTTTGAATTGGATGTGAAGCGGATTGATATTAAAGATGCCAAAGTGGAGCGCAAGGGAAAACCGGAATTACTATGATCCGCTGGGTTTTATGCATTTTCGCTATCGTTGGACAATTTGCTTTTGCAGCAGAAGAGAAGAACACGATGCAGATAACGAGTCCCTCTTTTAACACTAACGAAATGATTCCTGTTCAGTTCACCTGTCAGGGCGCCAATATTTCGCCAGCTTTAACGTTTGCGAATGTGCCTGCGAATACAGTATCGTTTGCCATTCTTGTGGATGACCCGGATGCTCCTTTGGGGATATTCAATCATTGGGTCGCCTGGAATATTCCGGGAAGAGTGCGCGAATTTAAAGAGGGGGAAACCCCGCCACGCAACGGACGCAACGATTTTGCCGCTTTAGGCTATCGGGGACCCTGTCCACCGAGAGGAGCGAAGCATCGCTATTTCTTCAAAGTGTATGCCCTGGATACGACATTGCGGCTGGAATCCGGAAGCGTCAAGTCCCAGTTGGAGGCAGCGATGGAAGGGCATATTTTGGCGGAAGGGGAGCTGATCGGACTCTATCAACGGTCGTAATTATATTCGGTTCCCGGTATGATCGTTGCATGCTTCAAAAATTAATCTTAAAACCTGGCAAAGAAAAAGCGGTCAAAAACCGTCACCATTGGATTTTTTCGGGAGCCGTTGAAAAGCTGCCCCAAGCACCCGATGGTGATCTTGTTTCTGTCCATAGCGCTTCGGGTACGTTTTTGGGGATTGCCTATTTCAACCGGAACGCTTCTATTTTAGCTCGCATGATCGGTTTTACGAATGAACCGATCGAAACCATTTTGGAACAACGGATCGCACAGGCTGTTCAGTTGCGCGCTCAACTGTTTGATCCTTCCCTCACCAATGCTTATCGATTGATCAATGGGGAAGGGGATTTTCTGCCCGGTTTAATTGTCGACCGTTATGCGGATACATTGATCATGCAAATCAGTACGTTGGGGATGGAACATTTACGTGCGCCGCTTTTAAACATCCTGCGAACGCTCCCCGGTGTGCGCTGCATCCATGAGAAATCGGATTTGCCTTCTCGTAAAGAGGAAGGGTTGACAGATTTTGAAAAAACCCACGTAGGCGTATTGGAACCAACGATCGAAATCCGGGAAAACACTCTTAAATTTTTGGTGTCTCTGCAGAGCGTCTCGCAGAAAACCGGATTTTTTATCGATCAACGCAACATGCGTGTCTTAGTGCAGAAATATGCGCAAGGCAAGCGGGTCTTAAATTGTTTTGGGTTTACGGGAGCGTTCTCGGTCTATGCCTTGGCTGGAGGGGCTGTAGAGGTGGCGACGGTCGATGTCTCTGCACCGGCTTTAGCGCTGGCTAAAACCCACGTGGAGCTCAATGGGTTTGACCCAAACAAGAACCAGTTTATTGATCGCGACGTATTTCAGTTTTTGCGGGAAGATTCGCTGAACTATGGGTTGGTGATTCTAGATCCGCCAGCTTTTGCTAAGCGGAAAAAAGATATCGTGCCCGCCTGCCGTGGTTACAAAGACATTAACCGGCTAGCCATTCAAAACCTGCCGGCACACTCATTTCTGTTAACGTGTTCATGCTCTTATTTTGTCGATGAAACCCTTTTTAGGCAGGTTGTCTTTCAAGCTGCGTCAGAAGCCGGACGGAATGTGCGCATCTTGTCCAAGCATCATCTTGCAGAGGATCATCCAGTCAACCTGTTTCATCCTGAAGGGGAGTATCTCAAGTCGCTTTTCCTCTACATTGAATAACTTCCCTTTTGTCCTGAGGGTCTCGTTATTCAATATCTTAATAATTAGTGGATTATATTAAGATTATTAATTTACTAAATTACATTAAAATAATAATTTAAAATGCTATAATTAATATTGAGTAAGGTTTATCAGGAGGAATATGACTGATAGTGTTCATAATACCCCTATTTCACCGATTGTCTCTCAAAGCGGGGCCCAAGAAAGCGCAGGAACTAAATCGGAAGGGCAGATCGAGGGATATACAGGCAGCCATCATGCGATCAAACCTCTCTCCACCGATCACGCTATCCCTACCATCGTGGATCAACTTGCAGCTCAAGATGTTCCGAAACCAACATCGGAAAATCATACAGCGACAAAAACAGTGAATCAAAGTGCAACAGAAACGTCTGCTAAAGCTTCCGTTGTCCTTAACGAACATAAAACGATCCTTGCAGACCAAGGCAGATTTATTGCCAGCGCTAACGGGAACGATCCTGATAAGGCAGTCTTAAGTGCTCAGGCTGAAAAACTTCTATCTAGCACCGTTCAAGTCTCAACCCATCCTGCTCAAGAGCTTCAAAACCTATCTCTTTTGACGGCAACTGGACCCAATCCAGCCCTTCAAATTCCAGCCAATCACCTTGAATCTTTGTATAGTCAGATTGGTAAAGAGGGGGATAAGGCAAGGAGTGAATTAAAATCAAAGATAGAGGGAGGAGAGCGCGTTGCGTATACCCTGCGCACATTAAAATGTGCGGATCCTGCACGAGCTTATATAGCAGAATTCCATGCCGATGGCACAACCTATCTCCGCATCGGGGATCCGAACCAGCCCTTTGCTCGGGGAACAAATAAAGCGTGTTCTTTGCTGTTGGATGTCAATAAACAGCAGCTCATTGTTAAACAAGATATCGTCAATACGCTAAAAATTCCCGATCCGCAAAATAAAGGACAATTTTTTACCATTACTCACGAAAATAAGTCCGCCATCAATTCTCTTAATGACTATTGCCTTCAAAATCTAGCAACATGGATGGAAACCCGAGGAACATATGTAGATAAAGAAGGAGCTACAATTGTTCCGCCAAACGTATCCGGATTATCAGCCCCACTCCGCTACGAGGCGATTTATCCTGAAAAGCCGGAAACCGAAGGGGGAGGACCCGATACCGAACAAGATCCCGTGGGGTATCACCTTCATCTCGTGCTTCAGACGGACAAAATGTATTTATCCTTAGAACCCCCTGAAGATGGCGGCGGAGGAATCTGTTATATCACAAAACCTGACGAACCTGTATCGGAACAATTAAATAGGCGCCAAAGTCTCTTGAATGCAGATTTAACTAAGGCAGAGACCACGATTGCCACATCGCTCAAAGGGGTTGAGGGAGTTGCCGCAGCCGAAAAAGTGTCGGAGTTATCACAAGTGTGGAACGGAGTCCAAATGGAAAAAACCTTTATTTATACTCCATACTTTAATAGTGAAGATTTAGGGGAATTGGCTTACCAAGCGGTTCCTTCCGTTCCAGCCATGTTCAGCATCATGGAGCAAATGTTGACCGGATTAAAGGGGTTTCATGATAAGGGTCTTGTCCATCAGGACATTAAAGAACAAAATTATTTGGTGAATGTCGAATCTAAGCCTGAAGCGAGTGTTAAGCAAAATTTCAGGGTTGGTATCAGCGATTTCGGGATGGTCCGTCCGTCTGACTCAACAGAAATATCTGGGACCCCAGCCTATCTCTCACCAGAAAAGTTATCCTACGTCTATGAAGAACGGACAGCTTCTCCGGCAGATGATGTGTTCGCAATGGGCGTTACGTTATATAGGCTATGGAACGGTTTTAACGGTCAAATCGATTTGCCCTGGCAGGTTGAAGTTCATCAATTGGTTAATAGTGTGCTGAGGGGACGCAATAGCGATCCTCCCATGGGGATTGAGGAGCAAAGAAATACGATTGACCAAGCCATTTCTATGATGGAAAGTTCTCTCTCGAGTCAAAATTATCATTTACCGATTAACTCGGTCCTGCAACAAAAAATGGACCGGCTTTTCGACAAAATGTTTGCGCCTGAACAACCTAGCCCTGAACTAGGAAATCAGCAGGCTCGCATTACCATCAATCAAGCTCTTACTGAGTTAAGACAGATCATGTCGGAAACGACACCAGCTGATATACAAGAGCTTAGACAAGCTCGGATCGATTTTTTAGCTCAGTTTGAATAACCCATTAGTTTTTTTATCTCCTTCGAAAAATTCTAGTCTGGAATAATAATTGCACTCACATTACCTGGGATCATCAGACAAATCTCATTTTTTTATTGTCAGATTGCGAAGAGTTGTGTATATGGTTCTACTTACAGAAAAAAACTAAAATTGAGGGAATTTTAAAATGGAGAACTGTTGTCCGTCTTGTAAATCGCAAGCAATTAAAAAGAATGGCTACACACGCCATGGGAAACAAAACCATCGCTGCTTAGATTGCGGCCGTCAATTTTCTTTAGAGCCAGCCTTTCCTGCCCCTGTTAATGCTCAGACCCCCCAAGAAGACTATCTGATCGAGTGCCGAGTGATTGGATAGTTAGTTCTTGAGAATTATCTTCTTAAGAGTTATTTTTATTGACTGATCAGCGCACCTTTGGATGAAATAGAGAGTCCAAAAGTGCGCTTTTTATCCTTGTAACCAAGAACTTTATGGCACAAACACTTCCGAACATCATCATTCTGCTCGGCCCTCCCGGATCGGGCAAGGGGACTCAAGCTAAGTTGCTTAGTCAAAAATTAGGGATTCCCCATATTTCAGTCGGCGATCTTCTGCGCGATCACGTTGCGAGGGGGACGGAGCTAGGTAAACAAATTAAAAGTACACTTGATGCCGGAAAGTTGGCCAGCGACGAGATGATCGTAGATACATTATTTGACCGGCTTGCCCAGCCTGACTGCAAAGCGGGCTACTTGCTGGATGGGTTTCCGCGCCGCGTATCGCAAGCGGAAATCTTGAAAAAACGGCTAAAGGCTTCCGTTCACCCTCTAGTGGTGAATATCTATGTGCCTGACGAGTTGATCATCAAACGGGCAAGTGGCAGGCTTACTTGCAAAAACTGCGGCCACATTCAAAATAGCTCCTTACAGCCGCCTAAAGTCCCCGGAAAATGCGATGTATGTGGAGGGGAGCTTTATACACGAACGGATGACCAGCCTGAGGTCGTTAAAACCCGCCTCAAAGTTTATTATGAACAAACCGCCCCCGTCGCCGAGTATTACCGTGCTAAAGGGCTTCTTAATCAAGTGGATGGCACTCAACCGCCTGAAGTGGTGTTGAATTCCATCCTCGCCCTCGTTAAATAAGCATCACATTTACCGTGCGCGAAGCGCACTTTGGAGTGCGGCGCTCTGCGCCGCTTTTTCTTGCGCCCTGAGAGCGCATTTTTTCATTACGCGCTTCGCGCTATTTAAAAGCTGCGCAAAGCGCAGCACTCCAAAGATCTCGCTACGCTCGATCGAAAGTGTAAGACTTGTTACCACTCTACCTGCTCGTCCTGTTCTTCTACGCCAATGACAGCGATTCTAAACGCTCGATCCGCTTCTCAAGTGGAGGGTGGGTCGCAAACCAAGCCGTAAATCCACGTGGCGCACTCGATATTTTTAAGGCTTGAAACGCAGGCTGGTCTTGGCGGGTATCTTCAATTTGAGCGGTCCGTTGCAATGCTTTCAAGGCAGCAATCATGTTGTTTTTGCCTGCCAGGCGCGCTCCTCCGGCATCTGCACGGTATTCCCGGTAACGTGAAAAGCTTGCGACGACAATCATGCCGAGCACCATGAAGCACAATTCAAACACAAACACAAGCAGATAATAAAATCCCGACACCGATTCGTCGTCGCGACGTGTCAGGAAATAGGCTAAAATACGGGCTAAGAACATCACAAACGCGTTGACAACACCTTGTAATAAAGTCATGGTCACCATATCCCCATTAGCCACGTGAGTCAACTCGTGGCCAATGACGCCACCAACTTCTTCGCTGCGCATCCGCGTCAGCAGTCCTGAGGAAAGGGCGACTAAACTGTTGCGGCGCGACGGACCCGTCGCAAAAGCATTCACTTCAGGCGACGAATAGACACCAACCTCAGGCATCACGCTCAAACCGGCTTTACGGGCCATCGTATACACAGTTTCTAAAATTTCACGGGCGTTCGGATCGCGTGTATTGGGATCGATAATCTGGATTCCCATCATCCATTTCGCCATTGTTTTAGAGAGCAGCAGCGAAATGAACGCTCCACCCATCCCCCAAATCAAGCAAAAAACGGCAAGCGAGATGGGATCGATTCCATGGCTTGTCAGGAAGGGCTGGATGTTAAAGATGGAAAGAATCAGGGAGATCGTGAGGACGATCAGGAGGTTAAGTACTAAAAATAAAGTAATACGTTTTGCTAATGCCATGATCTACTCCTTGAAAATTCACTTTTACGATAGGATACAATACGATAATGAACAATCATTTTCACTTGGCCTATGCATCATACAAATTTTGAAAATACGTTGAAATATTCCTACAGCCATGGGCTTGAAGAGATTTACAAATTAGAAGTCATTGATCCTAAGACGATAAAGACCATATCGCCCTCTTCATCATCTCCCCTAGTTTATCATGAAGAACCCTTTGACAGCAATGCAGACCCACAGATGCAATTAGATTTAGGGCCGGAATGGTGCGGAGAGTTGGATTCGTTTGTCTTGACCGAGCCGATCCATATGCTTGGACTATCTCCTTCGGTTGAAAAAATTGCTTACGCGCATCATCTCTTGTGTTTACAAGATCTCCTGAAGCTCGATCTGCAGCGCTTTGCTTTGCACAAAGGCATCGGTCAAGGGCATGTGGAGGAGATTAAGCTTAAACTTAACGAATACATGCAAGGCAAGCCGATCGGAAAATGTAAAAAGGTGGATCTGTCATCCCTGCTCAAAAATGCTTTAGGCGGTTTGGACAGAAAACATGTGCAGCTTGTCTTGGAACCGTTCCGGCTAGGGGGGATGATGCCTTTGACCGCGTTGGAGCGTTTGGAGATCAAAAAAATGAGTTTGCCTGAACGGGAAGCCATCCGTTCCGGCTTGCAAACGCAATTGGCAGCTGGCCCGGTTTTAGAATATGTATGTGAAAAATTGGAGCAGATCATTTCGGTCTTTATTAAACCGTGGCTCAGACAACGGCAAGGGTTCGGGACAACCTCAGAGTTGCACGAACGGTTGGAACGGGTCAGTGTGCAGCCTGAATCGACCAAACGGATGTGGGAGTGTTTATCGACTCTATTCTTTACCGGCACAACACCCTTTCATGGATGCCTGATTGAAATGGGAGAAGGATTTTTCGCGGCTGACCGGCACGTTCAAAAAGATACCCAATCTGTATTAGAGCGGGCGCGCACCTATTTTTATCATCCGGAGATTATCTATCCGCTTACTCAATTAATGGGATATCTAGAGCGGGAATTTGCTTTGAAATGGGTGGCGTTCCCTGAAGGATTCATCGGCGCAGTGCTTAAAAAAAGCCCTAGCTTCATCCTTTTCAAACAGAATGGCCAGATTCACATCAAACAAGGATAGAATAATAAAACCAGGATAGGAAAAATGAAATTCAACGCAGAATTCTATCAAGGCCTTTTGGCATTTTTTCTTTCGAAATTCAATTCAACACAAAGCGAAGCAGGGCGGAGTCCCCCTACCGGGAAATAACAATGAATTGGAATTATAGTATTTTTTAGTAAATTCAACGCAGAGACGCAGTGACAGAGAGATCGCAGAGAAAATAAAATTTAATTTCTCTTGCGTCTCTCAGACTC
>JAGVLX010000082.1 GCA_020054065.1 Parachlamydiales bacterium | reverse complement strand
TGATTGTCGTGGATGTCCTGTTAGTCGTTCGTGTCCTGGTCCTGTATAAATTAAGTGCTTGAGGAAAAAGCGTGTGTTGATAAAAATCCATTCGTTATGAGCGATGTTTACGAAAAACAAGCTAACGAACTGACAACGACCCGATCGATTGGGGTTGCTGGCGCTTTATCGCTCACGATCCTGTTAGATACCACCGCGCAGCTCACTTGGAAAGGTGCCGTCACTCAGGTGGGGAATGCTTCAGGAGTGGGCGAATTTCTTCTGGCTTTTCTTCACCAACCGCTCTTTCTCGTACTCGTTGTGTTGTTTGTGGCGATGTTTTTGAATTGGATGCTTGTTTTGTCGCGCGCCGATTTAAGCTATGTTCAACCCATCACGGCATTAAGCTATGTCACTAGCAGTTTTGCTTCAACCTATCTGTTCAACGATCATTTACCCCCCGTGCGCATCCTAGGTATTTGCCTCATCATTCTCGGCGTGTGGATTGTGGGTAGCACCCGTCAGGAGCGACCATGTCTGTCAGAATGTTAGGTCTCGCTTGTGCAACGATAGCGGTAGTCTTTGAGGCGTTAGGCCAAATTGCATTAAAAAAAGCAGCTAACCGTTCGGTAATTACCACCGCATCCGGATGGCGAATTCCGGTCTCCATTGTCGCACAGCAGCCATTGTTGATAGGCATGGGGTTAAGCTGCTATTTGATGACGTGCATCTTGTGGACGCTGGCCCTCAGTTTTCTACCCGTCAGCATTGTCCATCCCATGGGAAGCATTGATTTGATTGTCATGTTAGTCTTATCCCGTTTTATCTTGCATGAACAAATTACTGTGCGCCGGATGATCGGCGTCGGCATCATTTTAGCCGGCGTGATCTTAGTTGGAACGAACTAATGCAAACCGTTTGGGTCAAACACTGCCGCGAGATTCCCGAAGAGCTGTGGAAGCGCTGCTTTATCCCGCCTGTCGAAGGGTTGTGGATGTATGAAGCCCTTGAAAAATCTAATCCACATCAGCAGTTTGAATACTTCTATGGATTAATTTTAAACAATGGCAATCCGGTCGGAATAGCCCCCGCTTTCGTGTATGATGTGCCATTGGATTTAGTGGCGCCACCCTGGATTGCAAACCTTCTTCAGTCTACCGTTGGCCGGTTTTTATCCTGGGTGCGCTATCAACGCACCTTGTTCTTAGGATCTCCGTGCACAGATGAAGGCACAGTGGGACTGCTGCCCGGCATCGATATGCATGCAGCTGTTCAGTGTGTCCATGAAGCGCTGCAGGTGTTAGGCAGGCAAAAACAGGTCTCTATGATCGTCTGGAAAGATGTCCCGGAAGCGTCTGCACCGATAATGGATGTGCTGTTATCAAAGCACCGAATCTTTAAAATCCCAAGCTATCCAGGAACCCATCTTGATGCCCCTGGCGATTCGTTCAGTGCTTACCTGACTCGTTTAAATGCGAAACGCCGTTATAATCTAGCTAAAAAACTGCGCAAAGGGCGGCAGGCGGGCAGCTATCAGGTCAGTGTCCTCCATGAACCAGATGAAAAGACCATCGATGAACTATTCGGACTGTTTTCTCAGACATACCAACGTTCCGATACCAAGTTTGAAAAACTCACCCCTCACTTTTTCCATCATGTCGCGCTGCATGAAGGCTCTGATTTTATTATCTTGCGCGATCAGTCGACCAGCAAAGCCGCCGCGTTTATGCTATGTTTCCGCATAGGGGAGCGAATCATCAACAAATTTGTCGGATTTGATTATGCGCTAGGGGATGAACGCTATCTCTATTTTTTGCTATGGGAAGCTTTCGTGGATTGGGCTTGCACTCACCAACCTGCCGAATTACGCAGCGGTCAAACGGCTTATGGGGCCAAAATCGATTTAGGACATAAGCTGGTTCCGTTATATAACTATTGTCATCATCGTAATCCGCTGATGCATAAGATTTTTAAAGCGATTTCCAAAACGATTACCTGGGAAACTCTAGATGAGGATCTAGAAATCTACTTGAAAGCTCACACATCGGCTATCTGGCATGATAAAAGAAATTTCTAAATATCAGGAGGAGTATGACTCGCGACTTGGAATTGGCTGAGAAAGAGAAAAAATATTGTTCTTATGGCGACACCGTCCATTACGCTGATCCCCCAAAATATTTTACCAACTGTGAAGGGAGTTATCTCTACGATGAAAATAACACTCCTTATCTCGACCTTCAGATGTGGTACTCCGCTGCCAGCTTTGGGTACAAAAACAAAGAACTGAACGAAGCCTTAAAGCATCAAATCGATACGTTGCCACAACTTGCATGCCAATATTTACATCGGGAAAAGGTTGAACTGGCAGAAGAAATCTGCAAAGAGATGGAGAAATCCACTGGTGAAAAAGGGCGTGTTCATTTTAATGTCGGTGGTGCTCAAGCGATCGAAGATGCATTGAAAATTGTTCGCAACAAAACCAAAAAAAATCTCATGTTCGCATTCATGGGCGGATACCATGGACGGACATTAGGCGCGTCGGAGATTACATCTAGCTACCGTTATCGACGCCGTTTTGGACATTTTTCAAATCGTGCCGAGTTTATTCCCTTTCCCTATTGCTACCGGTGTCCCTATGAAAAGAAACCGGATGCATGCGGCACTTTTTGCGAGCAGCAGTTTGAAAAGCTGTTTGAAACAGAGTACTATTCGGTATGGGATCCTAAAGGCAAAGAAGCTGAGTATGGAGCTTTTTTTATCGAACCCATTCAAGGCACAGGCGGCTATGTGATCCCTCCTAAAGGCTATTTCGAAAAGCTTGACCCTTTTTTAAAGAAGCATGGGATTCTCACGGTTGTGGATGAGATTCAAATGGGCTTTTACCGCACCGGGAAATTCTGGTCTTTTGAACATTTCGGGATCAAACCGGACATTGTGGTTTTCGGTAAAGCATTGACAAATGGATTAAACCCTATTTCAGGGCTATGGGCACGTGAGGAGTTGATCAATCCGCAGGTGTTTCCTCCCGGCTCGACCCATTCGACATTTTCATCCAACACCCTTGGCACCGCCGCTGGCCTGGCCGTCATGCGCATGATCGGTAAAAAGGATTATGCCAAAACGGTCAAAGAGAAGGGGGCTTATTTCTTAGAGAAATTGAAGCAATTGAAAAGCCGTTGGAACATGATTGGCGACGTCGACGGAGTGGGACTGGCTTTGCGTCTAGAGTTGTGCCAGGCAGATGGATTTACCCCTAACCGTCAACTGACTGATGCGTTGTTCAATGAAGGGTTAAAAGGGGATTTAGTCCATCACGGAAAAAAATATGGCCTTGTCTTAGACGTGGGCGGCTACTATAAAAATGGATTTACCCTAGCGCCTTCGTTAGAGATCACCAAAGCAGAGATTGACTTGGGAATTGACCTGCTTGAACAACTTTTGAAACGTTGCAAGGCTTCTTAATTAGCATGAATACAT
Organism: Parachlamydiales bacterium; assembly: GCA_020054065.1. Classification (GTDB taxonomy): domain Bacteria; phylum Chlamydiota; class Chlamydiia; order Chlamydiales; family JAEYWL01; genus JAGVLX01. The sequence goes on along the minus strand of JAGVLX010000082.1, from coordinate 3,097 downwards.
TAGATGCGATTGAGGCCAGCCCTAGCGTGATAGGGGAGTTCGGGTTCTTCAAAAAAATGGGAACGACAGCAGTCCTATTTGTCCACGGCATTACGGGCACGCCGACGGAGATGAAGTTTTTTGCACGTCAGTTTGAGCTGAGCGGTTTCACCATCGCCTGTCCTCAGCTCAAAGGGCATTGCGGCACATTTTCTGAATTGAAATGGTCCCGCTGGGAAGATTGGCTGGAGAGTTTAAGGCGGTGCTGCCTGTTTTTGAACCAACACTTTGAAAAGGTGTTTATTGTCGGGTTATCCCTGGGAGCGATTTTAGGGTTCAAGCTGAGTTTGATGCATGACTTAAAGATCGATGGGATTGTGGCGTTATCGCCAACCTTATTCTTTGATGGATGGAATGTATCCACGACGCAATGGCTAATTGGTGCTGCAGTCGTGTTTTCACCTCTACGCTACATCTGCACCTTCAAAGATGGACCGCCGTATGGCATCAAAGATGAGTATATGCGTAACCGTGTGATGAAGATCTTGAATGGCCGGAAAGAGGTTTCTAAGCAAATCGGCCATATGCAAGTGCCGGCATTGACCATGTACGAAACGGTCAGGTTGATTCGGTCGGTTAAAAAAGATTTAAACAAGATTAAAGCGCCCGTGCTGATGGTGCATTCACGTGAAGATGATCTGGCTAGTTTGAAAAACCCGGACTATTTAAAAAAACATTTAGGCTCTGCGCGCGTGGAAACGTTGTTCATCGACGACAGCTACCACGTGATCCCTTTAGACCATAAGCGAGACGAGGTAGCGCAACAAGCAATCCAATTTATCGAATCTATATAGTATGCTTTTCATTATTGATTTTGATGGAACCATTACCCTTAAAGATACGGTGGATGAGCTTTTGAAAGCGCATGCTGATCCGGTGTGGGAAGTCCTGGAAAAGGATTGGGTTGAGGGGCGCATCACGGCAAAAGAGTGCATGCGTCAGCAAATCGGCTTGATCAAAGCGACTCAACAGGAGCTCGACCGTTTTATTGATGCGTTAGAGGTGGATCCTGACTTTATTACTTTTTTTGACCAGGTCAAATCGTTTGCAGACTTGATTGTGGTGAGCGATGGGTTGGATTATGTCATCAGAAAAGTGTTTAAAGACAAGATTAAACGTGATGTAACTATTTATGCGAATCATTTGAAATTGGAAAGTAACGGATATCGCTTGGAATTTCCCCAATATAAGGTAGATTGCCTCACGCAACAAGGGATGTGTAAATGTTCGGTGTTGGCCAGCTACCCGCGTCCTTGGGTGATGGTAGGGGATGGACGATCTGATTTGTGCATTGCAAACCATTCTGACTTTGTATTTGCAAAGGGATTTTTGAAAAAATATTGTGTAAACCATCAGCTCCCTTGCAAGACTTTTAATCATTTTTCTGATATTATTGAATACCTAAATACAAACGAATGTGTGTTCAATGGCGAAGCCAAACCCTCCCTTTGTGAATAAAATCATGTCTAAGCTGATACCGCATGGGCCGATTACAGTCAGGTCTATGTTTGGCGGATATGGCATCTATTATGAACGGGTAATGTTCGCTTCAATCTACGAGGGCGCGCTTTATTTTCGCATCGATGAGGTAAACCGTTCAGACTTTCTTAAATATAAGTCCCGCCCTTTCATTTATGAAGGGATGAAGAAAGCGATCACACTGCCCTATATGTCCCTCCCAAACGAAATTTTAAACGATCCGGATGAGTTGCCAGGATGGATCCACTCAGCGTATCAAGCGGCTTTGCGCAAATCAGGTAAAAAAAGACGCCGATTAGGGCATAAACCCCCATGAACACGAATAAATCCGAACTGTGTCGGTGTTTTAGCGGCCAAACTTATGAGTTGTGCTGTAAACCTTTTCATACCGAGCAGAAATTGCCGAATCCCACGCAATTGATGCGGTCACGCTATTGCGCTTACGCATTAGGGAAGATCGACTATATCATACAAACCACTCATCCGGATAATCCTCAAATCGAAAAGCCGATTGAGGTATGGAAGAAACGGATGCAGCATTTTTGCGATCAAACAGAATTTGTCGGATTGCAGATTTTAAGCCACGAGGATGGAGTTGAAACAGCCTACGTGACTTTTCGAGCCGGTTTAATCCAAAACCATCAAGACGCTTCCTTCACCGAACGAAGCAAATTTCTTAAGCACGAGGGCCGCTGGAAATATTTTTCCAGAGAATGACAGGCAGGACTAACACGACATACAGTGTCTTGTAGAGACAATTGCAAAAAGAATGCTGTTTCGTATCCGTATTAATCTATTATTCCGAATCTTCGTACCCGTGCCCGCGTGCGTGCCCGTGCCCGATCCGAATCCGAAATGTACAATGAGTTAGGGAAAATGAGCGATAATTCGGAAAAGAAAATGAACTTAAGGCGGAATGCGAAAAGGACAGTCGGAAACGGATCGGGCGCGGGCACGCACGCGGGCACGGGTACGAAGGATTCGGAAAAGAACTAAAGACGGATGCGGAAAATGACTTTTTGTTTATGCAATTGTCTCTGTACATCCTGTTTGTCCTATAAGTTGTGGCGAACGCCACTTAACATACTAATTATTAATGCCCTAAAACCAATTGCCTATTTCCTGCGAGAGTGCTACAGTGATGCCAAAGATGCAAGTGTTTGCAAATCATGAGTGAAATTAAGAATTACCTGCTTCGGGATTGCTTAGAGTCAAATGCAGAATTTAGCATTTATCGCTCTCTGCGCATCCATGATCAGTTTCCAGTAATCCTCAAATTCTATCACAACTTAAATCCTGATGTTGCTTATCAGCGCCTTAAGGATGAGTACGCTATTCTTAAATCCTTAAAATCCTCGCATGCCATGATCAGTTTAGGAATCGAACGCAATCCTGATCAGCCGCTGCTTATTTTTGAAGATTTCCCTTCCATGTCCTTGAAAAAGGTGATTTTGCAGCATCATTTGGATATCAGTTCTTGTTTAAAGCTTGCGCTCGAGATTATTAATGGTTTGGAAGAATTGCATGCACAGCGGGTTTTCCACCTTCGCCTGAATCCAAGCAACTTGCTTGTCAGCCT
>JAGVLX010000031.1 GCA_020054065.1 Parachlamydiales bacterium | reverse complement strand
TTTCCGTTCGTTGTACAAATTGGTGATCCGGCCATTCAGGAAGTCATTGATGTGCTTTTGGATGATCGAAATTTTCTGATGGATAAGTTCCAGCGTGACCCCTTGCAATGAATACATCTTGTCATCCAGCAAATTTTTACGTAGCTCCAGCATCAGGTTCATCTGTTGCAAGTGTTCCGACAAAAACTTTTTTTGCAAGGCGAGCTCTTCCTTCACCCGTGCAAGCTCTTTCAGGCTGCGGTTCTCCGTATCGCGCAAGGTCAAGGCCAACGCGCTGGATTTGGCAATGATCTCATTGCTGACGCTGTCTTTGAGGATGGCGCTAAGCGAGCTAATTTCGGCGTCGGGATCTTCCAATTGCTTGATGATGAAGCTATTTTGACGTAGATCGGCTTCTAAGTTGCTGGAATCGCGGCTATAGGTCAGATAAAGCTGCTTCGCGGTATCCAGATCGATCCCTTGAAACTCTAGTTTGGGATCGTAATGGTGCGAAAGCCGTTCATGAATCAGCTGCGCATGCACATCGTTTAACCGATCCAGGTTGGTCAGGTACGACAAGCAGTTCGCTTTTTGAATCTCCCACTCTTTCCGCCGTTTTGATTTTTCATTGGAGGGGGCATCGCGCCACGCTTCTTCACACGCTTGGACTTTGTATAACCATGCCTTGACCAGCAGATTTGGATCGTTCAAGATCCTGATATTGGGATTGATCGGCTCGTTGGCATTGAGCTTAGCAATCACCGATTTGATCTCTTTTGAAGATTGGTTTAAGTTTTCCAGATTAGCAATCTGCTGTTCAAATTGCAGGGCCACATGCTCTTCGTTATGGGGAATGTATTGCTGCAATGCAATCGACAGCGAATCCCGTTGTTGCCGCTGCTCTTCCAAAATTTTGATCAGCGGATTGATGGCGGTCAGATCGACTCCGGCAAAATTCCCTTTTAAAAGCGCTTCGTTGTTCAGAATGTCTTGAATATGCTTGAGTTCAAGTTCGATGATGACCAGCCGTTCGCTGTATTGATGATGGTTTTTGGCTAAGAACGTCATCTCTTTATCTGTGCTGGCGTAACCCGTCTGCGATAAATCGTTCGCCAATTCCTCTGCATAGGACTTCAGGAATTTGGCTTGATTTTCAAACGTTTCGTCATGCCGCATTTTTAGATAATCCAACTGCTTTTGTGCATAACGGTTGTCTTCATCTTTTAAGTATTGCTGCAGAACGCTCATCAGCTCATTCAAAAACTCTTGAGCGTCATAACGGTTGCGGTGCTTATAGGTTAGACGTACCAGCGATTTGTCTAGTTTATCCGGCAGGATGGTCATCATGGCCATTTGATTGTCGGCAGTTAATCTCAGCTGGTTAAAAGTAATGCGGTACTCTTGCTCAAGCGGCTGTCCAGGCACAGGTTTCAATGTAAAGCCGATCTCTTCCGAGGTAAATGGCTCGTTCAACGTGCCAGAACCAATGACGTGGTCGTTGTCCTCAACGATGTATTCGTTGCCGCCTTTAAACTTGATCACGTAGGTTTTAGGCAATTCTTGGTTGTAGGTGACATCCCGCACGCGGAGCGAAGGAAAATAATCTTTGAAGAGGGGATAATACCGCTCACGCTGGTTGGCATATTCGGTCTTTAAGTTTTTGTAGAGCCGTTTGATGAACGGGAAGCTCTCGCCTGTGCCGGCGATATGCGCTTGCAATCCTAACCTTTTGACCACTTCTTCGGTCAAACGGTTGGATTTAAGTAATGTCATGTTGTCGCTATCTTGCTGCTGCCCACTTGAAAAAAGATCGCTCATGGTTTTCGGACCGGAACTGGTGCGTCCTTTATCTTTAAACGACGCTTCTGCGATATAAAAGACTGGCCGGGTGATCGCATAGCCGAAGGCAACGATCCCCATCAAGAGGGCGCCGGCTAAAATCTGACGCTGGCGCTTCCGCACGATCCGTCCAATGTCGGACAAGGAAATTAAGTACTCTTCCCGTTTACCTTTTGCAGACATAGTTCCTTCCTATTCGATGATCACGTTATAGGTTCCAAAGCCCGCCCGGATGAATTCTGAGCTTGGAAGCAATTGGGAAATGAACCGGTTCCACTGGGTGATCGGTTTCTCAGAGACATACACGGTATCGCCAGGAATCAGCAGTAAGCTGTCGTTAGGTAGATGGACAATGTGTTCCCATGACAAGATATACACTTTCGGTTCGATCAAGCTGCCGCGGATCACCATAATGCAGTTACGGTTGCCTGTGAACGGAATTCCGCCGGCGACCACCAGCGCTTCACGCAGCGACATGGAGCCATAGGGCAAATTAACCGGGGTTGGACGCATCACCTCGCCCATGACCATCGCGCGGGAGTCCGCAGGATCGGCAATAAACACTTTATCGCCACCACGCATGACAATGTTTTGACACATGTCACCGTTGTTCATCAGTTTGTGGATATCAACCGGTAGCGGACAGCCATCCCGCACGACGTAGCTCATAAAAAAGTTAGCATTGTTTGGTACGGCTGCGCGGCTTAACACTTCATACAGCCGGATTTTGCCGTCGACCGGGATGTAAGGCACGGCGACGCGGCCGGCTAGCTCCACTTTGCGCTGCAGGCGGTCTTTATAGGTAATGAACACTTCAACATCTTTGATCTGTTCGCGGAACTTATTCTGCAGACGGATGCGGGCCTCATCTAGCGTGAGCCCTTCCACTTCCACCGCATCAATGTCCGGAATATCGATCATCCCATCTAACACCCTGAACCCGATTGTTTCGTTGATGAAATGGATCGAATCCATCAAGTCGCGCCGCTTCGGATGGTAGATCGCAATGTTGAGGATATCGTCCTCGGCAATGACATCTTTATATTCATCCAGGGCATCGCAGGGGAGCTCCCCCCAATCCATCCCTTCCATCTCTAAAATCGAGAATTTCCCCTGCCGGATTTTATACGAATCGATGACGAATTCGTCCGCGCCCTCGACGCAGTAGTCAAACCGGGGCGAGCAACAGGCAGAAAGAAAAAGCAAGGGGATTAGATACAGAAGACGGGTCATAAAGATCTCATTTCAAAAAAATTTCACCTGAAATAGGGATCTTTTTACCCGATTGAGGTTTAATTCTAAAGGTTTTTTAGAGGAAATGGAGCGGCATGGACTATCTGGACGATAGGGACTGAATGGACAAAAAAATTTTACTCTCTTCTCCATTTGGCCCATTCAATCCATTTTTACTATTGTTTTAATTAACTAACTTTGTTATTATCTTAATATTAAGTTAACAAAACATTAAACAAACATAATAAAAATAGAGGATTTAATATTATGGCAGTATCAAGAGCAGATAGTTTTTCACGCGTTCCGGTAGTCGGGATGGCGATTGGTTTAGCGACCATCGGTTCCAACCTGTTAAAGGGCGCTTACGATGTGGCTTGCATCGCAAAAAATAAAGCTTATGGCAGCTATTTAACGTTTAGACATGCTCGTCTGACTAAATTTGTCGTGACCCAAGGGATGGTTGCTGCTAACACAAAAAATAAAGCTGAAGCCGCTAAAATCGAAACAAAAATTGACGCAACCCGTCAAACGATTGCTGTTTTCGCGCGTGCAATTGAACAAGAAACTAGCAAGAAAGATTATAATAAAATGGTCCTGCAGTACCACATGCATTTTGCAGGCAAAGGCGTTAAGCGTTGTGTGCCTGGCTATGGAACTTATTTCTGGAAACTTCCTAAGTAATTAAGCTCCTCTATAATCGGCCGTCCCGTCTGAGTCTGATGATTCAGGCGGGTTTTTTTTAACATCGTTATCAAATAATTATTTTAGCCTTTCTGTGAAAATAATAAACATAATTTTAATCACGCGATTTTAGTTAAATTCAATTAAAAACAACTTGTTGTAATTAACTAATTTTGTTATTATCTTTTACATATCTTAACGTTATATAAACAAACATTAACGTTTTGTAAAACAAAACAATAATAAAAATAGAGGATATAATATTATGGCAATTTCAAGAGCAGATAGTTATTCACGCGTTCCTGTTGTAGGAATGGTAATTGGTTTAGCCACTGTGGGTTCAAACCTGATTAAAGGGACCTACGACGTAGCTTGCTTAGCAAAAAACGCGATGTATAAAGGTTACCTTCAATTTAGAATGAAAAGACTGCGAAATTATGTAACTGTACAAACAGAAGTCGCAAAAAAATTGCGTGCAGACTCAGCTAAGTTTATCGCACCTTGTCCAAAGAAGGCTGCTTTAGATTCCCAAGCCGCGAAGCTTGAAGCAAGTATAAGAAAAGTAAATAGTTTGTTACCTGATTTTGGAAAGGCAATTTATAAAGAAGAAGATAAATTGCTTAACAATCTTTTAAATTTATCTAACCACGCCTTCTATACTGTTAGAGGTTTTAAACGCTGTGTTCCTGGCTTCGGGACTAAGCTTTGGAAGCTTTCTAACTAATCTAGGATAAATCGACCCTCCCGTCTGCGTCGAAAGATTCAGGCGGGTTTTTTACGACATCATTATCAAAGTATTATTTTAATATTCGATTAATTTAACTAATCAATAAGATTTTGTTAATTAAATATAAATAACAGTTGAGTTAATTAACTAACTTTGTTATTATCTTATTCATAACTTAATGTTAATCACATAAAACATTAAAATAAAACAAAAGAGGAAAATTATATGGCTATTTCAAGAGCAGACAGCTTATCACGTTATCCCGTTGTGGGTATCGCGGTAGGTTTAGCAACCGTGGGTTCAAACTTACTTAAGATCGTTGGCGATGTAGCAATCATGGCCAAAAGATCCATTCATAATAAACTTTTGGATAAAGAAATTGGTTCGCTCAATAAGAAAATTGAGCAAATTGAACTTACGTTGAATCCAATTACCACTGCAAATCATCACACCTTAAATCTACCGATCCGTGCAAAAGCAGATGCAGTCAGAGAAAAAATCGGTGAAATTAACCGGATTAAGGAACAGAACAATCAACCAACTGAAATCAGACGTCACGTTTCCTACTTAGGAGTCGGTCTGAAGCGTTGCGTTCCTGGTTATGGCAAATATTTCTGGAAACTCCCAAAGAACTAATTTAAGTTCCTCTTGAAAAAACGGACCGTCCCGCTTGGAAACCCCGAGCGGGCTTTTTTATTAAAATAATTAAGGTTTATATGGTTACACTAAATACAGAAAAATTATGCAACTGGCCGGTGGCTTCGCATGTGATTGGATTCGGAACGATCGCAAGCCACTTATGTAAAGCTCTTATCCACTTACCCCTTCTGATCAAAAAAAGAATTGAATTTTCCCATTACAACACTGAGTATAAAAAATGCTATTTCGCAAGCAGCAGTAACGCCAATTTGCAAAAATGGGACGAGGTGGTCAAAAAATTAAACGAATTGAATCAGCCGCTTATCCGTAATGATCTAAGGAGCATTGGCAAAGGGATTGTTTGTTTGCTTTACCCTATCGGGCCCATCTACAACTGGGCGCAGCAGCGCAAGGCAACTTCCGTTGAAGAGGTAGATTAACAAGACCAACGACAAAACGACCTCCCTAAAAATGGGGACAGTATGTCGTTTTTTTTGGTCCTTTAGGTCCCTTAGGTCCTTTAGGTCGTTTTGTCGTTTCGTCCTTGAATAAAAGAATATTTTATTATAGAATAGCTCAGAAATAGGTTTTTAATTTTCAAATATTTATGAGCACAGAAGCGGTGTTAAATAAGCGATCAGAATACAAGTACGGTTTTTCGACCGACATTGAAACGGATACCATTCCAAAAGGGTTGAACGAAGAGACAATCCGTACCATTTCAGCGAAGAAGAATGAACCGCCCTTCATGTTGGAATTTCGGTTGAAAGCGTATCGCAAATGGTTGGAGTCGGTCGAACCGCGCTGGCCAAATGTGAATTATCCCCCAATCGATTATCAAGATATCTGCTACTATTCCGCTCCCAAAACCAAAGCAAAACTGAACAGCTTGTCGGAAGCGGACCCTGAACTTTTGAAAACGTTCGAGAAGTTAGGGATTCCGGTTGAAGAGCAAAAGCGTTTGACCAATGTCGCGATGGATCTGGTGTTTGATTCGGTCTCCATTGGGACGACCTTCAAGAAGAAGCTTGATGAGGCGGGTGTCATTTTATGTTCGATCTCGGAAGCGATTCAGCGTTATCCAGAACTTATTAAAAAATATCTCGGCAGTGTCGTGCCGATCGGTGACAACTTTTTTGCGACGTTGAATTCGGCCGTCTTTACCGATGGCTCTTTTGTATATGTACCAAAAGGGGTTAAATGCCCGATGGAGGTATCGACTTATTTCCTAATTA
>JAGVLX010000061.1 GCA_020054065.1 Parachlamydiales bacterium | reverse complement strand
TTTTGAAATTAATCCAAAGCGGCGATAGATCGCCCGCACTCCCAAAGCATGCTGCGCATGCGATAGATCATAGACCTATTGATAAACAAACGAACTCTAAATTTCAATAATTCTTGTTTTATATTTTTTATATGCTGTTAAAATAAAAACATGTTGAACCATATTCTTGTTTCATCATTCTCTAAAAAAGCCCTCAAGAAGCGCCCGTAGGCGCATACCATACCCCCATCCCTAAATTTTTTTATTTCGTCGCAAACCAAATGTAACTTGCTTTTGGGTCTGCACGAAAACTTTGCTGTCCAGCAAATGAATGACTCTATTCACACGTGAATATCGGGCCTGGTCCTTTGCTGCCTAAAATTATTTACTTTTTACCCAATTAGGTTTGGTATGTTCTTATTTAATACCATTATTCTGCGTTGTGAAGAGAGCTTCGGCGAACAGCGGACTCCGATTACTCCCACAGACGCAGCAACGTTGCTCCAAGCAGGCATTCGCTTGCAGGTTGAAACATCTCCACAGCGCATTTTTACTGATGCAGAGTATCACAATGCTGGATGCGAAATCGTCTCCCAAGGCACATGGCGATCGGGTCATGGAACAATTCTCGGAATTAAAGCGCTGCCGCAAAATGAGGAACCGCTTTCGCAAACGCACATCTATTTTGCCCATGCTTATCGCAGCCAAGCACATGCGGCTTCTCTATTGCACCGTTTTCAGCGTGGCCGCGGTACGCTTTTTGATTTAGAGTACTTGGTTGATGAACATCAACGCCGGCTTGTCTCGTTTAGCCATTTTGCGGGAATTGCAGGCGCCATCGCCGGTTTAAATGCCTTGCTGCCGAATCCATATCCTTTGGATCAGCAATTATCATTGGATGCATGGCAAGCGCTGCTCACTCATAACGCAACGCATTTGAATCCATACCGGTACCTCGTTACCGGGGCTGAAGGGCGTTGTGGAGGAGGTGTGACAGCGCTCCTTGATCAACTCCAGCTTTCCTATCAACGCTGGACGTTAGCAGATACGCAAGCAGGACGATCGACAGACGAGATGGGAACCTATGATGTCCTCATTCATTGCGCAGCTGCGTTGACGCCGCAACCCCCGTTGGTCACAAGATCCATTCTTGCCAGCCATCACCGGCTATCGCTACTGGTTGATATCACGTGCGATATTGGAAATCCCTATAATCTCGTCGATTTAGGGTATCAGATCACATCGCTTCAAGAACCTGTACAGGTGATCAATCAAGGGGATCGTCCTCTCCGATTGATCGCCATTGATCATCTGCCAACGCTGCTTGCGCGTGAAAGCAGCGCTTGGTTTTCATCGCAGCTTCTTCCGTTGCTACTGGCTAAAAATCATCCGGCATGGGAACACAGTTTGTCCGCGTTCCGACAGGCATCGTCAAGCCTAGGAGGTGAAGTATGAGACAGATCCATTGGATTGGCGCTGGTCTTTCTTCAACGTTTGGGATTGATGTCCTCGCGTCACAAATGCATCAACCGTTGCATCTATGGATGCGGCGCCCGGAAAGTGCAGCGGAACGGTGGAAGAATCAACACCATCTCATCATCCACCCGTATGATTTGGAATATCTGCGTGCGGCAGTTGCGCCGGGAGATATCCTTGTTTCCATGCTTCCTTACAGCCTACACGCTCCGCTGGCGCAACTCGCGATCGCGTGCGGAGCTCACTTTGTATGCAGCAGCTACCTCTCAAATCCGTTATTGGAGCTCGATCAAGCAGCGCGGAGTCGAGGTGTCGTTGTCGCAGGGGAGATGGGGCTGGATCCGGGAATCGATCATATGCTCACGCACGAGCTTGTCCGCCGGTACCGCACTGATCACCAGGAAGATGTTCCTGTGTCGCTGATATCCTTGTGCGGGGGAATCCCTGCCCATCCAGGACCATTTAAGTATGCCTTCAGCTGGTCCCCGTTGGGGATTCTACGCGCCTTGCGCAATTCGTCAACGTGGTTGGAGGAGGGAAAAGAGTGCTCCGCAGCGGCTCCCTATCAGGCCCTTCGATCTATTTGCCTCCACCAAGAAGAGTTTGTCTATTATCCGAATCGGGATTCATTGGCGTTTGTGGACTTTTATCAACTGCCTCGACACACCTTGAGGGGAATGATAAGAGGTTCCATCCGGCCGGCCGGGTGGGAATCTGCGTGGCGCGATATTTTTAACCGGCTGCCGCAAATGAGCGAACCGCAGTTGGAAGAACTAAGCCAAGAACTTTTTGCGAAATATGCGTATCAAACTGGCGAACATGACCGTGTGGTGATGTACATTGCCTTGCAAACAGATAGTAAGTGTTATTCTGCCTGCATCGATGTGGTCGGTAATGACCGGCATCATGCGATGACGACGCTCGTTTGCATCCCGCTTTTGACAGTGATCGAAGGGATTCAGCAAAACCTTTACGATCCTGGGGTTTTGCGCCCACTCGCTTCGCCAGCAGAGCTCAACCGTTGGCTTCAGGCGCTCTCTCGTCAAGGCATCCAGGTGGATTTCCGGACGGCTGATTGTGAGGCGGCACGATGAATATCTTATTATGGTGCTGTACCATGCTATTCTACATGTATCAATACCTTTTGCGGGCCGCCCCTTCAGCCATGCATCATGCGTGGGTAGCTGAGTTTCATATCACCGCCACCGAGTTTGCATCGATCGGAGCGATCTACCTCTATGTCTATGGGTGTTTGCAAATACCCGTAGGCTGGTTATTGGATCGCATAGGAATCCGACGAATTTTACTGGCTTCGTTGGCCATGTGTTTGTCGGGTGCTTTTCTGCTTGCCGAAGCGGATTCATTTGGAATGATCCAACTGAGCCGTCTGGCGATGGGAATGGGGTCAGCCGTCCCGTTTATCTGTGCCATGAAGATCATTCAAGATCAATTCGCAAAAGATAGACAACCCTTTTTTAGTGGATTTACCCTGACGATGGGGATTATCGGGGCGATGTGCGCGGGGCTGCCTTTGCAACTCTTAGTGGAGTATGCAGGCTGGCGAATGGCTTCCAAAAACCTAGCGATGATCGGCCTAGTGATCTTTCTGTTGATCGCCTTTCTAACTAGAAGAGGGCAACGCATTTCGATCTCTGCCACCCCTAAATGCTTTTGGAGTCAAGTGAATGGACCAGTCATCCTGTATGCGATCATCACGATCGGACTGTATGCGCCGTTATCGGTTCTAGTGGACATCTGGGGAGTCCCGTTCTTGTCCTTAAAGTACGGGATTTCCCGGGAGCAGGCAGCATCCATCACGATGTTAGGCTATTTGGGACTAGCGATTGGTAGTTCCTTACTCCCATTGCTGGTCGGTTCAGCCATGGCTCTGCACCGTGTGATCTTAGCATCTTTAGGCGTCGTTGGAACCCTACTAGGAATGATCGTATTGGCGCATGTTTCAGTTTCCGTGTTGCCCTTCTTATTTCTAACCTTGGGATTTTTTTGCGGCAGCCTGATGCTATGCTATCCTGCGATCGGCACGTATACCACTTCTTCTAATTCAGGTTTTATTTTTGGCGTGGCCAATGCCTGCTTGATGTTAGGAGAGGGGATGCTAAATTTCTGTGTCGGACTCGTGATGGATGGGACCGCTCAAGGAAGCCTCAATTTGTTAGGCGAACCGGTTTATACAACCAGCGATTATCAATTAGCCTTAGCGGCTGTCTTGCTGCCCGTTGTGGCAGCTAGTGTGGCATGCGTGGGAGTGTTAATCGGAAAACAGCGTAAGCAAGCCAGCTTAATGATTTAAGAGCTTCAAAATTCAATTCAACACAAAGCGTAACCCTTCGGGGTCCCCTAACGGCAAATAACTAGAAGAAAATTGAACACGAAGACACGAAAGCACAGAGGCACGAAGAGATTTCTTAGTGCCTTCGTGTTGAATTGAATTTAAGACATAAGAGGCAATGAAACTTGGATATTTATATAAACCTAAAAATCAACGAAATAACAAATTTTATCTCATTACATTTTGGTTATTTGAGTTTCTTTAAAAATTAAACGCAGAGACGCAGTGACAGAGAGAACGCAGAGAAAATAAAATTTAATTCCTCTTGCGTCTCTCCGACTCTCCGTCTCTGCGTTGAATTTACTGCAAAATACTATAATTCCAACTCATTGTTAT
>JAGVLX010000120.1 GCA_020054065.1 Parachlamydiales bacterium | reverse complement strand
CTCCGTCTCTGCGTTGAATTTACTGCAAAATACTATAATTCCAACTCATTGTTATTTCCCGGTAGGGGGACTCCGCCCTGCTTCGCTTCGTGTTGAATTTTCTTCTAGTTATTTCCCGTTAGGGGACCCCGAAGGGTCTGTTACGCTCTGCGTTGAATTTTTAAAGAAACTTAAACAACTAAAATGTAATGAGATAAATTTGTTATTTTAGAAGTAACCGAGACAAAAAAATACTAAAAGCGCCTCGTGCCTTTGTTGAATGGATCTGAAACGGCTATTCTTTCACGACGTGATTCTTGATCAAGCCGGCAAGCTTAAACATGTTAACGGGTTCTTTTCCGCCAAAGAGCTTTTCAAGCTTGCTGTCGGGGATGATCATCCGCTTATTATTAGGGTCTTGCAGATTGTTGGCCCGGATATGCTCCCACACCTTCTTGATGATATCAGGATACGATAACGCATCAGTTCCAACAATATCTTGCAGGACAGCGTCAAGTTTTACGGCAGGGGCATTCGACTTGCGGGGAGCGCGTTTTTTCTTTTCCCCTTTCTCTTCTTTTTCAGCTTTTTCTTTCCCTTTAGCCCCTTTTTTGCCTTTTAGCGGCTTAGTGTAGGCAGTGCGTGGATGGTTCGGATATTTTTCCGCTAGCTTGGCCAAATCATTAACAATTACATCGCATTCCGGGAAGGTGGAGCATGAGTAGAATAGTTTACCGCGCCACGATTTACGTGCTTGCATGGTACCTGGGCAGCCGATTGCTGGGCAGGGCGGCATATCCTCTGGAGGGATGATCACCTCGCCTTTTTTCGGGATATTTACGATCCCTTTGCAATCCGGATAGCGGGAACAGCCAAGGAATGGCCCATACTTTCCATGGCGCAGCTTCATCTCCGAGCCGCACACAGGACATTTTTGTTCCCAATCGAAATCGGCGGCGTAATCCTCTTTATTGAAATCGAGCTGCTCGATCGGCGCAGTGAAGTCGCAATCGGGATAACGGGAACATCCATAGAAGTATTTATTTTTGAACCACACCTTCTGCAGCTTCGCACCACACTTCGGGCAATCCCGGTCGGTCATGATTTTAGGGACGAACGCTTCTTTTTCGGCTAGGTCCACTTGTGGAATAAATTGGCCCCAGAAATCTTTGAGCAGCTGTTTCCAATTTTTACGGTTTTCTGCGACCAGTTCCAAACTATCTTCCATTTCGGCGGTAAAGCCAATATTCATGATTTGTTGGAAACTGGTTTCAAGCATTTGCGCGATGACCCGGCCCAGTTCGGTCGGTTTTAAACGGCCGCTCTCTTTAACGGTATAATCACGGCTTTGAATTTTATTCATGATCGCCGCATAGGTAGAAGGGCGGCCGATCCCTGATTTTTCAAGCTCTTTGACTAAGGAGGCTTCAGTGTAGCGGGGCGGAGGACGGGTAAACGCTTGATCGGAAGCCAATTCAATCAATTGCAGCGGCTGTCCTTCGGTCAGCGGCGGCAAGATACGTGACTCATCGCTCTTGTCATCTTCATCCACTTTTTCTTCATAGACCGCCAAGAACCCTTGAAATTTCAACGTCGAGCCTGTAGCCCGAACGATGATGTTATCGCCGGCAGAAATGTCGGCTGAGACGGTGTCGTAGACAGCCGGCATCATTTGGGAAGCCAAGAAGCGACGCCAAATGAGCTGATACAAAAGAAACTGCTCTTTGGATAGAAACGAACGAATTGCTTCGGGAGGGTGCTTTAGGTTAGTGGGCCGGATCGCTTCGTGGGCATCTTGAGCGCTTTTTTGGGTCGTATATTGACGCGGCGTCTCGGGTAAAAAGTCTGCGCCATATTGTTGGGCAATCAGTTGACGTGCTGCTTCGATCGCTTCGTTAGAGATACGTACCGAGTCGGTACGCATATAGGTAATTAACCCCTCGGCGCCCTCATTGCCTAAGTCGACCCCTTCATAGAGCGATTGGGCGATCGACATGGTTTTGGAAGAGGAGAATCCATGGTGGCGGCTTGCTTCTTGCTGTAGTGTAGAAGTGATGAAGGGGGGAACCGGGTTGCGCCGCTTCTCTTTCTTCTCAACGGTTTCAACTTGATAGTTTCCTTTTTCAAGCCGGGCTAAAATGCGGTCAGCTGTTTCCTTATCCGGAATCAGCATCACCTCTTTCCCTTCAACGGCTTCTTTTTCAATGCGCTTGCCATCGACGGAGTATAAGTTGGCTCTGAACTGTTTCTCTTCTTCTTTCGTTTTTAGGATGGCAGCCAAATTCCAATACTCGACTGGCTTGAACGCTTCAATCTCTTTTTCGCGGTCGACCACCAATTTCAATGCCACCGATTGGACGCGGCCGGCTGAAACAAAGCCTTCGCGTCCGCGTTGAATGCGGCGGTTTAAAATAGGGGAAATTTTGTAGCCAACAATCCGGTCTAGCAAACGGCGGGCTTGCTGAGCATTGACTAAGGCATCGTCGATCGAGCGCGGTTCTTGGAGCGATCGGAGGACCTCGTCTTTCGTGATCGAGTTGAACGAAACCCGCTTAATTACCGTGGTTTCCGGCAAGATTTGGCTGATATGCCAAGCAATCGCTTCTCCCTCACGGTCAGGGTCGGGGGAGAGATACACAATGTCGGCAGCTTTGGCGGCTTTTTTGAGTTTGTCGGCAACTTGCTTCTTATCAGGCATTAACACATATTTCGGCTCAAAGTCATGCTCGACATCAATCCCAAACTCCTTTTCCGGCAGGTCGCGGATATGGCCTAGGGACGACTCAAAAGTATAGTTTGGTCCTAAAAACTTTTTGAGAGTTTTGATTTTGGCTGGCGACTCAACGATAATTAGGGCTTTGGCTTTCGTCATTGCTTCTTATAAATATAAATTTTGAGGCTGATTCGCAAAAGTATACGTATTCTGGCACTTAAAGTAAATCATCTCCTCTCTAAGGCTTGACCTTCTTATACACTTTACCCGGAAATTCTTTGACCACTTTCTTTAAGAGCAAACTCATTAACAGCACATTCAGTTTGGATGCATGCAGCTTAGTATGAAGGGCTAAGATGTCATATGCCACCTCTTCAGCCGGCATGATCTGTAATAATTGCCTTTCTTCCGGAGTTAGGTCGATAACTGGTTGATTTTGAAGTGTTAATCGTTGAAAAAGGTCTGCTTCCCCACCTAAAATATCTTGAACCGTTTCGACCAGGCGAGCCTTACCCGATTTAATCAAAAAGTGGTTTCCGCCCCACCCATCCTGATCGATCCGGCCAGGAATCGCGTATCGTTCCCGTCCCTGCTGAAGCGCTTTGTGCATGGTGATCATAGCCCCGCTTTTGAGGGGAGCTTCAATGAGGAGTGTTCCACGGGTCATCCCGCTGACAATGCGATTCCGTTGGGGGAAGTTGGTGCGGTCAGGGGGCGTATCCATCGGAAATTCGCTGATCACCGCACCGTTCTCGGCAATCTGCCGGGCTAAACCTAAATTTTCACGCGGATAGATATTGGCAAGGCCGGAACCAATCACAGCGATGGTGCGTCCGCGGCTGAGAGCACCTTTGTGAGCGGCGGTATCGATCCCGCGCGCTAACCCGCTGACAACAGTGTGTTGGCAAGCGGCTAACTCGGCGCTGAATTTTTCAGCCGTTTCGGAACCGTAGATGGAACAGTTGCGTGTGCCGACCACGGCAATGGAGTGTTCATCTTGCGGTTGTAACGCCCCCATGACATAGAGAAGGACCGGATGGTCCGGAATGTCGCGTAACCGCTTAGGATAGGCGGGAGAGGTATAAGGAACGAGTTGGCAGCCCAGCCGTGCGGCGTGGGAGAGCCGTTGCTCCCCATGTGCTTTTATGTTCCGCTGATCCCATTCCTCGATCAATGAAGGACTGAATCCTGGCAAGGGAGCAAGATCAGTTCCAGATGCGTTCCACGCATTCACAGCGGACCCAAAATAATTGATCAGTAAACGGATTTTAACGGGCCCTAGTGCGGGAATACAGGTGAGGGCGACAAGAGCTTCGAGATCATTCATGCGGATTGACGTTTGGCGTTGAGGGTATTGACAAGCACGGAACGGTCGATAGTGTCCACGACGGCGACATGTCCGATTTGACGTGGCAGGACAAAGGTGAGGCGGCCGTGGACCGTTTTTTTATCTTTAGCCATCAGGTCGATCAGCGTGTCGAAGGGGATGTCAGGCAATTCTACAGGAAGTCCGGCCTTGCGGATGAGCGCATCTTGCCGAGCAATGAATAGGTTGTCGACCATTCCCATTTCCCGGCCAAGGTAGCCGGCGCAGCTCATTCCGATGGCCACAGCTTCTCCATGTGAATACGTTTGATAGCCGGTTGCGGATTCAATCGCGTGACCAAACGTATGTCCATAGTTGAGGATATCGCGCAAACCCTTGTGTCGCTGGTCTTGCTGGATCACTTCGCTTTTGATTTCGCACGAGCGGGCAATGGTGGTGGCGACCACTTCAGGTTTGCGTTGAAGAATCTGTTCCATGTGGTGATCGAGGTAGTTGAAATAGCCGGCATCCCAAATGATGCCATGCTTGATCACTTCTGCCATGCCGGAGCGGAACTCTTTTTCACTAAGCGATTGCAGGCACGACGGATCGATCAAGACCATTTTGGGATGGGTGATGGTGCCGATGATGTTTTTGGCGCTGGGCAAGTTAACGCCGTTTTTTCCTCCAATGGCGGCATCGACCATGCCAAGCAGCGTGGTGGGAATATGGATCAAGTCGATACCGCGCATAAAGGTGGCCGCGGCAAAACCGGCGAGGTCGGTCACGACTCCTCCACCGAGGGAAATGACCAGGGAGGATTTATCGAGGTTTTTGTCCAACATGAACTGCCAGCATTTTTGCAGTTGTTCGATTGTTTTGGAGGTTTCGCCAGGCGGGAGCAAAAATGTTTCAATGCGTGGAATGGCTTGGGACGCATTGTGTTTGATCGTGTCGCCAAGGTATCTCCAAACGTTTTCATCGGAAATGATGAGCGCACTTTGCCAAGGTCGATTTTTTCGTTTTAAATACTCAGCAATATCTTTGAACCCTTGCGGATCAATCGCGATTTCACAGTCATTTTGTGTCATAAATTCCTTAATGGATTGAATAGACGGCATGGACTATATGGACCAAATGGACACCGAAATTATGTCCATAATCGTCCATTTTCGTCCATAACGTCCATTTAGTCCATCTTCTAAAAAAGAAGAAGCGGCTATCTCGCGATAGCCGCTTCAAAGGGTGGTATCGCTTCTAAAGGGTTAGAACGATACTTTTATTCCTCCGCTGATTTCAATCACATCGGAAGAATTTTCATTCTGTGTAATAACCTTGGTGATTAAGGTTAAGTGTGGGACATGTTCAATATCAAACAGTTCTTCCTCACTTTTAACCTCTTCCAAGGCTAGTGAGCAATTTTTAGGACTCACATCATTCTCCACCTACCATTGCTGGTAGTTAGTTAGAGAACTGCTCTTGCTTTCAGCGCCTCATCTTTATGTCACTCCTCCAAAGCGACATAAACATAAGCTCCCTCAGCCAGAGTCCCCAAATGCTTTTCCAGTCATACTAAATGATGGAATCGAAACTCAGCGCTGTTCTGATCTGTGAATTCTCCAATCCACCGATCGCACCTATTCTAATTCACATCTTTAGCGCCTTCTTCAGGAGTTAACATACTCCCGCTCCCGACAGGTATTCACCCATCACCGGTACTCACATTCAGTACTCTAGGACTACGTCCAGGGCCAAATGGCGCTACGCTAAAACCAATCTACGGTTCTCTTATAATTTTCCAATTCTCGCGAGGAATTGCTTCCCGCACGAGTTCCTTTGTCTATCTATTTTCCAAAAAACTCAAAGGGCGTGGCTACGAGCTAAAATCCTAACATTCACCTCCTTCTGTGCTCCGGTGTTCCACTTTTTTTGAGTTGTTCCACAACACTAAACGAGTTGCGGAGTTAACATTGCCTTTGGATGCCATCCAAAAAGATGTACCTTAAGGCTAATTAGCTTTTGTGTAACAAATATTTAAAATACCATCAAGGTTTTATTTTAAATTCTTTTTGCGGTAATCGATATAATTAAACAGGTTGATGCTTCCCGATCGAAGATGCGCCATGAGCGCACGGTGGCCATTCTGTGTCAGGCTGTTAACATTCATCTTGGCGGGGTCGGATGCTTCTTTTAACAACTTGTTCAAGCGATTCAAAGCGGCCAGTTCGGTCGCCGCGGCGTTTCCGTTTTGCGCAAGGAATGCAAGACGCAACTCATTGAATCCGTATAACACAGGTCCAAAATTGGTTCCGTTGGCTGTTTCGCCGCTGGCTGTAATATCCGCATCCATTTGCTGCTTTAATGTTTGAGCATTTGCATAGGCAGTTTTAGCATCTCCTTTAGCAATATCCAAAGTCGATTGCGAAAACTGAACATAGTCTGGGGCGATTGCTGCGTTCACTCGATTAAACGTACGCTCGGCAAACGTTTGAGCCTGTTGGATATCCCCGCGGGCTAGCAAGATTTGGCTGAGGATACCATCATACTTGGCGTGCAATTCGGGATGGCGATCCATAATCATAAGTAATTGAGTATAAGATTCATTCGATGCTAAATCTTGCGATACAGGACTGCTTTTAAACCGATCGAAATAGGTTTGTGCGTTGAGGTAGTCGGTTAGGGCTTCGGTTTTTTTATCTGCGGTGAAGCGGAACAATAGAAATCCGACGATCAGCAATCCAATCAATGTATACGCAATTTTTGGCCCGTAGGTTGTCAGGAGTTCGAGCAGGGGATTTTCCTCTTCCATCTGCACATTCAGGGTGCGGGGAGATTGACGGGGGGCGGCCTCTCGTTGAGGCAATTGTGTTTTTGGCATAAGGGAATCTATTTAAAAATTTTCCAGTTTGTTATGAAGATAGGTTATTATATCTCATATGCGTTTGTTGTAAAGCTTAACCGAGTATTTAAAGAAAAAATTCCTATGTCATTGATCCAATCCACATTATTTGCCTCTCCTTCCCATGAACATTTTACTCAGGAACGGATTTTAGAGGTGGAGCTGGACCGCATCCGCGTCAACCCTGACCAGCCCCGCCGCATCTTTGCCGAAGAAGACTTGGCCGAGCTAGCGGAGTCGATTAAATCGGTCGGGTTGATCCATCCTCCGTTAGTTCGAGCCGTGCAGGGTGGAGAATTTTTTGAAATTATCTCTGGAGAGCGCCGTTTCCGCGCCTCCCGGTTGGCCGGCCTAGAGAAAATACCGGTCGTGGTGAAGTGGACCGATCAGTGTTTGTCGGCGCAGGCGGCTTTGATCGAGAATGTGCAGCGGGTAGATTTGAATCCGTTAGAAATTGCGCTCGCGTTAAACAGCTTGATGCAAAAATTTGGATTCACGCAGGAACATTTGGCGCAGCAGATAGGGAAGAAACGGTCGACAGTTGCCAATTATCTTCGTCTATTGTCATTGCCGCAAGTGGTGCAAGAGAGTGTCGCGCGTGGAGAGATTTCGATGGGGCATGCGAAAGTGATTTTGTCAGTTGCGAGCACGCAAAAACAGCTGACCCTGCATGAAATGATCCTTGCTGATGACTTATCGGTGCGGCAGACGGAAGAAGCCGCATTGAAATTACAAAGTCGCCCAAAAGATCTCACGCTCCCTTTTCGGCAGCGGGATATCCATTTGCAGGAGTTAGAGCGCCAGCTGCAAATTTTGTTGGGCACAAAAGTGGTGATCAGCGGCAGCAGTCGCAAAGGGCGAATCACGATCGATTATTACAACCTCGAAGATTTAAACCGATTAATCGAACTCCTAAAAATCGAGCTATGAAGTGTGAATTATGCACCACAGAGACACAGAGAAAATTTTATCCTGGTTGTTTTGGTCATCTTTGTTATTTTTGCTAAACAGGGATAACCATGATGATTAAAATATAAATAAACAATTTATATATTTCTCGGTGCCTCTGTGTCTCTGTGGTAAATTAAATATAAAAGTAGCGATGATGGTATATTTGGCATTCTTTACGATCGATTTTCGTGCTTTCATCTTCTTGCTTGTGGCTGCCTTTTTGTTTTATATCTGGCGTTTGGTGCGTGGCAAAATAGACGCGCCGGCTCTCTACTATTCCCGTTTGGAATCATTGCAGCACGCAGGCCCAAGCTTGAAATCGTGGGCAGCCGATTTTCCCAATCTGTTAAAAAAAGCGGCCTTAGGGTGCCTGGTGCTAGCTTTTTTAGATCCGCAGATCGTCGCGACACCCAAGCAAGAATCCCTAACAAAGCATAAAGTGGATCCCAAAGAAGGGCTGGCGATTTATTTCTTGTTGGACCAATCAGGATCGATGGCGATGCAAGTGGTGTTAGAGGATGCGCAAGGATTGGATGTGCAGTTTGTTTCCAAAGCGGAACTGCTCAAGCGGTTTACTAAAAAATTCCTGGCCGATCGGCCCCAAGATATGATCGGGATTGTGCAATTTGCCCGCGTGCCGCAGATCATGTCGCCGCTCACGTTGGATCATGATTCGCTGCAATCCCGTTTAGACAGCTTTAACGTGATCCAAAATAAAGAGTATGATGGGACAGGCATCGGGTATGCCATCTATAAAACTGCCCACATCATTGCCTCGACACGCTATTTTGCTCAAGAGTTAGAGAAGCAGGGCAAACCCGCTTACGACATTAAAGGCGCCATCATGATTGTGGTCACCGATGGATTTCAAAGTCCGAATCCGGAAGATAAAGATTCCCGTTTGCGCACAATCGGACTTCAAGAAGCAGCCGAATATGCGAAGTCGCAAGGGATTAAGCTGTATGTGATCAATATCGATCCGCTAATCAAGAACGAAGAGTTTGCTCCGCAGCGCCATTTAATGGAACGCGTATCCGAGCTGACCGGCGGGAAATTTTTTACCGTTGATAATCCCTCGGACCTCTCTAAAGTGTATGCAACGATTGATAAACTTGAAAAAACGCAACTGCCCCAGGAGTCTGCGGTGCAAAGTTTGCCGCCGGAGCGTCTCGTATCGTTCTATCCCTACTTGATCGGGCTAGGGTTGCTGGGCTTGTTTGCCGGCTTATTGTTGGAATCGACTTTTTTAAGGAGCATCCCATGATTCCGGCAGACATCCATTTTGGCGCACCTAGTGCGTGGCTGTTGATCTGGATGGTCCCTGTTCTTATCGCTTTGCTCGTCCTGTTGTTGATGTATCAACGGTATGCTTTTCGGGAGTTGGGAGAGAAGCCGCTGCTGAAAAAATTGCTAGTGCCGCACACTTATTTTAATCGCATCGTTCCTTGGATCTTACTGATCTTAGTGTGGGTATTGGGAGTGGTAGCCTTGATGCAGCCCGAAGGAAACGGAAGATACCAGGAAGAGTTGCAAAAACCAGCTCAAACGGCGCAAGCGGCGACGACCCAATCGCACGAGGTGATTTTTTTATTGGATGTGTCAGCCTCCATGGGAGTCGTGGATGCCGGACAGGAACGCTCGCGCTTAGAGATCGCCAAAGATGCGATCGACCAAGTGATTAGTTCTCTCGCCGGCGAAACCGTTGCGTTATATATTTTCACCACCCAGACGGAACAGCTGGTTCCCCCCACCAACGATTACATTTTTACTCGAATGATGCTGCGCAATGTGCATGTGAATGCGACCGATATTGCGGGAACCGATCTCTTGCAAGCCTTAACCTTTGTGACCGACAAAATAGGTAAAGAAGCGTTTGATAAGCTGAAAACGTTAATCTTGTTTTCTGATGGAGGCGATACATTGGCAGACGTGCAGCAAGAAGCGGAAAAAACCAAACGGAAGCAGCAGCTTGAAAATGCGGTGCAGCCCTTGCTGCGTGAAAATTTGGAGCTGATTGTTGTCGGTGTAGGCAACGCGCAAGGGGGCGAGGTCCCAGAAATCCGCTACCAAGGCAAGCCAGTCGTTTCGATCTTGAATGGAACTTTGCTGCAAGGCATCACCACCGTCGGCGTCGGAACTTATTTTGCAGCCGAGGATTTTTCGACGGCTAACCTCACTCAGAACATCCTGACCATCATCGATAAGCAGCAGCCGCTGGGACTGGGGGAAAAAGAAACGACTGCAAGGCAGGGAAGTGCGGGAATGATATTCGACTTGTATTATCAGATTCCGTTAGCATTAGGGATGATTGTGTTGACGTATGTCTTATTGAGGTATCGATGATAAAACAGATAGGCGTCGCTCTCCTATGGTTGCTGACAGTTGTGCATACGGGACATGCCGATGAAAAATGGTTTCAGTATGCGCAAGCGTATGCAGAGTCGGGCAAATATCCGGTTGCCCGCAAAATCTATCAAAAATTGCTGACTGAAACAAACGATCCAGCCCAGCGCAGCATCCTTTTTTACAACATTGGCACCACCTTTTTAAAAGAACAGCAATGGGATGAAGCGTTGGCCCAATATGATAAAGTGAATCAATTATCGACAATCGCTCCCGGGCTGCGCCAAAACCTATATGTCAACATGGCGATTGCTTTAATCGAACAAGTGCGGCAAGGGTTGCAGCAGAAACCGGAGTTTGTCCAGCTGACCGGTTATAAAGCGCTATTGACCGAAGCCGGCGTTGACCTCAAAGAAGCGCAAGATGCCGCCTGTGCATTGCTTAAGGTGGAGGGAGCCCCTGAATGCAAACCACCCCTGTCGATGCAAGTGCTGCAGTCACTAGTCAAAAAACAAACCGCTGAGTTGGATCAACTCATCGCCCAGGCCAAGCTCACTCACGCTGCCAAAAAAGAGCAGGAGTTAACCCCCCAAGCGTTGCTGGAATTGTTGATCGAACAGCAAAATAATGTATTGGATTTGACAAACACTTACTTGCAACAGGGCGATGGAGAGGAGAAGCAAAAACTGCAACAGGCGACGAAAGTTTCCCAGGATGCGGTCCTGGCAAAGGTAGCTGAGTTTCCTCCAGCGGTCCTTACGATGCAAAAAGAACGGTATCGTAGCAAAGAGAAGAACCTACAATGTCAAGATAAGCCATGGGATGAAGTGATCCCCCTTTTCGATCAAGGGTATCGGCAAGCCTTAATCGCTCAAAAAATTCTCAATTCCTCCCCCGATCTCTACCGGCAATCGTCGCAGTTTCAAAAAAACACGGTCGTGTACTGGCTAAAAGCTTTAGAAAAACTCAAACAATTTGATGCCCAGAAAGAGTCTCAAACCCAAAATCAGCAACAAACGCAAGCGGATCAATCGTTGCAACTGCTATCAGAAATGGAAACCAATGATTTAATTCCTGCTGTGGCGAAACCCCCGCAACCGGTGGAGCGCCCATGGTAAGAACACTCATCGTATTCCTTTGGATGTTGTGGATTCCGCTTGGATTAACGGCAGCGGACGTAAGGATTTCGGCATTTATTGAAGACAAGCCAGTCAACGCCAAAGGCATGTTGACCGGGATGGTCAAAATTTTGACGAGCGTCAATGCGAATGTCGATGAAAACAAATTCACAATCCAGGGCAAGCCAATCGCAGTCGAATTTCTAGGATTTGAAAAACCGACTCCGGAAATCTTGGGCAATCTCCCTCCTGATACCATATTTTTCAACTACCGCTTTTTCTTGCCGGCGGGCGATCAAAAAGGGCTGCAGCTGCTGCCAGCCATTCAAGTGGTGGTTGATGGAAAAGCGTACGCTTCCACGCCCACAACCTATTCGGTCACTCAAGCGCCTTTGGGGCCGACGTTACGCTTGGAATTGGAAGTGAATATCCCTCATCCGTTCTACGCCGGACAACGCGGGAAGATTATCTACCGGATCTATTTCAATGACAACATCGACCTGACTAAAGAAGACTTGCCGTTGCTGGACGCAAAAGGGTTTTCTAAAGTGGGTTCCCTTGAAGCCAAAGACTATGTCAAAGGGGAGTTCAATGTCTCTGAGATTACCCAAGAGATCCAAGCGACCGATCCTGGAACGTTCACCTTTCCTGAATCGGTGATCGAAGGGAAAGCGTATGACATCTCCATCGATGGCCAAAAAGCGTATAAAGAGCCGCTTTTACGCAGCGTAGCTGGCGAAGTCACCATTGTGGTTCAGCCGTTTGCTGAACAAACCAAGCCTGCTTCGTTTACCGGAGCATCCGGCCAATTCACCATGGCCGTGCGCATGCAAACGCCAGCGAAGGTGAATGTGGGCGATCCGATCATTCTGCAAGTCACCATTACCGGAAAAGGAGTGCTGGAATCGGTAACCTTGCCCAAGATCGCGTGCCAGCCAGGGTTTAGCGGATTTTTCAGCATCAACGATATTCCCATCTCCACCAAAATTTCCGATAACTCCAAAACCTTCCTGGTCGAAATCCGTCCGCTGACGACCTTGGTGAAAGCGGTACCCTTGATCGAATTCGCCTATTTTGATCCGGAAAAAAATCGGTATGTGATCCTGACTTCCAAAGAAATCCCGATCGAAGTGCTATTGCCACGCATGGAACAACCCGAGAGCTTGGCGGCCCCTAAAATTGCCCTCCAGCCTACGCAGACCGAGCTGCCACCCGCTTTAAATTTAGGGGAACCGCTGCCGTTAACACGTAGGGAATTAACTGAAGCGAATCATTTGTACGCGCAGGCTATGCAAGCTACAACCATTGCGGCGCGCCAGGATTTGCTCAATCAAGCCTTCAAGCTTTATATGACCCATTCGGATGACTCGGCAGCGCTCTATTATAATGTCGGCAATACCTTGTTTCAGCTAAACGATTATCCTGCCGCGGTGCTTTTCTATCGTAAGGCACTCCTCCGTCAGCCGGATAACGAGAGCATCAAAAAAAACCTGGAACGGGCAATCGCTGCCTTAGGCGTCAACATCGTTCCAAAAAAAATGTGGGATTTGCACGAATTTTTACCCTTCTCTTCTAACATTCAAGGGGTTATTATCAAACCCGCCATTGTGTACCGCGGAGCCAGCGAGCAGTTTCCCCAGGCTTCCGACTCCCCTTTATTAGCCGGGGAAACCGTTGATATCATGGAGATTAGCGAAGGGGGCAATTGGGTTAAAATCGCCACCTCAGCTGGGATCATTGGATTTATTCCGCTTACGGCCATCCGTGTTATTGATTGATATTAACGTTTCAGGCATAAAGAGGAATAAGGCCGATCTATGGACACACCGGAGAACTCTTTTCCCGCTTCGCACAGTCAGCTTCCCCCGCAAGTTCTCCACGAATTGAAGTTGCTTGTCGCCTGGGATAGGCGCTTTAGAGCTGTTGAGTCTTTCTTTGCCGCCACCTATTCGAAACTGATAACCATTGAAAAAGAAATCGTTAGACTGCAAGATCATTGGCGTCAAACAGACGATAGATAACTTATGGATAACGATCGGCGAGCCCTTTATAATTCTTTGCGGATGCATTGGCAGAATAATTCTGACCTGGAGGTAGAACCCTGGCAGGTCGAGGATTACCGCGCCCTGTCGTTGGAAACTCTCTTTCAACGTTTAAATGCATTAGGCGTAAAACTAGATAAAAATGGTTTTCTGGCCTATGCCGCCAATGTGGATTCGCCGGAAGAGCTGAGTGATACCTTTACCGCACATCAAGAAGATAATGCCGACACGGTCGATCAAATTTATCTGATCACCTTTGAACTCTGGCGCCGTCTGCTGCCGGAGAACCGATCCCTCTCTATTTTTTGCGATGAGTTGGATTACCAGATCGATGCGTTCGATCATGGCAAGCTGACCAATTTAGAGCCTTTGGAAGATGTGTTGGGGTCGTTGGAGCAGATTTTGGATGAGTATTCGGATGAAGGCGAGGATCCGCGCCAGATTTTTGGGGTGATTTCCTCTTGCTGTGCCAATGATGTAGAAAGTTTTTTATACGATTTCATTGCGCTGCAGATTGACAATGAGAATTATCCATATGCCTCTGAGCTGCTGGATGATTTCTTGCCTTTTGTCGAAGATCCGAAGTGGTTTTTATTTTTGCGTGCGCGTCTTGCGAATGCCACCGATGGGGAAGAGGCGGAGCAGATCTCCAAGCAAGTGCTGGAGATGGCTTTAGAAAGTAAGGATCTCGATTTTCATTTGGAAGTGTTAGCTTTTTTTGCCAAGTCGGCGGATGAGAATATGTTCTTAAAGTTAGCGCTGCATACCATCCCGCTCATGCAGGTGGAAGAGGACGTCAGGGATGTCTTGCTTGCTTGTGTCGATTATTTCCATTTTCGCGACCGCGATGAAGATGAGGGGGCGGTGCATCAGCTCCTATCGAAGCGGGCCGCTATTCCTCTGGAACAGCCATTCGAAGCTGGGGACTTGCACTTGCAAGACCTCGTCGAACTTCTCAAACGCGTCGCCAAACGCCGCGCTTAAAATCAATTTCACTACAAAGATTCTGAGAACAATAACAAAGATGACCAAGATAACCAGGATCTATGAATTTTAATAGCAGACTCAAATTTTTGGTTAAGGAGTTTATCAAGCTCGAACAACATCCAGAACTGCTTGGAGTGATAGCTTATTGGAAAGATGAAACAGCTTATCTTGAATTTTATTTAAAAAATGAAGATGAAGAAATAAAAGAGAATCTTTCAGTTTTATCTGGAGAAATTATTGCACAATTTCCCAGTGGCAATCTAAATGAAAAATATTTTGTTGCTGATACGAATAATCTTCCTGCAAGTACCGATTGGGTAATAAAACGATAGCAAGGGCACTCTTGATTGTGTGGTTGTTGATTCACGTTGAACATGTGGAATATGTATCATACTTATGATGCGGGTAATGAACGGCGCTGGATTGGGTTACGAATTTAATAGTGAGCAAACTTAGTAAGTACGATACAGATTGCCAATTTTGTCGCGTTGCGACATTTCTATCACTAGCCCATAGCTAGGCGCTTGCGCTGCAGCTATGGGAAAAGACATTCCTCACAATAGCGCCGCGGCAGCGGCACCTCTTCATAACGTACCGCTACCGCGGTACGTTAATCTTATCCACGATCTACCCATAGCTGCGGCTTTGTCTTGCTATGGGCTAGTGATAGAAATGTCGCTCCGCGACAGCTTTTTTAAACGTAAAATTATTAAAAAACTAGCTAAAGGATCATTTTTTTCTAATGGCTCACAGCACAAACATTTTTACCCGATTCTAACTCTGAAGCTTTTTCGTTATCTACGACCAGAAGGCCAAGATTGACTCTTTTGATATCGATATATTCTGGGGGAAAGTGAGGCAGGTGACTTAATATGTATTCGGAGAAGACGGCTGCCGACTTTTTAGCCTCTAGCAAACCCGCATTTTCATTTTTTAAGTCGCCAAGCCGTTTGCTATAGGTGTGATTAGCATTAGCTTCCTGAGGTCCGCTAAAATGCCCAGGCAGCACAAGGATCGTATCGGGCAGCGCCATGAGTTTTTTAAGCGATTCATAATGCAAAAGTGTCCACGTCTTCGCTTGTCCACCTAAATCGGGGCGAGCAATCGACTGAATAAAAATGCTGTCTCCGCTGCATAAATAGCGTTGATCAATAAGAAACGCTTGATTGCCTAACGTATGTCCAGGGATATGCAAAGCTTCGATGTTAATGTTTCCAAGCGGATAGATTTTATTTGCCCAGGAAGCCTCGTACGAAAAGGTCGCAGGCAACATATCCATTGGGTGGATTCCATCATACGGATGAAGATAGTAGGGAATACCAAATTGGTTCGCTAGCTCCCTGCCGCCGCTGATGTGGTCTGCATGCGCATGGGTATCTAGGATATACTGAGGTTTAACGTTAAGTTTTTTTAATAAGTCTACATAGGGTTGGATGTTTCTGGCCGGATCGATAATCGCTGCTACCCCATTCGAGGTAATGACATAGCTTAAACATCCTTTTGCAACGCGGCAGATTTGATAAATAGACAGTTCAGTAGATTCAATAATGGCTTTGGAAACATCTAAGTCTCTCCAACTCTGCATCCCTCCAATTAAAATAGAAGCTTGATAGCCAAGCGTCCTAAGGGCATCTGCCACACTCTTCGCTGACCGCCCCCTAGCACATACCACGATGATGTTTTCATTTTTGGGCAACTGATGTTCCGTATCGTTTTTAATCAATTCTGTAAGCGATGCTTGAGGGTCTTTAAGCAGGTCAAAATAGGGAATGTTAATTAGGGAGGAAGGCGATTTGACTTCGACATGCCCCTGATTAAATGTTTCTGGGCTTCTTACATCTAGCAGGAACACTTTTTCCTGTTCCATGAGACGGTGAAGCTGTTCGGATGAAAGATCTTGATTCATTCCCTTACCCCTTCCTTGATGTTAGGTTTAAAAACAGTCGATTTCTGTTGTAAAGACGATAAAAAGCATTTATATTGATATTCCTAATTAAATATTTCAATAGGTTAACTGTATGAGTTCAGTTGTATTTTCACAAGGAAGTATCGATGTCGTGGTGAATCCCCAGCCGATTGGAGGATTTCGAGGGAAAACCGGCGCGGTGAGTTATATCCATAAACAATCCAAACATTTTGCCGAATGGAATTCTGAAGACTTGACCCATTTAGCCGACCTAATTCAACGCACGATGAAGATCATGCAGCTAAACAACGTCCAGAACATGCTGCTGCACGGTGATTTTACAAAGACGACAGGGACCCTGACCCTTGTCCCTTATCCTAAGTGCAATTGGTATGAGAAATTGCAAGGCTATCTCCATACGATTTGGGGAGGATCCCGTCTTTCAGGAACGCAACAAGGAAGCGTTTTTGCTTTTTATCATACTCAATTTTTGGAAACGGTTCAGAATATCCACTATGCTCAATTTGCCCCTGAGCAACCCGTGCCTAGAGCAAAACTGGATCCGTTTTGCCGCCCTGAAGTCATTAATAAACAGCTGATCAAATCAACTCAGCGGGGTGGACAAAACTATCATCTCCTTCAAGACAATTGCCCCAAAGGACAGCACGCAGAAGATGATCATCTTTTAGTCATCCCCGAGGGAGAAGTCGCCCATCAAGACCGCGCTTATGCACCGCTTAAGACGCGCAAAGACATGCTGACAATTGCGCAATCGGTGGTCCAGTACATGTTATTGAATCACGAGCGGGTCATTTTGGTGGAACGCAATGGCAAACAGTTGCAGGGCGTTTCTCATCTCACCGACAATATTTTTACGGTGAGGGTAAAAGTCACCTCTTTTTTTTCTAAGCTCTATGTACTGCTAAGGCAATTAATGCCATTTAAATCGAATTTATCGCCTGCTGAAATGAAGGCACGCATTCAGCGCTTTTCAGAGATCACCCTTCCAGCAAGCATTTGATTGAGACATACAGGACATCCACGACATTCAGGATGATCAGGACAAAAAATTGTGCGGCCTGTTTGTCGTAGATGTTCGGTTACTTGATGGGAAATCACTCTATTTTAGGGGGAATTTTCCGGAGAGAAGTTTACCAACACCATACGGTCATCCACATATCCTTCCTCAAAAGGGGTAGATAAATTGACCATTTGATTCCAAACAACCCCTTTGGAAAGAAGGACGTGTTGACCTTTTTCCCATCTATAAGAAAGCTTCCATACATCCCAAACTGCCCACCTGGACCGATCTGAAAGGGTAAAAAACCACTGATCGTTGCTAAACCAACCGCCAGGAATTTTTTCCATTTTTTCGATGGTCGGAAAGTTCTTGATGGATTCTTTTTTAATGTTTCCATACACATAGGTAGAGGTTCTGTGATTGAAGAGTCTAATTCCTGGCAAGTTGGTTTTAGTCAAAAAAGATATCCGATCTCCTGGCTGCCATTTATCAAGAGTGATTTCCTGACCTGAATCGCACTTAACTCTCCATTCTGAGGTTGTTAAAACGATGCTTGCTGCCACATCATAACCTGCTTCAGTATAGGAAATGGAAACAAGTTCATGAGTCGGAACATTTGGGTCTTCAGAAGATTGTGCTGATCCATCTAAGGATGCGTGTACTTTTAAAACATTGTCATCTTCTGCATTTAAGGAGTGATTGATGACACCTAATAAAATGATTGCTGCAAAAAAATATTTCATACGTTCTATCCCTAGTTAATAGTTAATGAAAGAAATGATACCCAGTCAGTTATTCTGAGGGGAGAGTGGAAAATACTTAATTTTAAGAGAGGGTTAAGAAATTCAAATTAACTTTTGTCAAAATTCAATTTTATTTGTATCTTTTTATAATTTAACTTATAATTTATCTGGTTTAGTATGAATAATTTAAAAAAATTAGTTAGAATTTATAATTCTCCATTATCTTGTAAGATCAAACGTCTTGCATCTCCTCTTTCTACCCATCTTGGACTGACTTCATTCTGCTTTACCAACATTCGATCTGATGACACGTTTGTTCAATTGTCGACTCATCCCGATCAAACCCAAATCTATTACGATGAGGGATTATTTTTAGCGAATCCCTTCTTAAGGCATCCCTCAACATATGAGTCAGGTTCTTATTTTCTGGAAGACATCCAAGATAATTCGTATCAAACGATGCAGAATCGCTGTGTCAAGCAGGGGCTGACTTTATATTATAGAATTATTGAAAAGACCCCGTTCTCAGCCTATCAATTTCTGTTTGGCTCGACCTTACATGATTATCAGTTTTATAAAGTCTACTCTAGGTATCATTCGCTTCTTAACTCCTTTACGAAATATTTTATTGAACAAATGTTGCCTTATGAAAAGGCGATGGAGAACTATTCAATCTCTTTAAAAGATCTCATGGGGGATCGATATCGAGAAAAATCGCCGGTGCTCAAATCCAATGAGAAAAAAATCGTCAATAAATTTTATTCAGAACTGGGGTTTAATCTTCCTACGCTGACTATGCGTGAAGAAGAATTCGCCAAGCTCTATTTAAAAGGGCTGTCATGCAGTGAAATTGCTAAAATTTTACATCTATCAGTGCGTACCGTTGAGAATCGCGCGGCACGTCTAAAAGACAAATTTTTATGTTCTAAAAAATCCACGCTGCTTCAACGTTTAACGGAGTGGCAAAATATCACTTAATATCTGTTTTTTTGAGTATTTAGTACTCTATTCTTCATTCCATCTTCTTGATTAAGATGTTTTTATTATTTTATAACATAACTGTAAATGATTTTATTTATATTAAGTTGATGGAGACATTATGTACTATGGTTTAGCATTCTCAATGCCAGGATTTATAACTATTGCCGCTAGTTTAAGTCTTGATGTGAGAGAATATGTATATTTAAAGTTTACAAGTAAGGAAGTACGCTCTCCGCATTTGATTAAAAAATTAGAGGATTCACAACTCGATGTTTCAAAAATCAAATTAGTTGAAGGAACTACATACAGGACTATTCCTATTGGGAATCGTATTTACGTAAAGTTAAATTCAAAACTAGTCGCTATCGATCCGGATGCTGCCAACTTTATTTCTTATCATGAATTCGGTCACGTCCTACAGATTCAAAATTGTCAAAAATTTGATGGTTCGAAGTGTGTGACGAAAAATGTTGGTAGCCTCATGGGTCAGGGTGTGGTATCGCTTGTGGTATTTACTGCTCTGAATTTTTTTATGGGGTCCAAGAAAGCCCTATTTTTTTCCGTTGCGCTAACTGTGTACTCCGCTTTCAAGCAAAGGTTAGATTATCTAAGATCAGACCAGTATAAGCTCAAGAAACACGTAAATGAATGTGATGCAGATTTTTTTGCTGTAAAAAACGCCTCTATTGAAGAACTTAAGGGGGGATGGCGTGCCCTATATGCATCTCGCTTCATAAACCTATCCCTTCGAGAAGGTATGCTTCTACAAGACCCTTCTAAGAAAGAAAGCTGTCCCATCGATGAATTTGGTGACTTAATTAATAACTATCATCCTAGGTATCTAGTGAGAATGGAAAAGATTGAATCTGAGTTGTTAACTAGACTAAAACAAACATTCCAACCTTCTGAAGAGGATTGGCTCCTTGTTAAAAAGATTATATTGTTAGAGCTTGCTGATGCTCTTAAGACAGTCAGTCCGGACCATCGCGAAAAAATTATTCATAGAATCCAAGGCTTACAATTATCCTATACTCATTAAAAGTTACACGACATTCAGGACAATCAGCGCGTCCTGTATGTCCTGTTTGTCGTGGATGTCCTGTTACTCTTACTTTAAGGGGATATAAAGTTTTGTTATCAGTTTGCTTGGGTCGGTCAATTTGTACTGCACTTCCAGGTACTCTGTAAACGGCGGCCGGGAGGCATCATGTCTTGCCTTATTTTCGGGCAGCCATTTTAAATAGATGCTCGCAAACGCATCTTTCAATCCATCATAGGACCCTTTGTGGGTAAAAATCGCATATTTTCCCCCTTTAATGACAGACTGCCCCACTTCGCCGTGCGGTTTCAACCCATGGGCTCCTGACACACACGCGTCATACCGCATATGCGCTTCCTCGGTGATGCTTGGGTTGTCGTGGGGGATGCCAAAGTAGCGCAGCTGGGTGTGATCCCCGGGTTTACTATTAATAAATTCTAACAGGGCTTGCCAAGTTTCTTGGGGTGTCTTTTCGTAGCTGCCGGTCCGGCGGATAAAGAGCACCGGCAAGTCGGCAATTTGGGTGATTTGGTCGGGTTGATACATAGGTAAGTCCTTAAATGTTTTGGTTATTTGGCTAGCTGCCGCTGTATAAAGCGTGCGGAAGCTTTTAGGCGATTCTCCCATCCATTGTTTGAATGCCTTGGTAAACGCCGAAGGGGTGTCGTAATGTGCACCGAGAGCGATCTCGGTCACCGACTGGCTGGTGTTCACCAAACGAGAAGCGGCTTTTTCAATCCTGAGCCGCTTGACATACTGGTAAACCGACTCGCCGACGATCATTTGGAACACCCGATGAAAGTGGAAAGGGGAGTAGCATGCCACTTTGGCGAGATCATCCGTGTTGAGTTCGCCGTCGAGATGCTCTTCGACAAACACAAGCACTTTTAAAATCCTTTTGGCATACTCTTCAGCTTGATTCACGTCCATTTCCTCGCGTTTAATTACTTTCCTAGATTGCCTGACAAGGCACATTTAAGACTTTTCCAATCCTGCTATTTTAACAAAAACACAGACAAAATTATATTTTTATCCTTCAAAATGTTTGAAAAATGGGGTTCCCAAGGAAATAAATCTGGAGTTTTGTCAAGTGGTTTGTTGAAGGCAAATTTTATCCGTTTTCATCGTTCTATTTTTCAACTGCTTCTGATATTTTTTCACCACTGCATAATCGTTCGTTGACATAAAACTACAAAAGGTCGATATCAAGGTGGTTTTAAAAAACACAAAGGATTGTGTTTGGTTTGGGGGTTTAACACAAGATATTGTGTTTTTGAACAATCAGCTGTATAATCAAGATAGACAATCACATAGAGGAATGGGGGAACAACATGACGAAGCCGACAACAAGGGCGATGGCGACATCATTAAGGACGTATCATCGTCCGGTCAAAGAAGGGGAACCGCTTCTGGAAAGCTGGTCCCAAGTGTGCGAACGGGTGATTTTACACCAGCGCTGGCTCTGGGAACGCGCCTTAGGGCGTACCCTGAACGACATTGAGAATGCGGAATTGGAAGAGCTGCGCACCCTCATCCAGGGGCGCTATATCGCACCTGCCGGCCGTACCCTCTGGCTCGGCGGAACCGAGCTTTCCCGCAAACGGGAATCGTGCATGTTTAACTGCTCCTACACCCACGTCGAGACGGTTTATGACATGGTCGACGTGCTCTGGCTGTTGTTGCAAGGGTGCGGAGTTGGCTTCCGTCCCATTACCGGTACCTTAAATGGCTTCCGCCGCCCCCTGCAGGAAGTCAAGGTCATCCGTTCCTCCCGCACCGAAAAAGGCGGTCATCAGCACAACGTTGAAACCTTCGATCCTGAGACCGAGACCTGGACCATCAAAGTCGGCGACTCTGCCATTGCCTGGGCCAAAGCGATCGGAAAACTCGTCGCTGGTAAGTTCCCTGCCAAAACCCTGGTGTTGGACTTCTCGGAAATCCGTTCGGCGGGTACTCGCTTGAAAGGGTACGGCTGGATTTCTTCGGGTGATGAACAAATCTCCAAAGCGTTTAAGGCGATTGCCAAAATCTTATCGGACCGTGCCGACCAGCTGCTGACCCGGATGGATATCCTTGACATTGTAAACTGGCTGGGGACGATCCTTTCCTCCCGCCGTTCGGCTCAGATTGCCCTATTTGAATATGGCCAGCCGGAGTGGGAAGAGTTTTCGGTCGCCAAAAAAGAGTGGTGGTTGAAAGGTAATGCCCATCGTCAACAATCGAATAATAGCTTGCTGTTCTACAACAAACCTTCCAAGCAAGAGATGGAACGCTTATTCCAAATGATGCTGGATGCGGGCGGGTCCGAGCCAGGCATGATCAACGGCCAAGCTGCTGAACGGCGCGCCCCTTGGTTTAAAGGATGCAACCCCTGCGTCGAAATTTTGCTGGGGAATAAGAGTTTCTGTAACTTGACTGAAGTCAACTTGCTGGCTTACCGCGGCGACAAAGTGGGGCTGGAGCGCGCCCTCTATCTAGCCGGCCGGATGAACTACCGTCAGACGATGGTTAATCTGCGCGATGAGATCCTTCAAGAAGCGTGGCACTTGAATAACCAGTTCCTGCACTTATGCGGTGTGGGGTTGACTGGCGTGGCGGCATGCCCCAAACTGCGTGCTTATGACTATAAGCGGATGCGCAACATCGCCGTCAGCGCGGCTTATAGTATGGCGAACGAACTGAACTCGCCGTTGCCAAAGAACGTTACCTGTATCAAACCGAGCGGAACGATCAGCAAGATCATGGGTACCGAAGAGTGGGGCGAAGTGCCGGAAGGGATCCACATGCCGCTTGGTAAATATATCTTCAACCTGCAAACCTATTCGAAGCACGATCCCTTGGTGGTCCGCTTCAAGGCTGCGGGGTATGAAGTGCGCGAAAAACCGTTTGAACCCGAGTCAGTTTTGGTTAAATTCCCCGTTAAATATGATACAGTACCTTTCACCCGCACTTCG
>JAGVLX010000105.1 GCA_020054065.1 Parachlamydiales bacterium | reverse complement strand
GTCTCCCCTTTCGCTTTAAGCCGGACGCGATAGTAATCATCGGCATGGGAAATATCAACGAAATGATCTTTTTCTCCGTGAATATGAAGCAGAGGCATAGAATCCAAATGCTTCATCTCATGGTCCAAATTTAAAGTAAAAAACTGCTTAAGAAAGTTTTCATTGACTTTGTTGCCGTCGAATTGCATCAGTTCTTCCCGCTCATCTGGCGACAACTTCGGATTTTTAGCGGCATTGAGCTGTTCCATCCATTGCTTCGCGTGATAGGCTGGAGCCCATAATGCTAAACTCTTGATGTGTTTGAAATGATTGCATGCCATGACCGAAACGATTCCGCCCAATGAACGTCCAAGGATGCCGATACGTGACGGATCTACCTGCGGATCTTTTGAAATAAGTTTGAGGGCAGCTACAGCGTCGCTAACTTCACCTTCCAAGGTCATTTCCGAGATGTCCCCTTCACTGTCGCCGGATCCGCGGAAATCAAAACGCACGGCTAAAATCCCATTTTCAGCGAGCTTTTGCGCCACTTTGACATAGATGCGGTACTTGCCAATTTTGGTCCCTGCAAACCCATGCAGAATCACAACCGCAGGCACATGTTCTTTCTTTAAGGGACGATGGATCATCCCATAGATTTTTTGTCCCTGGTTCGTAAAAGAAAACGGTTCGCGTTCTTCTGTTTCGCTCATAATTTGAATGGAGGTTAAACAATTAAAATAGCAAAACTTCAAATATTTGTGATGGAAAATTGATCATGGACTAAATGGACGGCACGGACGATATGGACTAAATGGACACCAAAGAGAAGTTTTAATATTTGATCTTCAGTGGATTAATCGAGCAGAACTCTTTTAAAAACAGGATTTGTTTTCACTAATCTATTCAAATTCTATTGAAAGTTTATCAACAACTTTTTCAAGTTGAATTCTCTTTTGTTGAAGTATACGCAATGTGAATCGATCAACGATTTTGGCGCTGCTGGTCCAAGAGGCGTTGCTGATATTGCTGGTCTTGACGTTGTTTATCTAAGAGGCGCTGTTGATATTGCTGATCTTGCAAACGGTCTTGATACAACTGGTCTTCTTGCCGGATGTTTAGTTGACGCTGATTATATTGTGTATCCTCCAGCTGCTTCTCTTGCTGGCTTTGCTGGTTCAATTGATCTTGAATCTGACGTGCTTGCCGCATATCTTCATCAAGCCTGTCTTGCAAGTCATCAGCGAAACTAAATTGAATCAAACAAACGCTGGCTAGCACAATGGCTTTGTTTAACATAATTTTGTCCTATGTTGTCAAAATTTTTAAAAAAGCATCGTTGACATAATAGATTTCACGACCAACTTTCACACTTCTAAACAACCCTATTTTTTCTAATTCTTGAAGATATTTAGAGGCTGTTTGACGTTTTGCGAGTTTAGCTTCTTCCAGAAAACTAATTTTACAATAAGGCTGCTGGTAAATCGTTAGGAGTAAATCCTTAGAATAAATGTTTGGAAGTTTTTCTTTAACCAAATCCATAGATTCCTTCATCAATTGATGAATCTTAAGAATCTTATCTTTTGTCAATTGGGCTGTGTATCTGATTCCTTCTAGGATATAGATAATCCACATTCTTTGAAGGTGGAAGCAAAGGCAAGTCATTAAAAGGTTGATTACTGTCGAATGGCATGTGTCGTATATGTTGATTTCATCGACATATTACCACAATATGTCGAATTTTTTAAGAAAAATCGACATATTGTAGATAAGCGTCTTATAATTAGATTCTAAGGTTATAGGCCCGGCAATTTTATAGCCCCCATCCAATGGAGTGTGCGAGCACGGCTTACAGGGATAGTTTATGACAATCTTTCAGGCTGTATCCCTCGTATCACCGAAGCATGATTTGCAAAGTTTACCACATTATCTGCTCGCAGACTACGGCATCCTTCACATTGAACCATACTCAGTTTAGGTGCATGATCTGGAAGTGCTAAAAACTGCATGCGCGAATTGTGATCCAAATTGATTGTCTCTAAATTTGGAGCTGTCAAAGGGAATGTTGCCTTGTTCACATATCGAGAGATTGCAAAAACGATCTTTTCTAGCTCTGGAGCATTTGCAGGCATCCTCAACTCTTTAACTCCGCATCCATAGAGAAATAGGTCCTGCAGCTTTGGGATATTTGTCGGGAACTCAATCTCCATAAGAGATTCACAGCCCTGGCAATGAATTTTTTCTAGGTTAAAAGCGTTCGCAGGAATAGGCAGTTTATTTAAATTTTGACAACCTTCCAGCTTAATAGTTTTCAAATCCGATGCGCGTTCAGACATTTGTTCTGGTAGCTTAAGCTCAACAAGCGAAGCACACCATGTTAAAACAAGATGTTGCAACTTGCTACACTTTGATAAGTCAAGCGCTTGAAGAGCGTTCGCTTGAACTTCAATTGTCTCTAGGCCAAAAAGATTCCCTACGTTTTTTAAACCTTCATTGGTAACATCGTAACTACTAATAAAAAGTTTAGTTAAAAATGGACACTGATCAATCAATCTGTTTAGATCAGCATCTGTGAGATCCGGAAAATCGCTGAGATTAGCCGTTTTTAATTTATTGGCAATAATATAGTCCACGGCTTCTGCCGCAGTTTTACAGTTAAACGTTTTTAGAGAGGCAATCTCTTCAGTTGCCCATGTTCGTTTGGCAGCGGCTGCTTGACGGCTCAAAGTTTTGGATGCTTGTGCCGCCGCTCTTAGACCTGAATTTCTTATGGGTGTTTTCGTTTCTGGAGCCAGCCTCATCTCACTTTTTCGCGTAGGCACTTTGGTCAAAATCTTTTCCATCACATCATCAGGAAGCTCTTCCAGCGACGGTGAAAACACTTTATTGGAAATCGTAATGAGCTTATCGACCAATTTCTCCCCTTCAGGAGTCAATCCTTTCTTATCTTCATTCCGAAACTCTTTAACCACACGCTCTCTAAGTTTGTAAAGCAGGTTGTGCAGCTCTGGGTCATCCTGCTGCTTGATCATTAGCTCGTAATTTTTCTCCAAAAACTCAGCAAGGTCAAAAGGCATTTGAGTGGATACTGTTAACGTAGGCATCTCTAAGATGTTATTGAGGTTAGCCACTAGGCTTGCGCGATCAAAAGCGGGATTGATATTCATAATATCACCATTAATTAATAAGGTTAATAAATAATTACCATTACCTTAATTATATCATTTTTTATTGAAATTTTGATTAATGAATTCAGTTAGATAAATATTTAAAAAAACGGATAATCTAAATAGCTAAGGACAAAAGATTTATGAAATATACCCCACAGATCTTAGGTAATTTTTTCAGTAAGGGTCTTATAATTAGAGTGTTTTAAGAGAAATTTCTTATGATTATGAGGGCCGTAGGCCTGGCAGTTTTATAGCCCAATCCAAGCGAGTGTAGCGAGCACAGGTTGGGGATAGCGGCAGTTGGAATCGAACCAACGACACACGGATTATGATTCCGTTGCTCTACCGACTGAGCTATACCGCCTAAAGAAAAATAGCGGGGGAAGGATTCGAACCTCCGACCTTTGGGTTATGAGCCCAACGAGCTAACCCCTGCTCCACCCCGCGTCAGGTTAGATATGCCCGAAACTATATCAATTTGATGGATTTAGCTCAAGCTGCATTTCAATCGTGCAGAATATTCACTCGATTTTTGATTTTATCTAGACGTTTAATCCCTTCTGGAGTGATTAAATTGTACTGTACATCTAGGTGCTTTAAATTAGGGTGTGAGCGCGATTGTACCAGCGCCGCGGCTGCTGCGTCACCGAGGTAGTTATATTTTAATTCGAGCCGAGTCAATTTTGGCAGCCCTGTGGAGCATAGAACGACCACGCCTTCATTTGTGATGCCAGTCTGTGATAAATACAATTCTTCCACCTCTTTTAAAGCGGAAATGATTTCGTATATGCCTCGATTGCCGATATCGTAATTATGTTGGACATCCAGAACAGTAAGTTGGGGTAAATTGACGGCAATAACAAGCGCACCCATATCGGACAGTCGGTTCCATTCTAAATATAGGCGTCGAAGTTGTGAGTCTTTCATCTCGATTGCAAAATCATGCAAGGTGATATCGGTAATTCCATTTATGGATAAATCTAACGTCGTGAGCTTGGGAAGTTTTTTTGATTTACCAATGGCTACCACTCCTTCCTTATGCATGCTTGAATAAGCTAAATAAAGTTCGCTAAGATTTGAAAGATTTCCATTTGCAAGATACTCGCCGCCCTCCCTTCCAACCTCATTGTAAGAGAGATTAAGCGAAGTTAACTTGGTTAAATGAGTGGCAATCGCGTGGACTGTATCTTGGGTTAAGTCATTCTGAGATAAGTCTAATTTTTCCAATGTGGTCAGCGATTGAGCCATAATGATTCCGTTTCGATCTGTTAGATGATTCCCAACAAAGCTGAGTTTTTTTAAGTGTGGGAGATTAAATGTCATCTGACTGAAATCCATATTCTCTAAAACAAAATTAAAAGTTAGGTCGAGTTCAATCAGGTTTGGGAGATTAGCCACGATCACTGCCATCCCTCGACAACTGATATAGTTGCTGGTTAGGTTAAGAGATTCAAGGGAGGAAAGGTTGGTGGCAATCGCAATCGTACCCTCATCCCGAAGGAAACTATTGCTTAAATCAAGCACTTTCAATTTTGCAAGATTAGAGTGGGCAATGATCGCAGCGTTGTCAGCATCGATGTAGCACTCAATGGCGATTAGATGGGTCAAGTTCGGACAGAGCGCGACAAGCTTGACGACTTCATCTTGGTTTAGCCGATAGACGCTTAAATACTCGAGTTTGGACCCGTGTTGCTGCAGCAATTTTTCTATCCGTTCTATCCCCCATCCAAGCTGCCGGAATGACACATGATTTTTATTGATAAACTCAATCAATTCAAGGTCGTCGAGATTTACAGTTAACTTCTCAATTGAGACCGGGATATTTTTTTCCTCCACTCCTTCGACAAAGGAAATAGTAGAAAGCAGAAACGCTAAAGAAATATTTTTAAAATGATTCATCATATACCTTTTTATTGATTCGCTTAAATGAGTATAAGGTACACGTGTTAATAGAGAAAAAATTTTAAATTAAGATTTTGTAATGGATTCAGGCTGATGCATTGCATGATTTAGGACTGGCTCCAATGCCTTCCAAGTCCGCTGTGAAGAGCCGCGATTGTCTTCCATTAATTTGAGCCCTTTCAAACCCATTTGACGGCGAGATATCCCCTCCTCCAGCAAGGTTACGATCGCTTTATCAAG
Source organism: Parachlamydiales bacterium (assembly GCA_020054065.1). Classification (GTDB taxonomy): domain Bacteria; phylum Chlamydiota; class Chlamydiia; order Chlamydiales; family JAEYWL01; genus JAGVLX01. The sequence goes on along the minus strand of JAGVLX010000105.1, from coordinate 12,801 downwards.
TTCCTCTATGGTGACTTGGAGGCCGGCTTGTGCATGCAAAGTAAGGTTGACGAGTTCCTCTTGGGCAAACATGTGCGGGCCAAATAACACCGGCACGCCATATCCGCAAGGCTCGAGAATATTGTGACCCCCGACATGGGTGACGAAGCTTCCCCCCACAACCGCCAGATCGGCCAATTGATAACACTTTTTCAACAATCCCATTGCATCCATCAACACGACAGGGTGATCGACCGCTTTCTGCTTCTGCAGGTCGCTAAAACGCAAAAAAGGTACTCCATTCTTTTCAATAATTTGGGCCACTTCCTGGAACCGTTCTGGATGGCGCGGAACGATGAGCACTTTTAGGCGGGGAAACAAATTCCACACCTTATTGAGCATTTTTAACATTTTATCTTCTTCTGGCGCATGCGTAGAACCTAACACAAGCAGCTGCCAGCCCTCTCCTAAAGCCAGCTTATCTTTTAAATCACTTTTCTCCTCCAGGGACATGAATGGGTAATCTTGATCGAATTTCAGGTTGCCCGTGACGACGATTTTTTCTTTGGGAACGCCCAGCTCTTCAAATAGTTTGGCGTACCCAATATTTTGGACGCACATGAGATCGAAGCTGGAAAAAATCCGGTTCGCAAGCGATTTCAACCAAGAGAAGCGTTGGAAGGAACGGTTAGAGAGTTTGCCGTTGACCAACACGATGTTGGCGCCGCACTCCTTGCTAAACCGTAAGAAGTTCAGCCAAAAATCGCTTTCGCTCAGGATCACGAGCTGCGGCTTGACGGTGTTCACAACTGGCTTCACCACCCAGCTGAAATCGAATGGCAAGAATAAATATTCATCCGCCATCGGAATCGACCGCTTAGCCTCTGCTTGACCGGTCTCGGTGATGGTGGAGACGATTAAACGGGCATGGGGATGCTGCTCCTTGATCTTTTTTGCGATGGCTGCGACAGCTTTGGTTTCTCCGACCGATACCGCGTGGATCCATACGGTAAACCGTTCCGATTGTCCTTTCTGAATGGATTGAATCCCCCAGCGCTGCTTAAAGCTAAGCTTATACTTATTATGCCTTAGCATTTGAAAAAACATTTTAGGAAAGGCAATCAGGGCCAAGAAACCAAGCAAAATGTCATAAAGCAGATAAAACATGCGATCCTTCTCAATTTTTGGCAATTATACCTAAATCCACATATTTTAGGAGGTTAATCACATTTTAATCCAAATAAAACTAGCCAAAAATGAAAGAGGATAAGCATAAATAGTAAATTAACAGAGGGTGTGATAAAATTAAATTGTAGTACCTTGGTTTAAAAGCCTTTAGGATATGGGCCCAGATTGGATTAATGAGTATTTTGGTGACATCCCCGATACCGGGAAAAAAGAGGAGCCCAAGCCTTCCTCGACACCTCCCCCTGCCCCGCCCCCGCCCAAAAAATCACCCGAATTTGAGCCCAAACCGACCAAAAAGCCGCCTCCTCCAAAAGAGCCCCCCAAGGAACCTGCACCCGTCGTTAAGAAGACTTCTCCACCCCCCCAACCAAAAAAACCTGAGCCCGCTGACGAGCCGCTACCGCCAGAGATTCCTTTCGAGCCAGAGCCCAAGGAAAAGCGAACCATCCGTTTAGGAGATGATGAACTGGAACAACGACTAGCGAGTGTGCTACAAAAAAGGGACGAAGTGGAAGAGCAGATAGATAAACTGTATTCTCAAATGGGGTTTTCCAAAAAAACATTAACGGATTACCTAAGCAACCCCCAAAATTTTTCGGAAACGCAGTGGAATTATTTGAGCCGTTACCGTAAGGAGATGGAGGATAAGATTTGGGGAATGTTAGATGAGAAAGGGAAGAAAGAGCTGAAGACGAAACAAGAGATTAAGAAAGGGAAAGCGGCAAAAGGCAAAACCATTGGCGGGCGTAAGAATTGGATCTCGATGCAGTAAAACTAACAGGATCGGCAGGATTACATAAAAAATAACAATGATGACCAGGATAACCAGGATAGAGAAAGAACAGATAAATCAGCACACTATGAATCTAATTTAGAATAAATAAAAACCAATCAAACAATTTTCTATCCCGTATTTTATCTTGGTTATCCTGGTCATCATTGTTACTTTATTATCTGCTTATCCTGTTAGGATCGATTGTGAATCTAGGTAGGCTTGGAGGATAATCGATGCCGTTACAGCATCGACGACAGCGGCTCGTTTCTTCCGGTTCAGGTCAAATTCGCGCAACGCACGATCGGCTTGCAAAGTCGATAGCCGCTCATCCCATAAAACGATTTCTATCCCTGTATGCTTTCCCAACAAATCTGCAAAATGGCGTACTTCATCCGACATCATCGATTGCTTTCCGCTCATTTTGAGGGGAAGGCCGATGATAATTTTGGTGATTTGGCAGCGATTCAACTTCGACAATTCGGTAATTTCATTAGTTAACTTGATGACCGTTTCTTCCAATTTCTTAGAGGCCGGCATCACTTTCAAAGGAGATGCGATGATCTTTGTTTCGTCAGATAACGCTATCCCTACACGGGCAAGTCCGAAATCAATCCCTAAATACCGTGTAGGAACAGGTTTAGCGGTCATTATTTTTTACCAGCTTTCTGGTCTTTGTAAGCGATCATCGCTTTGACAAAATCTCTGAACAAGGGATGCGGATGAGTCGGCTTGGATTTGAATTCCGGATGAAATTGCACTCCAACCATCCACGGATGGTCTTTCACTTCTGCAATCTCGCACAAATTGCCATCTTCCAAAACACCTGCAACCACGAAACCTTTCTTCTCCATCTCGCCGCGATATTTGTTGTTAAACTCATAACGGTGGCGGTGCCGTTCACTAATGGTTTCCGACCCATAAGCTTTAACCGCATGAGTCCCGGGAGACAACTTGCACGTATAAGCTCCCAACCGCATGGTGCCGCCCATATCTTGCACTTCTTTTTGTTCGCTCAACAAAGAGATGACTGGATTAGGTGTGTATGGATCGATTTCCGTCGAGTTCGCGTCGGCGATTTTGTTGACATGCCGCGCAAACTCCACCGCCATCACTTGCATTCCCAGGCATAAACCAAAATAAGGAATTTTGTTTTCACGGGCGTGTTTAACAGCCATGATTTTTCCTTGCCATCCCCGCTCGCCAAATCCGCCTGGCACTAAATACCCGTCACAGCCTTTCAACGCTTCGGTAATGTCATTATTGTGCAAGATTTTATCTGCTTCAAAACATTTAATTTCGATTTTGTACCCAGCGTTGATCGCTCCATGATGAAGCGCTTCAAAGACAGACTTGTAAGCATCTTTATGCTGCACATACTTTCCCACGACTCCAACCGTGATCGTGCCTTTGGGATTTAAAATCGTTTTTAAGATTTTTTCCCACTGCTCCAAATTAGTTTCACGGATCGGCAGTCCAAGCAATTGGCAGATCTTGTCATCAATCTTCTGCTCGCGCAGTTTGAGAGGGACTTCATAGATGCTGTTTTTGACATCCACTTCTTCGATAACCGATTCTTTTTTCACATTGCAAAACAGGCTGATTTTATCCTTCACTTCTTCAGGGAGGGACTCTTCACAACGGCACACAATGATATCAGGGAAAATGCCAATCGAACGCAGAATTTGCACAGAGTGTTGCGAGGGTTTGGTTTTAAGTTCGCCTGCTGCTTTCAGATAGGGCACATAGGTCAAATGGATATCCAGGCAATCTTTGCTATGCTCATAACTAAACTGACGGATCGCTTCTAAGAATGGCAGCGATTCAATATCCCCGACCGTACCGCCAATCTCGACCAGCACGATGTCGATATTCTCTTCTTGCTTGGCGCAGTTAACAATCCGCTGCTTGATCTCATCCGTGATATGCGGGATCACTTGCACTGTTTTACCTAGATAATCCCCATGCCGCTCCCGTCTAATCACCGTATTATAAATCTGGCCCGATGTCACATTGGACGCTTTGGATAAGGGAGAATTGGTATAACGGTAGTAATGCCCGAGGTCTAAGTCGGTCTCCGCTCCGTCGTCAGTCACATAAACCTCCCCATGCTGATAGGGGCTCATGGTACCAGGATCAACGTTCAAATAGGGATCAAATTTCAGGAGCGCAATACGAAACCCTTTATTTTCCAACAACATACCGATCGAGGCAGCTGTTAACCCCTTTCCTAATGAAGAACAAACTCCGCCTGTCACAAAGATGTATTTTGGCATAAAATTTAACTCTGCTTTTGTATACTGATGTTATTTGGGCGCTCACACCCAAAACAGGCCATTATATACGAAACTTTAGTAATCGTCTAGTTCTTAACAGATAACATGGTAAGGAGGTCATATGGATGCAGCTATCAACTTTTTTAAATCATTAATCCCAGGTGATTACACTAAAGTTGAAGAAACAGCTTCAACGTCAGTTGTCGCTATCCCTTCGGCATCGACAGCCTTGACGGCTGCTTATACAACCGTTAAAACGGTTAATACCGGAGCCTCTTTATCCGACTCTGCTTCGTTGCTTACAAAAAGCAGCGAAGGAAGTGGGCTTAAAAAGAGCGGCGACGGAGCCTTTGCCTATGTGACGTTCATCAATAAAAGTTTAGAGACGTTAGAAGTCGCTTGCTCCATCGTAGGGAGAATGGATTCCGTCTTTTTAAAAGACCATTTCCGACCAAATGGTTATGCTAGTTCCTCCCTGAGTAATGCTCCCGTCGGAGGGTATTTCCAGATTAAAGTCACCATACTAGCGGACTCCCCAACCAGTTACTCAAAAACCATCGGCACAACCGTATTGATTAGCAATGAATCCCGCTATTATCAAATCAGCTATTCTAAGGCGGGATTTTGCACCCATGCGAGTAAAGACAAGTTTCCCCCACCCTTGTCATGAACACCACTGAGCCAGTGAGATCACTGAGAAGTAGTGAGATAGGGAGAAGCAAACTAATGGCAATTAATAGGATAACTTTTCTCAATTCTCTCCTATTTGCTCAGTGATCTCCGTGACTCAGTGGTTTCTACTTGAATGACGATTGCGATTCAAGGATTGAAGTTTTAGGAAAAGTCGAGTAATTTCGTCTAGATATCCAAATCAGGTGCCCCCACTATGAGTATTAAGCGATCTGCCTTTGTGAATCCGTTACTAGAACAGACACCTAGCACAAAAACACCCGATCCTTGCATCCTCGTCATCTTCGGCGCGACTGGAGACCTGACAGCACGGAAGTTGCTGCCAGCCCTGTACAATTTAGCGCGCGAAGGACAGCTGCCGCCGCACTTTGCTTGCGTCGGTTTTGCCCGCCGCGAAAAGACCAACGAAATGTTCCGCAGCGAGATGCTAGATGCCGTCAGCAAATACTCACGCGTAAAACCCGTCGACAAATCTTTGTGGGAACAATTTAGCCAGTGTGTATTTTATCATCAATCGGAGTTCGATGATGACAGCGGCTATGAAAGCCTCAAGAAATCACTGGCAGAATTGGACCGCACGTTAGGGACTAAAGGGAACCGGGTTTTCTATTTATCCACCGCGCCAAGCTACTTCCCTGTCATCGGAGAAAAATTAAGTCAGCATAAGCTGATCTATCCCATTACAGATCAAAAATGGTCGCGCGTGATTTTTGAAAAACCATTCGGGCGCGATTTAACATCCGCCATTGAATTGCAACAGCATGTGGAATCGTATTTAGACGAAAGCCAGATCTACCGGATCGACCACTATCTCGGAAAAGAGACCGTTCAAAACTTGCTTGCTTTGCGCTTCAGCAACTCCATCTTCGAATCGTTGTGGAACAAAAACCACATCGACCATGTACAGATCACCTTTGCTGAAGAAATCGGAATCGGCACCCGTGGCAAGCTCTGGGAAGAAGCCGGCATGCTACGTGATGTGGTACAGAACCATATCATGCAACTTGTCACGCTTGTGGCGATGGAGCCGCCGATCAATTTGAAAGCCAATTCGATCCGCGATGAAAAAGTCAAAGTGCTGGAATCGATTCGCCCTTTCCCCCACAATCACTTTGACCGGTTCGCCGTCCGCGGCCAGTACGGACCCGGCTATGTGGATGGAAAAGAAGTGATCGGGTACCGGCAAGAAGAGAATGTAGCGCGCCATTCGATGGTGGAAACCTATGTGGCTTTGCGCCTATTTATCGATAACTGGCGTTGGGACGGGGTTCCGTTCTATTTACGGGCCGGCAAACGGATGCCTAAGCGAGCCACCCAAATTGATATCGCCTTTAAAAATGCGCCAGGAGTGCTTTTCAACACCGGAAACAATACCATTTCTAACGTCCTAGCCATCCGCGTCCAGCCGAACGAAGGGATGTCTTTAAAAATGAATTGCAAAGTTCCCGGCCCTGACAATGCACTGCAACCGGTTAAAATGGATTTCCAATATGGCAATTTCTTTGGCACCACCCCGCCGGAAGCGTACGAACGCTTAATCTGCGATTGCATGGCCGGCGACAGCACCCTCTTTGCGCGGAGCGATGAAGTACTGGCTTCTTGGCGGCTTCTGACACCGATCCTTGAACACTGGCATAACGAACACCCCAAAGACTTTCCCAACTACCAGTCCGGATCATGGGGCCCAGAACAAGCCCAGAAATTAATTGAACATGATGCGCGCAAATGGAGGATCCTCTGATGAGCGACAAAGAACTGTGTTCCATTCGTGCCAGCCTATGCAACCTGATCATCTATACGCGGGAAGAACGACGCCTGGAATATTTTGAAGAGATCGTCAACCGCATGATCCAAAAATTTCCATGCCATATTTTATTGATCAAAAAAACCGGCGATAAGCCGGATAAAGTGCAAAAGATTGAAAAGAAGATCTTAAAAATCACTGAAGGGGATGAGACAACCGCTTGCGAACAAGTGGCCTTTGAAATTAGTGGCGATGTCGCAAAAAATGCCTATGTCATTTTACCTTTTCTGCTGCCAGATCTCCCCATCAATTTGATCTGGGGCGACGATCCCACCAAGCCAACTGAGCTCCTTCACTACCTGCAGCAATATACGTCGCGGCTGATCTTTGACTCAGAAGGCGCCGACGACTTAGAAAAATTCGCGCAAGCCATGCAAACATTCTTGGAAAGCTATACCGGAGACGCCATGGATCTGACGTGGGCGCGGTTTTTTGGATGGCGCAACGTCTTTTTACAAACATTTGATTCGGCCGAACGGATCGAACACCTGCGCAGCTGCGAATCGATTGTGATCACTTATAACGCCTTTAACTCCGATGTATTTTGCCATACTGACTCGCAAGCACGCTACCTGCAAGCTTGGCTGGCCACTCAATTAAAATGGCATTTCGACCGCGCCAAAAAGGGCAAAACCGAAAGTACGGTCACTTACCACTCTGGAAAGCACACGATTACCGTCACCTTAAAACCGGTTTCCCTTGCAGCGTTTAATCCTGGCGCAATGATCTCTGTCGAGCTTAACTGCCGTGGGGGGCATGTGTTTAAACTCGAGCGTCCAGAAAAAAATCAAGAGCAAGTCCATATTGCCGTTTCTTCCCAAGAGACCTGCGATCTGCCCTTTACCGTACCGCTCTCCAATCCGATCTTGGGTATTTCGTTCTCGAAAGAGCTCCTTTATGGACGGACCAGCCCCAACTATAAGGCGATGCTCCATACGCTCGCTAAACAAGACCAATGAGGAACAGCATGCCGCAAAATTGGAAAGCCCAATTGCAAGCCTTTGATCACCGAAGAGACCTAGCTTTACCGGGAGATGCCAAAAAAACAGTTGCGTTCGCCGCCGCCCAATTTATTGCAATTGCCCAGGCAGCTATTCGAGAACGGGGATTCTTTGCGGTCGCCGTCTCCGGCGGCAATACCCCCAGACCCGTCTATCAATTGATTGCTTCGCCTGAATATCGTTCAGCTGTCGACTGGAGTAAAGTATTGCTTTTTTGGAGTGATGAGCGGGCAGTCCCCCCTACTAATTCGGAAAGCAACTATAAAATGACGATGGAATCCGGATTTAATACATTGCCATTAGATCCTAAGCATATTTTTCGGATGGAAGCGGAACACCACCTTGAACAGTCTGCTCAAGATTATGAAAAGTTAATCCGTTCAAAAGCACCCGGCGGAATTTTTGATTTAGTCATTCTAGGCATGGGCGACGATGGACATATTGCTTCCTTGTTTCCCCACACTCACGGTTTGCATGCGGAAGACCGTCTGGTGATCGGCAACTATATCCCGCAAAAAGAAACGTGGCGCATGTCTTTGACCTATCCTTGCATTAACCAAGCACGCAACATTTCTCTCTATGTCCTCGGCGCAGGCAAATCCGCCACCCTTGCCGAAGTGTTAGCCGGACCGTATCAACCTGACACATTCCCCGCCCAAAAAGTAGGGACGCCTGACCATAAGGCCACCTGGATTATCGACCGTGACGCCGCAACCATTATTCAAAAGGCTCAGCCAACATGAATCGATTGTTAGTGTGGATTTTGTTCGCCTGTGTCTTAATTGGGATCGTCGCCATCTTTATTCCCTATCTCACGATTCCAGAAACAACTTATTCGGACTCCCCCTCAACCCTCGAAACCATTATTGAGGGTAAACATTACATCCTGACTCAAGGTTCGCAAAAATATGAGTTTGATCTCGTCGATCCGGAAGATGCGCCTGATCCAATCCGAACCCATGTCATTCTTGGCTTCAACATCATGAATGAAACCAAAACCTATGCGCCGACTTATGCCGGCGATGCCATCACCTGCACAAATTGCCATTTTTCTGCCGGAAATACGTTAGGAGGTGCTAACAACGGCATTTCCCTTGTTGGAGCCTCCACCTGGTATCCCAGCTATTCAAAACGGGACCAGCGCGTCATTACCCTTCAGGACAGGATCCGCAATTGCTTCGAACGCAGCCTTAACGGCAAGCCGCCGGCAGATAATGCTCTGGAAATGATCGCTCTCATCGCCTATCTGGATTGGATTTCCCATAATGTGAAAGGAATTAAACAGATGCCTTGGCGCGGGCTTGTTCCTCTCACTTCAAAGCATACACCCGAAAAAGATAACGGAGCGGCGTATTACCAGAAATATTGCTCCATGTGCCACGGGTATGAAGGAGAAGGCATTGAAGAGAATCCGCCTCTGTGGGGCGAGAATGCGTTTAATGATGGAGCAGGGATGAATGATTTAGATAAATTGTCGGCCTTCATTTATCTCAATATGCCCTACACGCGGGCTCCATTTTTATCGGAAGAGCAATCCCTTGATGTGGCTGCCTTCATTATCAGTCAACCACGGCCAACTTTTAAAAAGTAGAGATGATTATGACCCCTGCAGCAAACCGTTTCAAACTCATAAAAATTTGTGCGCTCGCCGCTTTTGCTATCCTAGCTGCGATCAATATCCCCTACCTTCTTAAAGAGGAAGAATCCCACTCCGCGCCTTTATTGATCCCGCATCAAGAATACATTGCCGCTGCGGAAGCTCCGGCTGAAACACAGCCTCCTGTGATCAGTTCCGAGCCTGAACAACCTATAGAAACGGCAGCAAAAACAGAGATTGTTGAGACAGAAGAACCAAAAGAAATTGATGAAACTCCTCCGCCGATTCCGCAACCTCCCGAACCTATCGAAAAGCCGCTGCGCAAACACGTGATTGCCAAAGGGGAAACCTTATCGACGATATCGAAGAAATATTATGGAACGGTCAAGCGCTGGGTAGAGATCTATGAAAAAAACCGCGATGTGATCAAAGATAAGAACAACATCAAACCCGGGACCGTGATCGTGATCCCTTAACTATCAATTTAACCACAGAGACACAGAGAAAAAGACAACAATGATGACCCGGATAACGTGGCCTGTTATTTTATCTCTGGGCCTCTGTGTCTCTGTGGTAAAAATTTAGGGTGACTTGTAAATTAAATGAAAAGGGTAGAAAATATAGATAGCTAAGGGTAAGGATTTTAAAAAGGATTAAGGTAGACTGTGCGATTTATCATTGAGAACTTCATTATCTTCTTTTTCAGATTTGTTTTTTGGTTCCGGTACCGGATTACCTTTAAAGGACTAGAGAATCTTACACCCGAAAATCTTAACAAACCTGGCGGCGTCTTATTCCTGCCAAACCACCCAGCCGTTTTTACCGATCCGGTAATGGTCACTTTGGGGATCTGGAGAAAATATCCGATCCGCCCTCTGATCGTCGAATATATGTACAATCTGCCGGTGATCAATAGCCTCATGCGCTATGTTAACGCCCTCCCCGTTCCGGACCTGGACCAAGCGTCCAACACCCTCAAGAAAAAACGGAGCGATAAGGCGATCACCGACGTGATTGAAGGGCTTAAACGGAAAGAGAATTTTCTGATCTATCCTGCCGGCCGGACTAAGAATACAAGCATGGAAATCATCGGTGGCGCATCAGGTGTGCACCGAATTATCTCTGATGTCCCTCAAGTTAATGTCGTGCTCGTGCGCATGATTGGGATGTGGGGCAGCAGCTTTTCACGCGCGATCATCGGGCGCGCGCCTCCCCTTTTTCCTACCGTATGGCAAGGGATTAAGATTGCCCTTAAAAATCTGTTATTTTTTACCCCGCGCCGCGAAATTGTCATTGAATACCACTTAGCACCGGACGATTTCCCCTATAAAGGATCGCGTTTAACCATCAACCGCTGGCTGGAAAATTGGTATAACCAGCCCGATGGCTTGTCTAATACGCCGCAGCAAGGGGATACCCTTGTTTTGGTCTCCTATAGTTTCTGGCGCGATCAGTACCCTAAAGTGTATGAGCGCCCTCCCGAAATTTTGGATATCGACCTCAATCAAATTCCCGATCTCATCAAAAACCAGGTTGTTAACAAGATCGCTGAATTCACCGAGATTCCCAAAGATCAAATCACACCTGAAAAAACGATTTCAATCGACCTTGGTCTTGACTCCCTGGACACTGCAGAATTAGTGATGTTTTTGGAAGATCAGTACGACGTGGAAAACTGTCCCGCTGTCGAATTGACGACCGTCGGCAAGATGATGGCTATCGCCAGCAAACAAATTGTGTTTGCTCCAGAAGTCGAAGAGAAAGTCAGCGAGCTGGATAAATGGAAACAGTCAATTCCGCGTGTGCGCCTTTCGGTCCCGGACGGCAAAACAATCCCGGAAGTGTTTCTGACAACGTGTAAAGCCATGGGCAAGCAATATGCGTGCGCCGATTTGCGTAGCGGCATTTTAAGCTACCACACGTTGGAGCTTCGCACCCTGATCTTGGCTGAATACATCAGAAAGCTGCCAGGACAATACATCGGCATTTTGCTTCCCGCCAGCGTCGGCGCCACGATGTGCTTCTTAGCCGTTTTAATCGCAGGAAAAATACCGGTCATGATCAACTGGACAGTCGGGCCCCGCCACCTAGAATCGGTTATGAGTGTCTCTGGAACAAAAACAATCCTTTCGTCGTGGGCCTTTATCGACCGCCTGGCCAATGTGGATTTGACCAATATCGAAGATTCTCTACTTATGCTGGAAGATGTCCGAAAAGAGATCGGTTTATTGGATAAGATCAAAGGATTTCTCCGCACAAAAATGAGCGTCAGCAAGCTTCTCAAAACCTTTAACATCGAGCAGAAAACGGAAAATGATGCAGCTGTTCTCCTCTTTACCAGCGGAACGGAAAGTATGCCGAAAGGGGTTCCACTGACACATGGGAATATTTTAAGCAACCAGCGCGCTGTTGTTCAAGCGATCGATTTCTATACCACCGACATCATTTTCGGAATCCTGCCGCCGTTCCACTCGTTTGGATTGACGGTGAGCTCGCTTACTCCCCTCATGATCGGCGCTCGTGTCGCTTTCTATCCCGATCCGACTGACGGCAAACAACTGGCTAAAGGAATAGATCGTTGGTTGATCACCATCATTTGCGGCGCGCCGACCTTCCTCAAAAAAATGTTAAAAGCAGCAAAACCGGAACAGCTGAAGTCGCTGCGTTATCTTGTGACAGGAGCCGAAAAGGCACCCCCGGAGTTGTTTCAGCTGTGCGAACAGATGGGTGTAGGCGATATCGTCATTGAAGGATATGGGATTACTGAATGTTCCCCAGTCTTAAGCATGAACCGTCCGAACCAAGAGCATAAAGGAGTGGGTTTAGCTGCACCTGGCATCGAACTGTTGGTGATCAATCCTGAATCCAAGGAAGTGTTGGGTCCAAATCAAGAAGGGCTGATTTTAGCCCGCGGGCCAAATGTATTCCATGGCTATATCAACAAAGGATTAGCTTCGCCATTCATGACGATCAATAATAAAGAGTGGTACATCACTGGCGATATGGGAAATATCGACGATAAGGGGTATCTTTTCATTACCGGCCGGTTAAAACGGTTTATCAAAGTCGGTCCCGAAATGATCAGCTTGGCAGCGATTGAAGATGCTTTGCTGCAAGCTGCACCCTCTAAAGGATGGGATACGACAAGTGAGGAAGGACCTGCCTTAGCGGTGTGTGCCAAAGAGATTCCCGGAGAAAAACCAAAGATCTATGTATTCGCGCGGTTTAAAACCACAACAGATGAACTGAACCGGACATTAAAAGAAGCCGGTTTCGCGAATTTGGTGAAGATCTCCAACTTCCAACAGCTGGAAGAACTGCCCATCATGGGCACCGGCAAGATCCACTACCGCGACCTTGAGACTAAGTATTTGACATAGGAAAATTCACCACAGAGCGAAGCAGGTCCTCTATGGCCCTCTATCGGTAAATAACTAGAAGAAAAATTCAACACAGAGGCACGAAGGCACAGAGACACGAAGAGATTTCTTAGT
>JAGVLX010000099.1 GCA_020054065.1 Parachlamydiales bacterium | reverse complement strand
TTCCACCTTCGCCTGAATCCAAGCAACTTGCTTGTCAGCCTGGATTCCAAGACGGTAAAGTTCTTTGGATTCAGCTCTAAAAAAGAAACAGATGACTTGCAAGCGCGCTTGTCAGATAAACTGAACAAATATTTAACTCCCGAGCAAACCCATCGCATTGGCAAGGCGGCTGATCACCGCACAGATATTTTTTCGTTCGGCGTCCTATTTTATGAACTCTTAACCCGCAGGCTGCCGTTTGAAGGGAAAACAACGAATGAATATTTCGCGCAGCTTTTAAGCCATCCGCCCATGTCGCCTAGTTTGATCAACCATGAAGTGCCGGAATCGGTCTCAAAAGTCATTCTAAAATGTATTTCGAAGTCGCCTGAAGAACGGTATGCTTCCATTCGGGCGGTCAAGAAAGATATCATTACCAGCTTAAACCACCTTTACATGGCCTCGAATCAATCGGAAGAGGTGATCACCGCCTATGAAAAAACCGTATTGAGCAGTCTGCAGGCTGCGCAGCAAAATTATGAACATACGCAAGACCTTCTAGAACTAGGAGAAGCTTATAATCGGATTATGCAAGGCAACGGGGAAATTTTGTTGGTGACCGGCGATCCGGGCATAGGCAAATCCATTCTCGTATATGAATTGCAAAAAAAGGTGGTCTCTAACAACGGCTATTTCTTGTTAATGCGCTTCAATGCCTCGCAGAAAAATATTCCTTTCCATGGCGTTGTAGGGGGATTCAAACACCTACTTTTGCAGATGATGGGGGATACGAATGCGATGATCGAGACATGGTCGCTTAAGATCCCTCAAGCCGTATGGCCTTATGGCAAGCTATTGATCGAACTGATTCCTGAGTTGAAAATGCTAGGCCCGCAGATGTTGAGCGAGCAGTCGATGAATACGGGCTATGAAGGAAGCCGCGACAGCGCTATCATTCAAGCGCTGATCAAGTTTTTAGAAGTCTTTGCACTCGCACAAATTCCTTTAGTGTTTCTCTTTGACGACTTGCAGTGGGCGGACGCCTACTCCTTGCGGTTCTTGTTAGAGGTTGCAGACAACCATCATTTGAGCAAATGTTTGGTCATCGGGACCTATAAACGCAATGAAATCCATGCCAACCACCCTTTTGCGCAATGTTTAGAAAAACTATGCATTGGCGAAAGCCATGCTGGTCATCCGCCCATCCATACCATCCAACTGACAAAACTTGGTCAAATCTTGCAGGATATCTTTAATTGTTCAGATGATAAAGCACTTTTGCTGGCAGAATCGATCCTGAAAAAAAGCCGTGGCAACGCCTTTATCGCCCTGCATTTATTAAAAATGCTGTATTATGACAAGTATATTCATTTTAACCGGTCCACACAACAATGGGATTGGAACTTAAGAAAAATCGACAACTATAAAACAACGACCGAGATCTCAGATCTTATTGTCACAAAACTGTCAGCTTTAGATAAAGACACACAATCCTTAATTAAGAAAGCGGCAGTCATCGGAACGAAGTTTGATTTGCCGACCTTATCGACCTTGACTGGTCAGTCTGAGGAGCGAACGCTACAGCAACTACAAGGGGCTGTGTTTGAAGACTTGATCATCCGTCGTAGCCAATATGTCAACTACCCTGGATTTGGCTTGAAACAGGTCATTGAGAAAAATGTTCTCTATGCCTTTGTCAATGAGCTTGCCAATAAAATCGCTTACTCACTTTTGACCAAGCAAGAACGGGAAGAGTGGCACTATCGCATTGCCAGAGTGTTGTATGACTTCTATGGGCAAGACAAAAATAATCAACACATCTACGAGATTGCCCATCATTTCAATGCAGCCAGCCGTCTGATTAAAGATGATCGGGAAAACGATAAGCTGATCAAACTCAATATCACGGCAGGACAAAAAGCAAAACAATCGGGCAATTTTCAACTCGCAGTCGATTTTTTTAAATACGGCATTCAACGGCTTCCTGTCGATGCGTGGACAAAAGAGTATGGGACCACTGCGTCTCTATACGAGAATCTAGGCATTTGCATGCTCTTGTTAGGGCAGCAGAAAGAGGCGGAACAGCAATTTAAGCTGCTGTTAGAAAAAGCTCCCACCATTGAAGAGAAAGCACGAATTTATATCATCTTGATCAAGCTATACGGTCAGCTTAACTTGTATAACGATTCGCTCAAGTATGAAGGAGAAGCCCTCAGGCTATTTAATGTAAAATTCCAGAAATCGCCCTCAAAATTGAGAATTGTTGTCGCCTATTTAAAGATCAAATTCAAACTCCTCTTTCGAAGCATCGACGACCTGAAAAAAATGCCGGATGCAACAAATCCTGATGCTTACCTTCTTGGCAGCATTTACAATTCGGTGCTCCACACCACCTTCGCTTCGGGAAATCGGAATCTATCTGTCTATACCGCTTTGCGACTCATGAGTTTGTTTGTGGAGTATGGACGTACAGAATTTTCTACGATCGGTGTAGCCACTTATGCCACCTTGCTCTCCTCCTATATCATTGAGGACTTTGAAAAAGGTTATGAGTTCGGACGTCTTTCTATCGAAATGGGAGAACGCTATCTCAATCGTCCGGTCACGATCGAAGCCCGGATTATTTTTTATCTCTTTGTCAATCGTTGGCATAATCCCATCAGCACAAATATCCAACCTCTTCAAGAATTGGCAAAAAAAGCATTTGATTTAGGATCTGGAGCCCTAGGGGTCGGAGCCCTCGTTGCTGTAGGAACTTTTAAGCTAGCTTCTGGAACCCCATTGCCTACTTTTGCCAAAGACGTGGCTAGAAATTTGGAAGAACTCAATAAGCATAAAACACCCTCAGCACTGGCAACCTATCAAGCCTTTAAAGATTTTTGCCACTACCTCATCGATTTGGAACAGCCCATTAAAACCGAAAAAAGCACGCTGATGAGTACGCAGATTTATCTTCGTACCGAGGATCCTTTGATCATCCTAAGAACCACGACCTGGAAAATTGCTAAGTTTGTGTTCATGGGTCATTTTGTGAATGCCTATGATGTCGGCGAGCGGCTGATGGAGTTGACCACTCAGTTTCCCAATGAATCCTCTTGGAACTACTATTATTTCTATTTTACTTTAGCACTGGCACAGAAAATTCGGTCAACTTCGATCGTTCAAAATAGGGATTTGAAATTACTGAAGAAGAACTTGCAAAAAATCAAACGCTGGGCCGTTGCATCCCCATGCAATTACGAGCACCACTATCAGATCATCCAAGCATTGACGTACATTATCGAGAAGAATGGCAACAAAGCGATCGAAAGCTTTAACTTAGCTTTACGGGCGTGTACGGAAAACTACTTCGTCCATGAAGAAGCGCTGTGCCAAGAACTGCTAGCCGATTACTATCTATCCTTGAATAAAAATGATCTGTTTGAAACCAACCTCAGACAAGCTCATCACAATTACCAACAGTGGGGAGCCAAACGAAAAGTTGCTACTCTTGAAGAGAAATACCCGTTCTTAAAAGACGAGAGTGTCGAGTTAGAAAAGGGTGAAGCCGCCGCGCCGCAAACCCAAGCGAGTGCCGGATAAACAAGGGAGGATGCGTGCAACCTAAACGTTTTGTCATCGTCGGTGCTACCGGTCAAATCGGTTTTGTGTTAGTGGAAGATTTAGTGAAAAAAGGGCATGGAGTGCTGGCGTTGGGGCGTGATCAAAAGAAATTAAAAGCACTCGAGCAAATGGGCGCTCACACGCGCGTTGTCGATCTCACCCGTGATAGCTTGCATGAACCCTTTATTGATGCAGATGCGGTCTTTAGCTTCATTCCGCCCAATTTTACGACGGGTGATTATGCAGCCTATCAAGATACTGTAGGGAAAGCGATCGAACACGGCATCCGTGCTGCCAATGTGAAATATGCGGTCAATTTAAGCAGCGTCGGCGCGCAATTTCCTTCCGGATTGGGACCAGTAAACGGACTCTATCGGCAAGAACAACGACTGAATGGAATTGCTGGATTAAATGTAGTTCACCTGCGTCCGACCTATTTTATGGAAAACCTTCTGTGGTCGGTGGCGCTCATCAAGCAAACCGGAAGCAATGGCTCGCCCATTGCAAAAGAGATTGTCATGCCGATGGTGGAAACCGATGACATTGGACATCGTGCGGCTGAGCTGTTTGACGGACTGAATTTCAATGGGCAAACAGCCATCGAATATGTCGGTCCACGAGATCTGACCTTGGTCGACGCCACCCGGGCAATCGGAAAAGCGATAGGGAAGCCGGATTTGAAATATGTTCAATTTTCGCTCGAAGAGTCCCGCAACAATTTGCTGAAGATGGGTGCAAGCGCGAGTGTAGCCGATGCCTATGTCGAGATGTATCAAGGGATCAATCAGGGTAAGTTGACGAACACCCAAAAGATTGCACCCGAAAATCGGGGCAAAACCACAATCGAAGAGTTTGCTAAAATATTTGCGAAGGTATATCAAAAATAGCCATTACCATTGCTTAACTCATAACCTTTGGAGTCCCTATGCTCGCTCGTTCAAGTGTTCACGCACCCCATGTGTCTGGTGTTCCCTGCAGGTTCCATTCACGTTCAACACATTCTGTGCCTAATGTGAGAAAAGAAATGGTTGTCGTCCACGATGTCACCGTATCAAGACTAAGACATAGTGATGGGGTTACCTTAGAAGCAAAGACGGATCTGATCAGGGACCTTAGATTGGCCAATGTGAGAAGTATCGCATGTGTACGATTTGATGATGTGCTAAGCAGCCGCTATCCCACTCAAATTTTGAAAGAAGTCGACTTATCTGACACAAATACTCAGCATTGGGTACAAGTGGAATCCACGAAATCATTAAACGCTGCATTAGCCGTCAAAGCCAAATATATTTCTATGTATGTCAGCCCTTCTAAGGTGTTTTCTCAAGCCCATGGTCATCTTGAGACAATCGCAGGTTTGAAAAATCTGGAAGCGATATTGCTCAATCTGCAAGATAACCCTCCCTATCTAGTCAGAGGTCATATTCCTTGCATGATAAGATGTCCATTTTCAGGAACTGTTGCTCCTGAAAAAATAGCCATCGTGGCTAGAGCAATGCTTACCAAAGGGGTTGGTCTTGTAAGTTTGATCGATACAACGGGTCAAGCCAAACCAGAGGAGATTCATAGGTTAATTGGTCACCTAAAAGAACGTGGAGTAAAGCCTGCTAATCTAGCTCTCAATCTACGATCGACTTCTCCCCAAATTTCCTACCAAACAATTAATCCTAAGGTCGTTGCCGGTCTAGAAGCTGGTATACGGATTTTTGATACCTCGCTTGTGAATGTTGGTAAACGAAGGGATGTCCCCAATGCAAGCACCCTCGAAGTCACTCTAATGATGAGCCACCATGGTTACCATACGGGAATCGATGTTGAAGCATTAGACCGAGCGCGCTTTAGATTTATGCAAGCAGTCACCCATCTTTAATCATCCTAGGTAACGATCTAGCGCATGCACTCCCAAAGCCTCGCTCCGCTCGGCTAAATAGCATCTTAGCTTGATGCGTAGTCACTTTTAAGTAGTATAAAATGATCATTTTATTTACTTATAAAGAAAAACCTAGGAGTTTGTTATGTTGCAATATGCGCTTATTTTCTTAGTTGTTGCGATTATTGCCGGCGTTTTGGGCTTTTCCGGCGTTGCTGGTACAGCTACATGGATCGCTCAAGTGTTATTCTTGATTTTTCTCGTGCTGTTCCTGATCTCGTTGATTTCAGGCAGAAGAGCCGTCTAGTTAGACGGCCTTAGGTTAATTTCATATTGCGGGGTTTGAAAGGAATCCAGCTCATTATCGAGGACCATTTGTTGGGTTTTCTCTTTGGCTTTTTCGATGAGATCGTCCCATTTAGGTTCATTTTGAGAATTGGTTACTGTTTTGAGCATCTCAATAAATGACATCGTGAATAACGCGCCTTCGTTGACCCATGCCCAGGCATATTCGTCCGGACTGGAAGTCGAGATAATGATCGTTCCGGACTGCTCCATGAAGAGCTTCTTATAGTTAATTTTGACGAGTTCCGTTCCAGTCGCGAAAGCCTGTTGTCTATAAACCGGCGGGGCATTTTTCATTACTTTATTGCAACTTTCAGCCATTGCGAGTAAGAAGCGCGGATTCTTGCTGGCAAGGATATTGATTAAAGTATCGAATTCAACACCCTGACCTCTTAGGCCGAAAAAAAGAATCGGCCAACGGGTTTCTTTATACACTGTACGGTATCCATGTAAATTGCAGTACAGGATGACGATATCATCGGGATCAATGGTCAATGAATTAAGAGTATTAATGACGTTTTGAGGCGTGACGAGCAACCCCTTCAATTGGGTGGTTCTTAGGGGAAGGTCAAGGTTTTGCGCGATTTTAGCTGCTTCGGCATAGACCATTTGGACATCCAAATCCATTGTATGGCCCAATTTTTCATCAGTTGTGTCGCCGATGGCGACTAACTGGACCATTGCGGCGTTGAGGGGGAAAGAGACGATGAAAAGGAGGGCAATAAGCGAAAATAGAAAGTATTTTTTCATACTAATTTAATAACCTTTTGCTTCCGAAATATAATAATTACATTAAGAGTTTATTGTTTTAATATTAAAAAGTCAATTAGTATGTAAGTTTAAAATAATTATTATATTATTTTTGAGGCTTTTTAAGTGAGATGGGAGGAGAATAGGTAAAGAGAAGCTTGCGCGTCCACCACTGACCGGTTTTTTTTCGGGTTTGCCAGTCGGAATACTCATATTCATACATTTGGGTCCGAATGTGTCTTGGCGGAGCATTCGGGAACGGATTATGACGGATGAGTTTCAAGACATCTTGATTCCCTTGCAGCAGCTTCACCAGGAACATCTGATACCATTCTGAGGCTTCGAAGGTTTCAAACGGTAAAAACCATACTTGCCAATCTAAGCGGGGTTGGAAGGGAGAAATCCGTCTAGGACGCCGTGTGAGTTCGGAAGGTTTGTAGTAAAATCCGTACTCCTTCCATTCAATCCCATCATAGCTTCCTTCGATCACGATCTCGTACCGCTTCGTCGTCATAATGGCGAAGATGCCGAACCGATTTGCCAGATGGAAAGGCCTGACCCAGTTAAGGATTCTGGCGCAAATGGCGTTCGGCATGAAGTGATTCCACAAATTGGCCGCCTGAAGAACGATCAAGGCCAACGCGATCACAGAGACGACGTTATCGGCGGCAGGCGCTAGCAGATGAGGCTGCGGAGCGTGAAGACCGATCTTTTCTAGGTAGACATTTCCTAGCAGAATGGTAGAGAGGACTGAGGTAATGTGATTGAGGTACGAAAAATTTCCAGTGGCGTAAATCGCTAGCTGCAAACCAAAGAAACAAGCGAACACCCCAAGGCGGGTCGTTTCGTTTCCCAGCATCGCAAAAGGAACTACCAACTCGATGATAAACATGATCAAGGTGGAAAGTTTATGAAACGGCATGGGGAGTTTATACACATACCATGCAACGGCATTGGGAATCGGTTGCGTCTGATAATGATATTTGATGGCGGTTAGATCCCGCCACGATTTATCCCCGCTTTGAAGCTTTACTGCGCCAGCCTGAATGAAGAAGCGAAACAGGAGAAAATTAATGCTTAGCCAAGCCATGCGGTTGGCAGGGTTGGAGAGGGAGAGGAGAATCGCGTTGAATGTGATTTCTAGAGTGTACATTTCCCAGCCGAAACTTAAGAAATCTTGTCCTGTGGAGACGATTGAGAGGTGCAGAATGAAGAGCGCTGCCAGCAAGACGGGTGGATAAACGTTAAAGATAAGTAAGATCAAAGAAACGATCATTCCCGCCCAAACAACTGAAAGGAGGGCGATATCGCTGGAGTTGATCCAGAAAAGGGAGGGAACATGATAAAATCGGGAGAGTCCTAAGCGATGTTTAAGATAAGTCAGATATTTTTGGATGGGAAGGATTCCATTAGCCCCTAGCAGTCCCTTCATTTGGAATAGAAAGGCGGCGAAGACCGTAAAGTAAACCGCAGCAATTAAGCGGGGCAAGAGCTCAACAGCAATCGTATAGTCGATTGGGTTCATAATAGACTTTTAACAATTCACTGTAATATATTCATTATCTATTTTTAACTGCTTAGCTAAGTATGCTTTTTACCAGTTTTGACTATCTATTATTTTTAGTACTTGTCTTTTCGGTCTATTGGCTGATCCGGAATAAAACAGCGCAAAACATTCTTCTTTTGGTCGTTAGCTATATTTTTTACGGGTATGTCAGTCCGTGGTTTTGCTATCTATTGGCGGCATCGACTGTGCTGGATTATTCATGTGGAGTGGGGATTGCGGCGTTTCCGCGTCATAAAAAACTGTTTATCGTTGGGACGTTGTGTGGAAATTTAGGATTGCTTGCCGTTTTCAAATATTTTAATTTTTTTGTCGCCAACTTTCAGGCCTTGGGATTGTTTGAAAATTCGCGCGCGTTGGAAATCTTATTGCCTGCCGGTATCTCCTTCTACACCTTCCAAAGCATCAGCTATACCATTGATGTATATCGCGGCATCATTCCGCCCAAACGTAACTTTATTGAGTTTGCGCTATTCGTGAGCTTCTTTCCGCAACTTATGGCTGGTCCGATAGAACGCGCCGGTAGGTTATTGGCGCAAATTGAAAAACCGCGCATCTGGAACACTGAACTCTTTTTATCGGCATTTTCTCTGTTCCTCATTGGCTATTTTAAAAAACTGGTGGTAGCTGACAATGTAGCGGTGTGGGTCGACCGTGTTTTTATGTTGGAACACCCCTCGATTTCTCTTTTATTTGTCGGTTCGATTGGATTTGCCATTCAAATTTTTGCTGATTTTTCCGCTTATACCGATATCGCACGCGGCTCGGCGCGTCTGCTAGGATTTGACCTGATGGAAAATTTTAACGCGCCCTATCTGGCGACTTCGCCGTCCGATTTCTGGAGGCGTTGGCATATCTCCTTCTCGACATGGATACGGGACTACCTCTACATTCCGTTAGGCGGATCCCGAGTGACCTCTACCCTTAAGTTTGCCTGGATTTTAACCGTGACGATGGGATTATCCGGACTCTGGCATGGCGCAGCGTGGAATTTCGTCGCCTGGGGGCTTTATCATGCGGGACTGCTGTTTGGATATCATCAGTTAGGATTAGGCGGAAAGTGGGAACCGCGCGGATGGGTAGCAACGTTAACTGCATGGTCCGTCTTCCAAACCCTAACTATCTTTGGCTGGACCCTATTCCGTGCTCCGAGCTTAGGATGGCTATGGTCGATTATAAAGCAGCCGGCATTTGAGGGCACAGAGATTGAGTTAATGGCCGCGGCCTTCTTGCTGCTCCTCTTTTTCGGATATGCCGCTTTGTGGATAACTCATTACGTGTTGAACCGGTGGTGGCCGAATAATCGGGGAGCGCAAATTGCCTGGCAATGGTCGGCGGTGACCGTGTTAGTTTTGTTGGCTAACCGGATTCCGCAGCAATTTATCTATTTTCAATTTTGAAGGTAAGCGTGCGCGACTGGATCTATCACATTGTGTTTGGGCTGATGAGTGCAGCGATCCTGTATTTTGGATTTGTCTATAAACAAACGGCGGGATCTGAAATCACATCGCGCAAGCATCAGCTCGAAAAAGCCAAGCCTAAAGTGGTTTTGATAGGGGATTCGACGTTGAGGGCCGGAGTTGACGAGCAAGCCTTGCAGCAACTTCTAGGTCAGGAAACATTCAAAGCAAGCAACAATGGCAGCGCCTCAGCCTGGTGGTATTTGTATGTGAAAAACGTTTTGTGCCAAGCCGATTGCCAGCCTGAGATTGCAGTCATTTTCTTTCGCGATCACTATTTGACCGATCCTGCGTTCCGCACGGATGGAGAGTATGCGAAACCGATACGGGTGCTTTGTTGCGAGAATGAGCCGCACATCCAGGCTGTGTTGTCTTCAGGATTGTGGGATTCCCCCTTTAACACGATCCCCCAAGAAGCAAAATCGATGTGGGAACAGCGTGTGTTAAAGACAGCCGCGCATCTCGTGCGTGTGAATAAGGATCGTGCGAAAGAGCATTTACGGATGATGTTTGATGAATCAAAAATGGCTGATGCCGGGATAACGGCGAAGCAGCTGGCGAGTGAACAGGCGAAAGATGAGAGCGATTTCGATTTCAGGGCAAATCTCGTTTATTCATTTTTACCAGCAATGATTCAAGAATTGAAAGCTAAAAAGATTCAACCGGTGTTTGTGCGTATGAAACGCCGACGGGATTTGGAACTCGGAGGGCAGCCTGAACTATTGAAGGTCTATATAGCTGACTTAACAAAGTACCTTGAAGAGAACGATGCTATTCTCATCGATTTTACAGATGCGAGTGACATTCGGTTGGAACATTTCGGTCCTGGCGATCATTTGAATGAACAGGGCAAACAAGTGTTTACTGGTTTGCTGGCGGAAAGATTGCGAGGGATAGACGTGAATTCACCACAGAGCCACAGAAATTCACCACAGAGACACAGAGGCACAGAGAGGAAATAAATCCAGCGCCCGTAACATGCGCTGGATTTTTGTTTTGTCGCGGAGCGACATTTCTATCAATAGCCCATAGCCAGGCGCGCTTGGCGCCGCAGCTATGGGGGGATATGCAAATGATCAATCGTGCCGCGGCAGCGGCACTTCTATCCAAAAACAAATCGAGGGTCAAATGTAATGTTATTACGTTCTAAGAAATCGATATATTCATCCTGAAATGTTTTAATTTCATGATGTTTTTCCTGGTTATGAATGTATTTAATCGTTCCCTCTAGTGTGGACAATCCTACTGTGAATGCCCCATATCCGTCTTGCCAGGCAAACTCTTTTAATTCAGGAAATGTGAATCTTACCCATTTAGTATCGAATTAACTTTTATATCACGCATCAAATTAGAAATATTTGCTGTAGGTTTGATGCTCACGAGTAAATGGACATGATCTGGCATGCCGTTGATAGCGATGGTTTTTGCATCGCGATCGCTAATGATAGCCTTAATGTATCCATATAAGCGTAATTTAAGGTCCTGATGGATGAATGGTTTTCGCGTATATGTTGACCATACAATGTGAAAGATGAGATTTGAAAATGTGTGCGACATACCAAAAATTCAAAACGTATA
>JAGVLX010000043.1 GCA_020054065.1 Parachlamydiales bacterium | reverse complement strand
GATAAGATTTTACCGGTGATCAGTGAACTGCTCAAAAAAGATTGGGATGTCATCGTGGCGTCTAAAGATTGGCATCCGGTTGACCATGGGAGTTTTGCCAGCACGCACGGCAAACAGGTGGGGGAGCGGGTGAACTTAAAAGGGTATGACCAGATCCTTTGGCCGGTTCATTGTGTGCAGAATACAACAGGGGCAGATTTTGCTCCGGGATGGGACCCGGCTTCCATTGAAAAAATTTTCCACAAAGGCACCGATAAAGAGATCGATAGCTACAGCACTTTTTTTGACAATGGCCATCTCAAATCGACTGGATTAGAAGCGTATCTTCGAAAAAAAGGGATCCATGAAATCTACCTGGCGGGACTCACCACCGAATATTGCATTAAATATTCCGCATTAGATGCCATTTCCTTAGGATTCAAAGCGTGTGTCGTGGAAGACGGTTGCCGTCCGGTGGATTTAAAACCAGGGGATGGAGCGCGCGCGTTGGAAGAGATGCGCAAAGCTGGAGTAAAAATCGTTAAACTCAAAGATATTAGGTAGGTTTCGGGGTGGCGGGATTCGAACCCACGACCTCTTCGTCCCGAACGAAGCGCGCTAGCCAAACTGCGCTACACCCCGTGAAAAGGAAATTTGTTATAGCTTAAAACTGGATTAAAATTCTAGTGATGAAGTGGAAGAAACGAGCGGACGGAATTGTTTTAGAGGTTAAAGTGATCCCCAAGGCGGCCAATCATGCACTGGTGGGATGGGAAGGAGATCTCCTTAAAGTGCGTGTGGCTGCGGTACCCGAGAAGGGGCAAGTGAACAAGGAACTGATTGCCTTTTTGGCCGAGATCCTGGAGACTGCAAAGTCGAACTTGCTGATGATTGCGGGGATGACCAGCCGGCATAAACACATACTCATTAAAACCCTCGATCAGCAATGGATTGAAGATCGAATCGAGAAGGAGCTGTCATGTTAATGAATTTGGAGTGCGGTAACAAATTAACCTATAAGCTTGGATCGCTTTTAGCTCTTTTTTTATTTTTAGCACAAAGTCTATATGCAAACGATCCGCAGCCACAGCAACCCCCAGAGCATGCATCGCCTTCGGTTGTCAAAGAGGAACAATCCGTCACGAAACAAACCTTCACCATCAACGGCAACGCCGCCAAATATCTGATCACTGCCGGCAACTACTTGATCAAAGATGAACATGGAAAAGAATCC
Organism: Parachlamydiales bacterium; assembly: GCA_020054065.1. Taxonomy (GTDB): domain Bacteria; phylum Chlamydiota; class Chlamydiia; order Chlamydiales; family JAEYWL01; genus JAGVLX01. Next base: position 9,842 of record JAGVLX010000043.1, on the reverse strand, counting down.
GCCAGCATTTTCTTTATCGCTTATACCAAAGAAAATGTGGATCCCGCGACCCGTCCGATCACGTTTTGTTTTAATGGCGGACCTGGTTCCTCATCAGTCTGGCTGCATATCGGTGCCTTCGGTCCCAAACGTTTAGTCATGAACGATGATGGCTTCCCCATCTTGCCGCCACGCCTCGAACCGAATGCGAACTCCATTTTAGATGTCACCGATTTGGTTTTTATCGACCCGGTCTCCACTGGATACAGCAAAGCCATTCCTGAAGAGGATTCGAAAAAATTTCATAGCGTCTCCAAAGATGTTGCCTCCGTCGGTGAGTTCATCCGCCTCTACGTGACCCGCAATAACCGCTGGTTATCGCCGAAATTCTTGGCGGGCGAAAGCTACGGCACGACGCGCGCCGCTGCGTTGGCGCTTTACCTACACGCGAATTTCAGAATGTATGTGAATGGCATCATCATGATCTCTTCCATCCTGAATTTCCAACCTTATTTCCCGAATGGGGGCAACGATCTGCCGTATGCCATGTCCCTCCCTTCCTATGCCGCCACTGCGTGGTATCACAAAAAATTAGGGCCTGAGTATCAGGGATGGGATTTGCCGCGGGTCCTTAAAGAAGCGGAAAATTACGCTTCTGGCGATTATCTGATCGCCTTGCAAAAAGGGGATGCGTTAACCCCCGAAGAGCAGCAGAAGGTGATCAATAAACTCTCGAGCTTGACGGGACTGTCAAAAGAGTACCTTGAACGATATCATCTGCGCGTGCCGATTCACCGTTTCAGCAAAGCCCTGCTGCGCGACGAAAACCGTACCATCGGCCGCTTTGATGGACGCTTTAAAGGGATCGACGCCGATGAGGAAGGAGAGTGCTGCACATGGGATCCCACATACTCGATCTTATTCGGACCGTTCACCAGTGCGTTTAATGCGTACCTTAAGACCGATTTAAAAGTGGATCGCGACGAGGAGTATGAAATTTTAGCTAGCCTGCCGAATTGGGATTATAGCGATACCGCTTCCAATCAATATTTAAATGTCGCTGATTCGTTGAAGGAAGTGATGAGCAAAGATCCGCACTTGAAGGTGTTTGTTGCCAGCGGCTACTATGATATGGCGACACCGTACTACGCGGGTGTCTATACGTTGAACCATATGAAGTTGGATCCCTCCCTGCGCAAAAATATCCAGAACAACTTTTATCCGGCGGGACACATGATGTTTGTGCAGAAAGCGTCGTTGGTGCAGCTGAAAAAAGATTTAGCCCAGTTCATTGAACAGGCGTCTAGGTCTTAATCGTTGAAGGGGGCGGAGCAATAGGGCCATAGAGTTTGTCAAAACGCTCTTTGGCCTGTCCAATCGTTAGGCGCTCTTTGGGATCTTTTTTTAACATCTCCCAAACGATTTCGAGGACAGGATCGTTTGGTTTAGATTTAAAATATGTGCTCTTGTTAAGGTTTTCAACAAGCTCACTTCTCGTTTTCCCTTTGAGCCAGTCAGGATCATTTCCGGTGAGAAGCCTATATATAATGCATCCCAGAGCCCAGACATCTTTTTCTTTGCGTCTAATATAAGATAAGCTGCGGAATTCAAATTCTTCGGGCGGGTTATAATAAGGTGTACCTCCGCCTGTGGCTTCTTTGCCTACGGGTCCGGCAAATCCCAAGTCAGCTAAATACGCACGTTTATTTTGATCGAGAAGAATATTTGCGGGTTTGAGATCGCCATGCACATAGTCGATTTGATGCATCTCAAATAGGCCATTGATTAGATCGAGTATCACAATCTGCTTTTGTTCGGTAGACAGCTTGTTAAAATTTTGTCTCAAGTCCCCTAGATGATAAAAGGCGAGGTAAAAGATATGTTTCAAACCTTCTTGGGTGATACCCTTATCTTTTGGAGAGCTATGGCTGAGGAGGTCCACCATGTGGACTACATTGTTTAAATTTTTGCATGCTTCCAAAGCGGCTGCTTCCCCTTTTTGGCACATCAGAAGCTGGTCATATTGTCTTTCACTTCGTAGGGCTTTCATCGATAGTTTGGCAATAGGTGCTTGAGTAGTCACCTCGAACGCTTTTTTATCGCTCTTTAATTTTCCCTTATCTTCAGGATTTTCAACGATCGGCAATTTGAAATGAATAAAGATCTGTTTCTTTTTGGTGACGACGATGGTCCACGGTAGGTGGGAGACATTCGGTTTAATTTTTATTCTGTCTTGATCGCTACGGCTAATAAGTCCAAACCAGGCCTCTTGTTTTTGTGCGATATACTCCAGAGCAGGCTTAAACCAGGTCTCCAGGTCCTTGTTAAATTTTCTTTGAGCCTCTGTTTGTGGATTCTTGATGTAAAAGGGCCTGCTGGGATCAAACTCAGCTTCCCCTTCAAGCGCAGAAGCTGAAGAGAGCGGCGAGCTGCCTGCACTCGATGTCGCATCAGATGAAGGTGGCGATGATGTTGTTCCATCTTTCCTAATGAGTTCTTTAGCTTTCTCTTCAAGCGTTTTAGAAGCGCTTATTTGTTGATTCAACTCCTCAATTCCCGTACGCACTTCTTCGATGGCAACTTTAGTCTGTTCTGTTTTAGCTTTCAGCTCTTCAGTTTTTTCCTTAATCCGTGCGTTTTGCTCTGAAATTCTTACGGCTGCATCCTTGCAACGATCTTCAAAATCTTGCAGTTTGCGACCAACCCGCTCATGATATTTTTCAATGGACGCATCAACCTCGGTCACTTTTTTAGGTTTGTTTTGATAGGTCTCACGTAAATGGTGGAGCCCTTCTTCAGCCTTGTCGATTTTATCGAGCAGAACCTGGACTCGTTCTCTGAGATGGCTGAGCTGCGCGGGATCGTCGGCATACATGGCGATGGAACAGGCGCGTTGAAGGGTATCGATAATGTCAGTGGAAATATCTTCTAAGCCTTTAAGAGTTTCCTGATAATTTTGGCGCGTGAGAAAACGGCCTGTCCCTTCGGCGAGTCGGGTTAACCCGACGTTAACGACCCTTTTTTCAAACGCTTCAAAAAGGCCGGCAGTTTTGGAGCCGGAGGGATAAAACTTATGATCTTGGGGATAGTAATAATAACGTCGTCCTTCATGAATCGCTTGAATCGATTCTAGGGAAGCCAGATTCAAAGACAACGCTTGTTCGAAATCAGAAAATGGATTTTTTTCTGGTAATTTAGGTGAATCTGATTTTGGAATCATATAACATAACCATATTATTATATAATTATATTATAATACGTTTGTTAAATATATTTAATGTGAATATGTATTAATTGTTAAGATAAGAACTTGAAACGATCTAATGATCTAAGATTGAATCATTTTGGAGGTAAATTTCACCAGGGCCGCGCCCACTTCCTTCGCTCTTTTCTCTTTGGCGGGATCTTTTAAATTACCCTGATCGTCAAAGGCCTCATAGGCGCTGGGAAGGGTCATTTGTTGCGGGATGACATGGGCAAAGATGTTTCCGAGGATGGAGCGCACGGTCACCAAGCCTCGCAATCCGCCCAGGGGACCCGGGGAGGCGCTAATGAGGGCCACTGCTTTATTGCGGAAAGCAATCAGATCCTCTTCCCCTTTAACGGGACGGGATACCCAATCGATCGTGTTTTTTAACAGGGGAGAGATGGAGCTATTATATTCAGGAGAAGAGATTAAGAAAGCATCATGCTCCAACATCAGTTTTTTGATTTTTTTAGCATTTTCAGGCTGTCCTTCGTTCTCCTCTAGATCCCCATTATAGAGGGGCATGGGGTAATCGTTCAAATCGATGAGGGTGACCTCGGCCCCAGCTTCGCGGGCGCCTGCAGCGGCGATTTTAATCAGCTTTTTATTGGTAGAGTCTTTGCGTGCGCTGCCGGCAAAAGCTAAAATTTTGGGTTGGCGTGCCATAGTGATCTCCTTTAATGGCCAGAATAGTCATCTGGAAGATTGTGTGCAATCCTCAGGTTAAGACAGGACGTACACAGCATACAGGACCGGATTGTCATTGAAAAGAAAGTTCATTTTAACCTATTATTGGTTTAAGCAAGAGGAATTATGCTTCAAAACAGTCCTACATCTGTCCGTTTCGTTTTGGCTGATTCCTATTTCTTTTTTGCTGCAGCAGCGGCGGCCCTTGGGGCTACTCTTTAATTTTCCCCCTATTTTTGTTTTGTTAACTAATGGCCAAACTAAGAAGGCCATCCCTAATTTATAATTGATTGATAAAATTCCAACTTGGAATCGTTATGTTAAATTTACATATTCCTGAATATAAACGGATCGAACTCATTGCAAAAAGCAGTCCGGAGTACATTTCTTTTGCGCAAGGTGCTGTGAGGGTCGGCGGGACGCCGCCTGAAATTAAAGCTGACGTCAGTGTAATCCTTAAATCGGATCAGGCGGATTATTACGAACCGGCAGCTGGCATCCCGATGCTGCGTAAAAAATTGGCAGCTGAATTATCTGAAAAGTTTTCCATCAACTTAAACTGGGAACAAATCATCATTACTCATGGCGCAATTGGTGGCATCACGACGATCTGCCTGGCTTTATTAAATCCGGGTGACGAGGTGTTGTTGCCCTCGCCCACCTATCCGAGCTATGCAAACGTGATTCGGTTTTGCCGGGCCGAACCAAAATTTATTTACGCGTTTCATGAAGATGACAAAGGATGGCACTTTAGTTTCGACGTGCTTAAACGATCGGTGACACCCAAAACCCGAGTGATGATTATCTCTAATCCATCGAATCCATGTGGATTTTGTTTAGGTAAACAGCAGCTTGATCAGTTGATGGCGTGGTGTGAAGAGCGTGGAATCTTCTTGATTGTGGATGAAGTGTATGACCATTTTATCTATGAAGGGGAGTATCATTCCGTCACCCCCCGTGTGTTAACCCATCGATATGTTTTGCGAACGGGTTCGTTTTCTAAAGATTATGCCATGAGTGGTTGGCGGGTAGGATTTATTGTCGCGCCTGAGCATTTAGTTCCTCTGTTGAAGACCATTCAGGATGGGGCACTCTGCTGTGCAAGTGTGGTGGGGCAGTTTGCGGCTTATAGTGCCTTGGAGCAAAAACATTTGGTGCAACGGCAAGTGGATTTAGTGCGGTTAGGACGCGAAATTGCCAGCGAGATGCTAAAGCCCCTAATAGAGGCTGGTGTATTGACTTACACTAAACCGCAAGCCGGAATCTTTATGTTTTTAAAAACCAATGAACCGAATAGTGAAGATTTGGTGAATCGCATTTTGGAAGAAGCGAAGGTAGCGTTGGTGCCCGGAAAAGATTTTGGCTTGGGTGGAGAGGCATACATACGCCTTTGTTTTGCACGGGAAGAAGCAAAAATTGTGGAAGGAATAAAGAGAATTCAAAAATTTATGATACAAGGTTAACGATACAGTTCAACACAAGGCACAAAGTACACAAAGAAAAATTTTCTTTTCTTTATGCCTTTGTGCCTTTGTGTTTTTATGAACACCTGTCTTCCAAGAATTTCCTGAGGTCCTTCAATCCTAAATTGCCGGTGGCGCCGGTGTGGGTTTTGGACAAAATATTCTCTACCGGGTCTAGCAGCGGCACTTTTTCAGGATTCATTCCCACATAGCGGTACGCTTGCCGGAACGGCATGCCGGCTTTGACTAGTTCTAACGCATAATCGGTCGCATATAACTCGCTGGAGAACGCTTGCAAGCATGTTTGTGAATTGACGGTGAGTTCTTTACAAATCGCATTCATCACAACCAGTGAATCGACAGTGATCTCCAATCCAAGCATCAGCGGACGTTTGGTCTCTTGAAAATCTCGATGGTATCCCGAAGGTAAGCCTCGGCAAATCTCCAAGACTGCCATTAAATAACCATTCACGGTAGCCGCTTTAGCCCGGATCAATTCCAAGGGGCAGGGATTCCGTTTTTGGGGCATCAGGCTGCTGCCAGGACAAAATTTTTCCGGCAAGGTCAGGTAGCCAAGCTCGGGGATGCTAAACAAGATCAAGTCGGCAGCGCATTTGCTTAACGTATTCATGATTTGCGTGCAGGCATGCAGGACGATCGCTTCAAATTTTCCTCGGCTATTATTCACATACAGCACATTGTTTTGTACTTTGGCGAATCGTAATTTCGCGGCACAGAATTCCCTGTCTATTGGGAGCGAGACTCCATAGCTAGCCGCTGAACCAAGCGGGGATTGATCAATGAGATGCAAAGCCCCTTCAAGCAACTGCCGATCGTCACACAACGATTCGGCCATGGCACCGCTCCATAATCCCAATGACGAAGGCATGGCGCGCTGGGTGTGCGTTCGACCTGGGATGGGGATCGCTTGGTGCTGTTCTGCAAAATCCACAAGGGTCAGACAGAGTTGATGCATCGCTTGGAACAGCAGGTTAATCTGATCTTTCATATACAACCTAAGATCAACCAATACTTGATCGTTCCGCGACCTTCCGGTGTGCATTTTTTGACCGAGATCGCCAAGTTTTTCCGTGATGGCATTTTCTACAGCTGTGTGGACATCTTCATCTGCAGATTCGATGTTAAACAAGCCTTGTTCGGCTTGTTCTTTGATCTGATTTAGCTCCTGGCAAAGCAGAGCGCATTCGTTCGGAGTTAGGATGCCGATGTGCGTTAACATCTCTACATGGGCAATGCTGCCCAGACAGTCATAAGGGATTAACCGTTGATCGAGCAATGGATCGTCTCCGGTCATAAATCGCTCAACGGTGTGATCTAATTCATATCCTTTGTCCCAAAGTTTCATAACCCCTTCCTTAATCTTAATGCGTGTAAATGAATGAATCCCTTGGCGTCGGATGGATCGTAGCTGCCATGACAATCCATGCTGGCGACTTGGGCGTGATAGAGCGACTGATTGGATTCTCTGCCAGTCGCATACGCATGCCCTTTATGGAGGGTCATGTGGACGATTCCTTCGACCTGCTCCTGGCTTTGGTTGACGGCAGCCATAAGAAATTCCATTTCTGGCGCAAACCAAAAGCCGTTATAGATTAGCTGCGCAATCTTCGGCATCCATTGCGCTTTGAGATGGAACACTTCCCGGTCTAAAACGAGTGCTTCAAGATCAAGATGCGCCTTCCAGAGGATAGTTCCTCCCGGTGTTTCGTAAATCCCTCTCGATTTCATTCCGACAAACCGGTTTTCGACGATATCGATTCTTCCAACTCCATGTTTGCATCCGAGTTGATTCAAATAGGCGAGCAGTGCAGCATGCGAGCCTTCCACATACGTTTGATCGGATTGGTTAATGACCTTGATGGGAATGCCCTGTTTGAATTCGATGCTAATGTGATCGGGTTCATGGGGAGTGGAACCGAGCGGCTGTGTTTTTTGAAACAACGATTCGTGCGGGGCTTGAGCAGGATTTTCCAATGCGCCTCCCTCATAGCTGATATGCATGAGGTTTTCATCCATGCTGTACGGTTTAGCGAGGGTCGAGGTGATCGGAATGCCGTGTTGTTGAGCATACGCAATCAAGTCAGATCTGCCTTGAAATTGCGCAAGGAATTCAGGATCTTTCCAGGGCGCAATAATGGTGACTCCCGGCATGCATTTAAGGTATGTGATTTCAAACCGCACTTGGTCGTTGCCTTTGCCGGTGGCCCCATGGGCGACGGCTATGCATCCTTGCGCTTGCGCGGCTTCGATCTGTTTTTTGGCGATCAACGGCCTTGCTAACGCAGTGCCGAGCAGATACCGTCCTTCGTACATGGCGTTGGCTTTGAGGGCTTGAAAGATGTAATCTTTTACAAACTCTTCTTTGAGGTCGGCAATCACGACTTGGGCTGCCCCGATCGCCAGCGCTTTTTGTTTGGCCGCTGAAAAATCTTCGTTTTGTCCTACATCGGCCATGAAGCAGATCACTTCATACCCCTTCAAGATGAGCCATTTTAGGATGACGGATGTGTCGAGTCCGCCGCTGTAGGCGAGTACAATTTTTTGTTTCATAGAGATTCCTTTAAAAAAGTTGAGATCTTCGGTTTATCGGCAAGATCGTCGGTATTTTTGAAATAGGTTTCGACGATGGTGCCGTTTTCCATAAAGTAGGCGAGGTCCATCATTTTTCGGATGAATGGCATGTCGTGACTTGACATGGCAATGGTGACTCCTTGGGCCTTTAAATCGAGTAAGACCGTTTCTAACTCGCCTTTAGTCACCGGATCCAGAGCGGATGTGGGCTCATCAAGCAATAACACTTCGGGCTGCATGCCCAACGCTCTAGCCATCGCAACCCGTTGTTGTTGCCCACCCGATAATTCGTGAGGGTACTTATTCAAATAGGGGTCGATTTTTAATTGCATGGCTAGATGGTGGACAATTGCGTCTGCCGCTTCTTGATTCAATTTCTTGACGACCATTAGCGGGTGCAAGCAGTTTTGCTTGACGGTCAAGTGGGGAAAAAGATGAAATTGCTGCATCACGATTCCAATCTTGCTGGCTCGCTGTGCAGGAGTCATCTGATCGAGCGCATGCTCATCCAGGGTGATTTTCCCTTCATACGCGGTAATAAGGGAGGCGATGCATTTGAGCAAGGTGGTTTTTCCCGCACCGCTCTGCCCCATAAATGTCGTCAAATGACCGTAAGGAATCTCAAATGACACATGATTCAACCCGCATGTTAACCCTTGCTGATATTTGAAATGGATTTTTCCTTTGATCATAAAGCCGCCTTGGGTTGTAAGTAGGTTGCAAGATAGGTGATGATTGTGGTCAGCATCAAATAGATGAACGCTGTGGCCAAATAAATGGTCATCGGATCGAGCTCCCTGGCAACGATATCTTTGCTAATTTTCGTGAGTTCGACCACACCGATTACCGCTAAAATGCTGGTTTCCTTAATTAACGAAGTCAATTCATTCGTCAAAGCCGGCAAGGTATTGCGAAACACTTGCGGCATGATGATCCCCGTCAAGGTCTGCTGCTTGTTATAACCGAGCACATAGGCGGCATCCCATTGTCCATCGGGAAGAGCGTTAATGCCTGCCCGAATAATTTCCGAAATATAGGCCGTCGAATTCACTCCCAACGCCAAAATTCCGGCGGCGAAAGCGCTCAAATGAAAACCTAGCCATTCCGGAAGGGCATAGTAAGCGATTAGGACTTGGACAAAGAGGGGTGTTCCCCGGATAATCCACACCAGCCCGTCAATTCCTTTGGCTAAAAAAGGAATTTTGAGTTTTTTGCTGTTGCAGATCCCCAAACAGACGCCGCCAATTAATCCAACCGTCAATCCAATTCCCGTGATTTGAATGGTCATCACGGTGCTTTTCAACATAGCTGGCAAGGAGCTAAACAATAATTCCATTGTGGATGACATTAGTGTCCTCCTTTAAACCAGTGATCATCCAGCGCTTGCAGCTCTCCAGAAGCTTTCAGTTCCGCTAGCACCTGAGTCACATCCTGGGCTAAGGCACTATTTTCTTTTTTGATGCCGATGCCAAAACCTTCAATCACCTCTCCAGGCGGCAACGGAATTTCCAACATGTGAATCGAAGGGTATTTCTTTTTGTGGTAGTGAGCGACATCCACCTCGACAAGATTGGCGAGTGATTTGCCATACTTCACATCCATCAAGGGATCGAGAGCAGACGGCAGGGATTTGATTTTCAATTCGGGATAATGTTTTTTCACGATCATTTCCGGAATGGCGCCCGATTCGACGCTAATAACGGCATTGGGGATCTGCATCACATCCACTAACGAGTGAATATGCGCAGGGATTTCGTCCCAGAATATCAACATTAAAGAGGTCGACTTTTCTCCTTTATATGGCAGCATCGTGATCTCTTTTGACCGGGAAGGGGTGATATTCATCCCCGAGACTGCGAGGTCGATCTCGCCCT
>JAGVLX010000055.1 GCA_020054065.1 Parachlamydiales bacterium | reverse complement strand
GCGACCCGATGATTTGGAAAAGCGCCTGGTTCATTGCGGTGACCAACGGCATCTTATTTGGATTTTATGCCGAAGCCCCCTTCATCTTTATTGAACTGCTCAAGCTCACACCGTCGCAATACGGCTATGTCGGGTTAATGATCGCAGGGTGCATGCTCGCGGCTGGCGCGCTTTCCCATCGGCTGTTGGAGAAATGGCTGCCGCAACAAATCATTTTGGTGGGATCAGCCACCTGTTTTGGTGGCGCACTGTTGATGAGCAGCCTGTTGTTAAGCGGACAGATGGGATTTGTTTCTGTCTTAATTCCGATGGCGATTGTTTTTGTGGGCATTGGATTGATTATTCCCAATACCCTGAGCTTGGCATTGTGCAATTACACCCTTGTGCGCGGAACAGCCGGATCGCTATTCGGATTGCTTTATTACATGGGGATCGCCGGATTGTTGGCCGGAATGAGCTTTCTGCATAATGGAAGTGCCCTCCCCATGCCCCTGTATTTCCTGGGGTTAAGCGGGACGCTCCTTCTGTGCAGGGTAAACGACAGAAACGACCAAAAGGACCTAAACGACCAAAAAGACCAAAACAAAAAACTGTTACTCAATCGAGTGTAAAGATAAAGGATCAATTTTGGTCCTTTTGGTCTTTTTGGTCATTTTGTTTTATGTCGTACTCACTGACTCAAAACCGGGAGGACCTTCCACCAGATTTTTCATATCGCTGAAGTTGTTATGCAAATATTGCCGCAGATTATACAAAAATGTATGAAACCCCTCGCTATCAAAAGTCAGCGGATACAACCCCGCTTCAGGAGTCATCATCACATTCGGCAATTGCCGCAAGGGCGCCTGCGCTGAAACCGGCTTGGAAAAATGCGCGTCGATCACCACCCCACGCCACTTGCCTCCTTTAGCGACCTCATACAAATCATCCAAATCTACCACCGATCCACGTGCAAACACTAACAATAAGGAGTCGCGCTTCATCAGCTCCAACTCCGCCCTGCGAAATAGGGGCGCCTCCTGCTTCTCCCTAGGCAAAGCGCAAACCACGACGTCCGCTTCCGGTAAAACTTTGGTTAAGTCCGCAAACGGCATGACCTTTTCGCAATCGGGATGAAACGTCGGAGGGTCTTGAACGCCCCATACCCGCAAACCATTCAATTTCAACCGCCAAGCAATCTCGCTTCCCGTGCGTCCCAATCCCACAATCAATGCCAGACGTCCCGGTAAACGCCACATACTCTGAGCACAGAAGGCTTCCGTACTTTGCTGGGGATCACGCGAAATTTCTTTCCATTGAAATAATTTTTTGCCAAATGCCAGGATGACCGCTAACGCAAATTCACCTATCTGAGGCAGATTATCTTCTTTCGTGGTGCTGATTAAAATATTTTCTTGTTTTTTGACCAAATCCAGGCAGATGTCATCAATATAAGGGCCAGGGACATGGATCCAACGCAGCTCCTTTAACCGCTCTAGCTCACTTGGAAGCAGCTTTCCCCCATAAAAAATGTTAATGGCCGAAAGCTCCTCCGGCTTTAAGTCCGGGAGGGCATCCGGCTGCGCCTCAACGATTTTAAACTGAGGGAACTCCCGCTCGAACAACCGCTGCTGCTCTTCGGACAAAGAATCGCGGACAAGGATCAGGTGCATGGCGCCATTTTGGTATTGATTTCAAACTCTAGCCGTACTATACTACCTTTAAATATTTTTCGAATGACTGAATTACACTGCTGTTAAGGAGTTAACATGTACGCCGTGATTAAAACAGGTGGAAAGCAATACCGCGTCAAACAAGGGGACGTTATTGACGTTGAGTTGCTTGGAAACGAACCTGGCGATGAAGTAAAATTTGAAGAAGTCCTCATGTTCAGCGATGGCGAGAAAGTGAAATTCGGCGAACCCGCCGGAATCAAAGGTGTTTCCGTCGTTGGCAAATTACGCGGAGTCGTACGCGGTCCTAAAGTGACATCTGTTAAGTACAAAAAGCGTAAAAACCAAAGACGCAAGTGGGGTCACCGCCAAAGTTACTCCCAAGTTGAAATTACCAACATCTCCCATAAATAAGCCCTTAAGGATTACCAGTTATGGCACACAAGAAAGGACAGGGTTCAACCCGCAACGGAAGAGATTCAAACAGTAAGCGCCTCGGCATTAAAGCTGGTGCAGGCCAGCTCGTGAAAGCCGGCAGCATCATCGTCAGACAGCGCGGCACGAAATGGCACCCCGGTAAAAACGTCGGCAGAGGTGTAGATGATACACTCTTCGCCCTCGTAGATGGAATTGTTAAATTCAGAAAGTCGTACCGCACCTTCGTCTCCATCGAAACTGCCGCTAGCTAGTTCTCTTTCACAAATTTTTAGGGCACATGTCCTTATAAAGGCATGTGTCTATTTTCTTTTAATCTATATGTTTACCGATCGAATCAAAGTTCAGTTTTATGCAGGCCGGGGCGGCAACGGAGTCGTTGCGTGGCGCCGTGAAAAATACATCCCTAAAGGCGGTCCAACCGGCGGCAATGGCGGAAAGGGCGGTTCGGTCATTTTAGAGGCCTCAGCCCAAGTTTCCTCGCTCGATTGGTATCGCAACCGCAAGATTCTCAAAGCGGAAAGCGGCAAGCCCGGAGGACCCAACTGCATGCAAGGGCGCAATGGCCTTGATTTAGTTGTGAAAGTCCCCTGTGGAACGTTGATCAAAGATGCCGAAACGGGCGAGATCATCGCGGATATGACCGCAGATAAAGAGAAGTTTACGTTATGTAAAGGTGGCCGCGGCGGCAAAGGGAACGACCATTTTAAATCTCCGACCAACCGGGCGCCGAACAAGTTTACCGAAGGAACTGAAGGAGAGATTAAAGAAGTTGAGCTGGAACTTAAACTGATTGCCGATGTCGGCTTGGTTGGGTTTCCTAACGCTGGAAAGTCGACGTTAATCAACACGTTAACCCACACTAAGGTCAAAACCGCCGCCTATCCATTCACGACCCTGCAACCTAACCTGGGGTTCATCACGTTAAAAGATCATCGCCGCATCTACATTGCCGACATTCCAGGAATCATTGAAGGCGCGCATCAAAACCGTGGGCTCGGCTACGAATTTTTACGCCATATCGAGCGGACCAAACTGTTGATTTTCATGTTGGATGCGTCAGGGATCGATGGACGCACCCCTTTGAGCGACTGGAAGGTCCTTAAAAACGAAATCAAGCAATATAATCCCGACATGTTAGAACGTCCCTTCCTAGTGGTTCTAAATAAAATCGACACGGATGAATCAGCCCCTCTGGTCGAAGAGTTTTTAGAAAAGGCACGTATCCCCAAAAAATCTATTCTTAAGATCTCAGCGATTACTGGAGAAGGACTTGATTCGCTCGTCACCTCCATCATCAAAATTTTGTTGTCATGACAGGACCAGGACACACAGGACAATGGTGAATTTTTGTCCTGTACGTCCTGTGTGTCCTGTTTGTCCTGGTCCTGTTTTTAATATTTTGGATAGATTCGCTGCCCGTTCAAAGAGTTCCAGTAGGTCGACAAGATCGACCCATCAGGATTTTGAATATCGATGTTATAGACCGGCAAGAAAATCTCCTTGCTGCTGCGGATGGTAAAATCGGAACCGAATGCCGCAATAGCGCTCTTTTCGATTTGCGATCTGGAAAACTGTTTTGCTACGCGCCCGGCATGATTGTAGGGCTTGGTCACCAGAGGCTGTGAAATTTTTGTTTGCGGCGTGATGCAAATTTTAGGACTCTGAAAATGCAAGTAATAATGATTGCCTTGCTGCGCAATCAAATGCTTTGAGGCTGCACTGTTGAGCCACTGATCCAGCGTGCCTGGTTCTACATGCAATTTCTCCAGCAACTCTGCATGGCTTAACGATCCATTGTTACTCTCTAATGTTTGCACAATTTTGTAATCGTTGCGGTTCGCTTGCGCTTCGATGCAATCGGTATAACCATGAGTGGTTTCCCAATTCTCGGTATTGAGAACGATTTCTCCATCCACCATGCCCCAGATCAACACTCCTTCGCGTGTTTTCTTATCTGCCGTCGTGTATTTCACATCCATGAGCAAATAAGGATAAAACTTCAGGGTTGGATCCAGCACTGTACGTTTATCATCGAGGAGTTTTTTGGCGTTATTTTGCACGATTTGATCGGGAGTATACCGCGCCTCTAACGTTAAGATCTCGCCGCTATCCACATATTGTTTAATCGCGTGGCTGACCTCATTGTCCGATTGATAAATCAACCAACCGGCAGTTCCAACAATTGCAAGAATGACTAACCATTTAAAGTTCGACATGGGTTTTCCTCGAAAAAAGGTAAAACCCACTGTAAGAAATCAAACAAAAATTGTACAGGACAAACATAACCAAAAACAGGCCGTGTTTGTCCTGTGTGTCATGTTTGTCCTGGTTTTTTTAATCCTTCATGGTCAGAAGGAACTCGACATTGTTGTTGGTCTTCTTGAGGCGTCCCAATAGGAGGTTCATGCCATCAAGCGGTGCCAGGTCGGCGGTCGCTTGGCGGAGCAGATAGATTTTTTCCAATTCGTTCGGATGGAACAACAGTTCTTCCTTACGGGTACCGCTCTTGATAAGGTCGATAGCCGGCCAGCAACGGCGGTCGGCGAGACGACGGTCAAGGACCAGTTCCATGTTACCGGTACCCTTGAATTCTTCAAACACCACCTCGTCCATGCGCGAACCGGTATCGATCAGCGCGGTCGCGATAATCGTCAGCGAGCCGCCTTCTTCGATGTTACGCGCTGAGCCGAAGAACCGCTTAGGCTTGTGAAGAGCGTTGGCATCGACACCGCCAGACAAGATCTTGCCCGAGTGCGGTTGGATGGTATTGTAGGCACGTGCTAAGCGAGTGATGGAGTCAAGCAGAATGACAACATCTTTCCCATGCTCGACAAGACGGCGGGCGCGCTCCAGGACCATTTCAGCGACTTGAACGTGGCGTTCAGGCGGCTCGTCGAAGGTCGATGAGATGACCTCGCCTTTAATGATGCGTTGGTTGTCGGTGACCTCTTCCGGGCGCTCGCCAATCAGCAGAACGATCAGGATCACTTCGGGATTGTTGGTGGTGATTGCGGTCGCAATGTTTTGCAGCAGGATAGTTTTACCGGAACGCGGGGGGGCGACAATCAGTCCGCGCTGCCCTTTCCCGATCGGAGCCGCCAAATCGAGAACACGGGTGGCCAGCTTCTCTTTAGTTGTCTCCATCAATAGGCGTTCGTCGGGGTACAGCGGAGTTAAGTTTTCGAACATGATCCGTTCGCGCGCTTTTTCGGGTGTGACGCCATTGATCGAGTCGACTTTCAGCAGGGCGAAGAATTTCTCTTTTTCTTTAGGCGGGCGGATCGTTCCGGTGACTGTGTCCCCTTTTTGGAGGTCGAAGCGTCGGATTTGCGCGGGGGAAACATAGATGTCTTCAGCGGAGGGGAGGTAGTTGTAGTTTGGCGAGCGCAGGAAGCCGAATCCGTCGGGAAGGATTTCCAGGACCCCTTCGCCGTATAAGATTTCGCCGGGGCGTTCGGAAAGGGATTTGACGATCTCGAACACCATTTGGGATTTGGTAAGCGATCCCAGGTGTTTGAGGCCCAGCTTGCGTGCGAACTGGTTCAGTTCGTCGATATTCATCCGCTGGATTTCTGAAATTTTAATGAGTTCTTGGGGTTCTAAGAATTGCTCTTCGGGGGGTTGCTGTTGTTGTTTATCGCCGTTATCGGTATTGCCATTCTCGTCGATGCTAGAACGTTGATTTTTGTCTTCTGGGTTCATTGAACGGTAAGACTCCTCAGTTTTAAGTTTGTGATATTGATTGTTGAATAGAGCAAAGCAGGCGCTTTAGGCGTGCAAAGACTATTCAGATGAAATGAGTGTGTTATAGAGTTTGGTTACTTGGTTTTTAAGTTCGGTTAAATCTCCATCATTATGGAGGATATAATCAGCTTTTTGAAGTTTTTCTGAAGGGGAAAGTTGTCTTTGCATACGTCTGGCAAACTCTTCGGCGGTGTGACCCGTTGCTTGGATGAACCGTTCGCGGGCGATTTTTGGATCGGTGTCGACGACGATAATCGCATCATAAAATGCAGTGTCGCCTGATTCAAAAAGCAGGGGGATTTCGGCTACGAAAAGCTTATAGGGTTCCCTTGGTTGTTGTTCTTGAGCGAGCTTGTATTGCCGTTGTGTTTCGGCTCGCACAGCTGGATGCACGATTTGCTCATAACTGTGGAGCAGTTGCGGATCTTTAAAGACTTTGGCTGCGATGGCGCTGCGGTCGAATTGTCCGTTCTTCACAACATCATGGCCAAGGAGGTTGATGATTTGGTGACCAAGGTTTGTTGTGGGATTGAGTAGTTGGTGGACAATTTCATCAGCGCTTACAACGTAAGCACCAAGTTCTTTAAGGAAACGGCCTACAGATGACTTACCACTTGCAAGACCACCCGTAATTGCAACCTTTTTTAATCTTAGCATTGTTCCCAATTTTTGCCAACTTCGATATTGACTTCAAGCGGAACCTTTAGGTCCCACACATGTTCCATTGCTTCTCGTACTAGAACGCCAATCTCTTCCGTTTCTTCGTCGGGCACTTCCAGCAGCAATTCGTCGTGAATTTGCAAGACCATGAACGCCTTGGTTTTTTTCTTTTTTAACCGTTCATCCACGCGTAGCATGGCCAATTTGATCAGGTCGGCGGCGGTGCCTTGGAGCGGTGTGTTGATGGCCAGTCGTTCGGCAACGGAGCGCAGCATTCCGTTTTTGCTGTTGATCTCTGGGATGAGCCGTTCCCGGCCGGTCATGGTGACCGATTTACCGGTGGTGCGTGCGAGTTCTTTGCGGCTGTCGAGAAATTGTTTAATCTTGCTGTAGCGTTGGAAGTACAGGTCGATAAAACGGGCTGCCTCTTTCACATCGATGCCCAGTTCTTGGGCCAGGCCGAACGCTTGCTGGCCGTAGATCACGCCGAAATTCACGGCTTTGGCTTGAAACCGTTGATCGCTTGTCACTTGATCCAGGGGCACATTCAACACCAGCGAAGCAGTTAAGCGATGGATATCCTCTTTTTGCGCGAATGCTTTGATCAAGACCGGGTCTTCGCTCATGTGGGCTAAAATCCGCAATTCGATTTGGGAGTAGTCGGCGGCGATATAGCTCCAGCCCGGTTTTTGCGGTTTGAACGCAGCGCGAATTTTACGGCCTAGGGGAGTGCGTACGGGGATGTTTTGCAAGTTTGGATCTTGGCAAGAAAGCCGGCCGGTGGCCGCGACCGATTGTTTGAAGCTGCAATGGATCCGCTGAGTTTCAGGATTCACTTCTTGAGGCAGTGCTTCTACGTAGGTAGAGCGCAATTTTTCAAGTCCGCGGTATTCCAAGACAACCCCGGCAATAAGGTATTCATCTTTTAAGCTTTCTAAAACATCGGCATTGGTAGAAAGCCCGGTGGCGGTTTTCTTTGGCGCTTTAATCCCCATTTTTTGAAAGAGTACCTCGCCCAATTGTTTGGGAGAATTGATATTAAACGGTTCCCCCGCCAGTTGGTAGATTTGTTCCTCTAGTTTTTTTAGTTGGTTGTTAAGCTCAGTTCCCATTTGATTTAAAAAGGGAACATCCAGGTAGACACCGTTCCGTTCCATTTGGGTGAGCACGGGGACAAGGGGCAATTCAATCTCTTTTAGCACTTTGACTAAGTTGCGTTCTTCAAGCTTCTTTTGGAGTTCGTGGCGCAAGTGAAAGACATTTTCCGCATCTTCAACACCCAATTCGGCTAACTGGTGAATGGGGATATCGGCGACAGCGAGGGCTTTACGTCCTTTGCCTTGGAGAGAATCGATCGTTTTTAAGACCCGTCCCGTGTGTTCAAGAGCAACTTGTTCCAAAGAGTGCTGTCGTTGGTGGGCATTCAGCAAGTAAGAAGCGATCATCGTATCAAACGCGAGGTGAGCGGGGAAGATGCCGACGCGGTGCAGGACATGCAAGGCTGCTTTTAAATCATGTCCGGCGAGCGGTTTGTTTTCTAACAGGGGTGCGAGCGTTTTGATGATCGCTTGCGCGCTTAATTTTCCATTGAGGGGCACGTACCAGGCTTGGTCTTTGGTGGTGCATAGACTCAGTCCAACAAGCCGCGCTGTAAACGGGTGGTCTTGTGCGGAGTTTTTTAAATCGATCGCGATCTCGGGAGCTTTCTCCAACACATCCACCAGCTGTTGGAGTGCTTTTTCATCCTCCACGACCCTGATGGCATGCGTGCGTTTTTTCTCTTGCGGTTCCGGTTTGGGCGCCAAATCAAAGAGGGAGGGCGCTTCCATCTCGCGGATGAGAGAATAGAAGTTCAAGTCGCTGTAAAACTGTTTGAGCTGCGTGTAGTCCGGCTGCTTCCGTTCATAAAATTCAACCTTATTGGGGATTGCCACAGACGTATTGATTGTCACTAGCTCTTTGCTTAACAGCGCATTTCTTTTCTCCGCCAGCAGTGTCTCTTTTTTCTTTCCTTCAAAGTCGTTTACATGAGCTAGCAAATTTTCAACTGATCCATACTTGTCGAGTAATGCGACCGCCGTTTTTGGGCCAAAGCCGGAGATCCCCGGCACATTGTCGGAGGTATCGCCAATAATCGCCAAGAGGTCGATGATTTTGTCAGGAGCGACGCCATGGATCTCTTTCACTTGGTCGGGGCCGATGATGAGATTTTCTTTGTAGGTGTTCAGGATATGGATTTTATCTGAAACCAGCTGGCACATATCTTTGTCGCTCGTACACATATAGGCATGCATGCCGTGCTGGGCTGCCCACAGCGCTACCGTTCCCATTGTGTCGTCCGCTTCTACACTAGGAATATTGAGTTGCGGAATGCCCATCAAGTCGCAAAATTGATGCGCCCACTCCATTTGATGGAAAAAATCTTTTGGAGCTTCAGCGCGGTGTGCTTTGTATTCTGGGTAGATTTTAACCCGTGCCGCTGCATTATCCGGCCCGTCGAAAACTGAAACGACATATTTAGGGTTAAAGTCTTTGAAGAGCTTGAGGACACTGCGGATAAAACCGAAGAGTGCATTCGTGGACTCCCCTTTGGAATTGGTCATCCCGCGAATGGCAAAATAGGAGCGGTAAACGTATCCAGCCGCATCGATAATATAAAGGTCTTTCATGGAATATATAGGTATAACACTTTGTTCATGAGGTCCGGCTGCCATTCTTCGGACAGAGGCAGTTCGTGCTTAATCTTGCCGTTGAATAGGGAGGAAGTTTGCAAAGAAAATAGCTCCTGCAACCACCCTTTCGACTCAAGCCGGACAACTTGATACGGTTTTCCTTCTAAGCCGGCAGTTTTGACTAGGTCGGACAAAGCACTATTATAGCTGTTTTCGATTTTATCAATCAAACCATATTCCAAAGCTGTCGGGGCAGTAAACACATTGGCCCCCATGACATTTACGAGCTCGTCCCGATTGACTTTTGGGCGGTTTTCAACCACCAAGTCGACAAAAACGTTATAGAAGTAGTCGACGATTACTTTGATGGAGTTGCCTTCGCCAGCTTTCCAGGGATGGAGCGGATTCAGATCGTCTTTCCCCTTTCCGGCGCTGATCGTCAGCGCTTTGATTCCCAGTTTGTCGATCGTTTCGGCAAAGTTGAGGAAGCTATTTACAATGACGCCGATGCTGCCGATGATGCTGACATTGGTGGCATAGATTTTGTCGGCCGCCAATGCGATGTACATGGCGCCGGAAGCGCATAACCCGTCGACATAGGCGTATACAGGCACCTGATATTTGGCCTTATACTCTTGGATGGCGTGGTAGATGCTGTCGGCATCGATGGCGACGCCGCCGGGCGACTTGATCCGCAGCAACACCCCTTTGACCGTGGCGTCTTTCATTTTCCCCTCATGCGATTCTTGCAATTGAGAGCGGATTTTGTCTGGGGTCAGTTTCAGCAAACCGATTGTGCCGGTGATCTCGAGCTGCAGAATGGCCGGGGTGGTTTTGGAAAAGGAAGCTCGGCTGCCATCGGCATTCGGCAGAATCGTGATGGAGTTCGTTTGGTCAAGCGTTTCCCCTTCGGAGAGGGTGCCGATGAGCAACAGCAAGGGGATGAGGCCGATCCCTATGCCCAGCAACACAAAGATAGTCTTCAGAAAAGCACGAAAGGAAGAGTGTAAGATGGATTCATTCATAGTGTTCCGATTTTAAAGATGAAAAAATGATTGTTGAGGATTCAAACAATTCCTTGCAACTAGTATCCGAATTTCCCTGCCCTTGCCCCTGCCCTTGCCCGATCCGTTTCAAAAAATACATTCCGATTCGGATCGGGCAGGGGCAAGGGCAGGGGCAAGGGCACAAATTTTTATGGCTGATTCCCAAAAATCCAGAATTCGCTTATAATTGGTAACACATTTTTTTAAATTAGGTTGTATGACGACAGAAACGCTTGCTCCCCTCACCGTAAAAGTGCCGCCGCACTCCAAAGAATCAGAAATGATGGTCCTGGGATGCATGCTGACCAGCATCAATAGCCTTAACATCGCCGCCGACGGACTGGACGACAACGATTTCTACTTCAACGAACACAGGCTGATCTTCCAAGTCCTCAAAGACGCTTATAAACAAGACCGCCCTGCCGATGTCCACATTGTCTGCGAAGAGCTCAAACGGCAGGATAAGCTCAAATCCGTCGGGGGGGTCACCTATATCACCACCCTGGCCCAGTACGCCGGAACCTCCGCCTATATCGAAGAGTACGTCGAAATCGTCAAAAACAAATCGATCCTGCGCCGCATGATCAGCGCCGCCCAAACGATCGAAAAAAGCGCCCTAGACGAACCCCCTAACGTTTCTGAAACACTCGATGATGCCCAGCAACTCCTTTTCAAAATCAGCCAAAGCGCTAACCCTAACGCAGGTACCCTTCTAAGAGATATCCTCTCAGGGGCAAAAGCAGAATCCAAAAATCCTTATCTAAAAGATCTGGAAGAACGACAAGAACGGTTTATCCAACGCGGGCCCGAACAACCGGGCATCACCGGCATCCCCACTCACTTCCACGACCTCGACAAACTGATTAATGGACTGAATAACTCCAACTTGACCATCTTAGCTGGACGCCCAGGGATGGGGAAAACCGCCCTCGCCCTCAATATCGCCGAGCAGGTGTGCTTCCGCAACCAGATCCCGGTTGGCATCTTCTCGCTTGAAATGAGTGCTGAACAGCTTGTCCACCGGATTGTCACCTCGCAATCCGAGGTGGAATCGGATAAAATCATCACCGGATCCATCAACGGCGAAGAGTACCAACGGGTCGTCCAGGCAGTCAAAAAGATGCAGCAATATACCATGGTGATCGATGATCAGCCGGGCCTAAAAATTACCGATTTGCGCGCCCGCGCCCGCCGCATGAAAGAAAATTATCAGATTGGATTGCTGGTGATC
>JAGVLX010000006.1 GCA_020054065.1 Parachlamydiales bacterium | reverse complement strand
TCTGTGTCTCTGTGGTGAAATTTTTATTTATCATGCAGAACTGATGAATAAGTATCAATCTCTACCAATTTTTCGATCGACAGCTCGCCCGGAAGTCCTAACAGATTAAGGCCTAAGCTGACCGGAACCCCGCCGGCCGCACAAAAGCCCGCCAGCTTCCGCTTCCCTTGCGAGGATAGGCCGGCCGGGCTAAACAGCAGATAATCAATCCCATCCCACTCTGTGGTTAAAAAAGATTCCGCAATAAGCCGGTACGGTTGATTGCTTTCTGTCAGACGTTTTAATCCATTTTGCAGCTCTTGAAGGCAATCCGCTGAGAAATGGTCGCCGAATGGGATGCATAAGCCAATGGAGGGTGCAAGATAGGGTGGGGTCTTCCGCGCAAACAACGACACAAAGCCTGAAGCGCCATCCCCTTCCCACGCCATCTGCCCTAAAGGCAGGTGCGTATTGCGCAAGATCACATGAAACTGGTGCCATCGCTCAGGATTTAACAAACGTAATTGCTGGACTTCATCCAAAATATGATAAGCGTCCAGCATCACAAAGACCGGAATGAGATCGGATAAAAAATCTTGCAGCATGCCAAGATATTCCACACACGCCGCCGCACAGGCATTTTGTTGCGCTGCTTTCGTGGCAGACCAATCGATTTCGCCAGGAAATCCGCGGGTGAAATCGATCCCCCCTTCATAGAGGACCACGCCCAGCGATTTTTGCGCGACACGCGGCCAAATGTGATCGCGGAAATGGGTCAGCGCAATTCCCAGCGATTGAAACTGCATCTCGTTTTCCAAGGGAAATTTCAAACGGCTGAAAAGACCAAGATCGAGCTTCCACAAGATTTTGTGTGGGGTCGCTTCGGCCTCTTGGAGCGGCTTGGCCCAATCCATCGCTGATTCTAACTGCCCATCCAATCGAATCACGATTGTGTTGAACCCTTCCGGAAGCGCTTCCACCCCTTCGTACACACAGGGGATGAATCGCTCCCCTTCTAATAGATAATGAGAACGCTCCCACTTCAAATGATGGACAAACTCCGTCTCTTCTTCAGAATGCTCGCGGCTCATAATACCTTTTTAAATAAATGATAACGGATTCCTTTGCCTTGGCTCCGCCATAAATCCTCAAAATAAGAAACGGTGCCATAGCCAGGATATTCCGTGACAAAATAAGGCTCAGGATAACACGATGCAAAACCGGGCTGTTTGGTCATGACACGCACCATTTGTTTGGAGTAATCCACGTCGTCGGTCACTAAAGAGACAGTTCCCTCAGGCTGCAAAATCCGATGGATTTGTTCGGCAAACAACGGCTGGATGATCCGATACTTGGCATGGCGCCGTTTCGGCCAGGGATCGGGAAAATTAACATACACCTCGCTAACACTATTGTCAGGAATGTACCGTTTCGTCACATCGAATCCTTCGCCCCACACAGCGAGTAAATTTTTGAGTTGCCGATTTTCAATTTTAGACCAAATTTTTTTAATCCGGTCGAATTTCAATTCCAATCCCACCCAATTGGCGTTTGGTTCATTTTGGGCTCGTTCAGCTAACCACAAACCATTCCCGCTGCAATATTCAATTTTTACTGGTTGGCTGGCAATAAATAAGCGGTCCCATCCGGGAAATTGGAACTCCCCTTCCTCTCCCATGGCATACCAGACCTGTTTATCTAGCATGATCCGCTTTGGCGTGTCCTTAAATGGGTATTGTAAGTCTTTTGGTCTCATAAAATAATATAATTCTGCCCAACAATTTTATGATGGGTTAGAATAAAACTAAATACAAAACTCAGGACTCTATCATGATCGGACGGAACGACGACTGCTGGTGCGGAAGCGGCAAAAAATGGAAAAAATGTCATTATCCCAAACTCCCGCCCAGAGAAACCACAGATTCCTTACGGGAAGAGTATTTAAAAAAATATAAAATCTTCCTAAAAACCGATCAGCAGATCGCCGGCATTCGCCAAGCATGCCGTCTTGCCTCCAAAATCCTCGAAGCCACCTGCAAGTTAGCAAAAGAGGGGGTCACGACTCAAGAACTCAACGACTTTGCCCATAAGCTGCATCTGGAAGCGGGAGCGATCCCCGCGCCGCTGCATTATGGCCAACCTCCCTTCCCACGCAGCATTTGCACCTCGCTCAATGAGGTGATCTGCCACGGGATCCCCGACAAAACCAAACTTAAAGCAGGCGATATCCTCAATATCGATGTCACGTGCATTTTGAATGGGTATTATGGGGACTGTTCCAAAATGGTTTCGATTGGCAAAGTGTCGCCTGACAAACAGCTTGTGGTCGACACCGCGTATGAATGCCTCATGCAATCCATCGAAATCTTAAAACCAGAGATTTCCATTTCCAAAATCGGAGAAACCATCCACAACCATGCCGACGAGAAGGGGTGCTCCGTGGTTGACCAGTTCGTCGGCCATGGCGTCGGGATTGATTTTCATGAAAATCCACAGGTATTGCATTACCGCAACACCCGTCAAACGATCCTTAAGCCTGGGATGACCTTCACCATCGAACCCATGATCAACGCTGGCTCCAAAGAAGCGGTGATCGACGAAAAAGACCAATGGACCGCCCGCACCATCGACGGGAAGCCGTCCGCCCAGTTCGAACATACTATCCTTATCACCGAAAATGGGCATGAGATTTTGACGACCTGGACGAGATAGGAAAATTTTACCACAGAGAAGATCGCAAAATACCTTGCAATTTCTATTAATAGGGTATTTGTATTATCTTTAACGCAGAGGCGCGAGAGACGCAATGGCGCAGAGAATGCATTTAAGATTCTCACTTTTCTCTGCATCACTGCGACTCTCGCGCCTCTGCGTTAGTATCAGCATTAAGCTGCTAATTTAATAGCGAAAAAGATGCCTAATGCGCATTCGGTAATGAGGGTAAGAGTGGCCAGGCAGAAGTGGGCATCGCTTATTCTGGCAATCGCCCCAAAATCCCCTTTTCCTTCCAAGCTAGAAATCGCAGCATACAATAACTCACCAGTCATCCAGACAACGGCACCTGCTCCTACCACGCAGGCAACCGGTGGGGAAACCTGAGACACAAGTGCTGTAGCCGCGATCAGTTTAAGGCTCGAAAAAGCGACACTAACAACCGGACCGGCTGCAAAAATGATGCTGTTTTTCCATTTAGGGAGCGGTCTGTTGCTGTTGCTCTCATTCATGCCGGTACACGTATCTTGAAAAACCGTTATGGTCGTAAATTTGCCAGTCAAAATTTTGTGGGCTAGCGCATGGCCCATTTCATGGACAAACACGTGCAAGTAGCTTAACGTAATATAGCGAAAGACCCGGCTTTGCATGCAAAATCGGGCGACATGGCCAACAAAGAAAATACGCCCATAATTCATTGACGTATCGAAAGTTGTTTTCTTTTCGAATTTTACCCGAAAACCAAAAACTTTATACGAACCTGGTTTTCCGGTTAACAAAGAAGCTAAAATCATAATTATAATTAATTAAAAATATGAATCATTATAAAACATATTTAATTTAAATTCAATTAAAGTAATTATTATAACCCAAAACAATAAATCAACTTTAAACAAAGACAGGAATGATAGGGATCAGTGATCCCTTTGCAGGAGAGATCCAAGAGAGGACAGCGTCCTCTCTTGGTCGAGAAGTTCGAGTTCTTGATCGAGTTCGAGAATATGTTGGATGAGTTTGGCTTCGGTCTCGCTTTCGCCGTGGATGAGGAGTTCATCCAGTTCGCGGGTGACGACGTTGAGTTTCTCTTGGCAGTGGAACAATTCGCGGCGGGTGTCGTCAAGGATTTTGGATTTTTCGTCGAATTGTTGACGCAGTTGGAGGTACATGGCGTGGTAGTGGTCTTTGGGCTTTTCTGGTTCGGGAGGAGGCGGGGGTGGAATGAGTTCAGCTTCTTTTTGCGCGAGGAGGTTGGAGAGGTTGTCAATGGTGGCTTTTTGCCGTTCGGTTTTATCTTTTAGGGCTTGGACGCCAAAGTTAAGTTCAGCCAGTTGGGAGAGAGAACGGTTGTATTCGGTGGTGAGGCGTTGGTGGTTTTCGAAGAGGGAGAGTTGTTCCACTTTGAGATTTTTGTGGTGGGAGGAGAGGGAGTTTTTTTCTTCGAACAGTTTTTTATTCTCTTGGGTGAGCGCATGTTGTCTGGCCAGGAGATCTTGCGAGTTGGCGTGGTAGAGGTGGATGAATTCTTGGCAGGCCAGAATGAGGGCGGCGATCCCCAAGCTGAAGGCGATGCCCATGCCGATGTACCAGGCGGGTTCGGAGGGGATGATATCGAGGGAGGAGCGGACGAGTAGGAGGGCGAAGGCGCTAAAAAGAGCCATAGCACCGATGAGGGTCCAGGCTTGGATGGCGCGGATATCGTGATTTTGGGCGGATCTCACAAAGCTCCTATTAAGAAACAACCATACGCACTATAGAGAGAAAGGCAAAAATCTGAAAGTGTAAAATCTGATCATGACAGAAGGCCTATCAGACAATTTTCTAGCCCTGTTCGTCGTGTAAGTCCTGTTTGTCCTGATCCTAGCTCAATGCAACACGACGTGCAACAACGAAAAATCATCGGGATAAGTTTGTAGCGTCTTGTTAACAGCGCGTATTTTTTGTTCGATAGCAGATAGTTTATCTTTCTCGCCATTGGGTATCTGATTAATCAATTTGACAAAATCGCTGTAGGTCAGCATATGGCCGTCGGAAGAGGGAATTTCGAATACCCCATCACTGAACACATACAGGTTGCTGTTGGGTTCTACAGCGACTTCAGCTTGGGTGAACTGGGTGGAGGGATCGCCTCCGACGATGGAGCCATTGGTGGTGAGTTCACTCATTTTTCCCTCCGGAGTAAACAACAAGGCCGGCGGGTGCCCGCCGCTGCTATAGGCGAGTTTACGACTGGGTTGATTATACACTCCATACCACATGGTGAAGAACATCTGATTATTTTTTTCCATAGGGAAGCTTTCATTCAACCCTTTAAGGACTAACTTAGGCGACTTAAAATCGACATTTGGCAAGCTTTGCGAACGGATGACATTAATAACCGAAATCGAAAGCAAAGCGGCGCCCACTCCATGTCCGCAAACATCAAGCAAGTAGATCGCCAAGTTATCTTTATCCAGCCAGTCGTAGCCGAAAGCGTCGCCTCCCAGCTGCAAAGAAGGGGTAAAACGCCAATCCGTATCGATGGCGCCTTTGATGGGTTTGGGGAGGGTGGCTTTGACATACTCCGCAGCTTCATTCAATTCTTGCTGCAGCGCTTGTTCACTTTCGGCGAGTTTTTTATACGCTTCATTTCTTTGGATCAGCCGGGTATAACTCTCCGAATGGTGGATGATGCGGGCGATCAGTTCAATTTTATCCGGAATTTTGACCACATAATCATCGGCACCGGCAGCAAACGCATCCGCCTTGACGACTGGCTCTTCTTTCGACGATAAAACGATCATGGGGACATCGCGCGTAGCGGGATTAGCCCGGAAATAGCGGACAAGGGTGATTCCATCGACTTCAGGCATCACTAAGTCTTGCAGAATGACGGTCGGTTTGAATTGGGCGGCGGCTTCTAACGCTTTGGAGGCATCTTTGCAATAGCTGAATTCGATTTCTTGATGGGAAGAAAGCATTTTTTTTATCGCCTCGGCAATGATCTCTTGATCATCAATCAGCAAGACTTTAATGGGCATTTCTTTAATGGCAGGCGTGGGATTCATTGTTTCCTCGCTATTTTATCTAAATATGTAAAATGATTGATGATCGCTTCGTGCATCTGTTCCAAGCCGCACACTTGGCTGGCGGCGTGCATTTCAACCGCTGCTTTGGGCATGCCATACACGATGCAGCTGGACTTATCCTCGGTGAGGGTTTGCCATCCCGCCGCCTGCAGATTTTTCAGGCCGCGCGCACCATCATCTCCCATACCCGTCAGCAAAACTGCCACCGATTTTTTCGGCCAGCTTGTCGCACTGTTAAACAACACATCAATAGAAGGGCGGTAGGGCAGGTTATCTGGCTTAGAGTGATATTTGAAGGCGAATTTATCCGATAGAGCCAAATGGTCGTTAGTTCCAGCGACGTAGACAACGCCCGGCATCGGCACGCACCCTTCGCAGGCAATTTCAACCGGCAGCGGGGTGTAGGAACTTAGCCACTGGGCGAAGCTAAAGACAAAATTTTTGTCGACGTGCTGGACGATAACAATGGCTTTGTTGAAGTTAGCAGGCATCGATCCTAAAATTTTAGAAATCGCTAAAGGGCCGCCGGTGGAGGCGCCGATCAAAAGCAGTTGCGGCACGTGTTTGATCCGTTCGTCGACCGATGCGTAGTTATCGCGCGTCGAGCCCAACAAGATTCCGATTTTTTCGATTTTATTCTTTAAGTCTTCACTAAAAACATCGGCGTATTCGCCTTCTTCTTCAGGCACGATGATGACATCGACGGCCACGTACCCCATGGCTTTGTAGACCATTCCTGTATCTTCTTTTAAGCTTTTCGTCGTGACGATAATCGTGCATTGGTTCTGGGCCATAATCTGGCGGGTCGCCTCGACTCCATCCATGACGGGCATGAATAAATCCATAAAAATGACATCTGGCGTCTCTTTACTGCACTTCTCGCACGCCTCCTGTCCGTTGCTGGCTGTCCACACGATGATGTGTTCGGAAAAATTGCAGATCACTTTGATGATTTCGTAGATCGTATTAGGATGATCGTTTACAATGGCTACTTTCATCGGATCGCATCCTGCGGCGTTGATTTCCCGATCAGTTTTTCGATCAATCCGACCAGCATCTCGTCATCGAAGCTGCTTTTGGTGACATAATAGTCGGCTCCGGCTTCAATGCCTGCGCGCTTATCTTCTTCCCGGTCTTTATAGGAAACCATGATGACCGGAATTTCTTTCAAGCGTGCATCTTTCCGCATCGACCTGACCAATTCGATTCCGTTCATTCTGGGCATATCGACATCGGTAATGACCAGGTCAAACGGCTGGATGCGCACAGCATTCCATCCATCGATGCCATTGACAGCCGTTTCCACTTCGTAGCCTTGGCTTTTCAGCAAGCGGGATTCCACTTCACGCACGGTGATGGAATCATCCACAATTAAAATCCGTTTCAGCAAATTCATTTGGACTTCTTCGTGCTTGCGTTCGGAAATATGTTTAAACGTGCCTACAGAGAGATATTTGTTGATGGAGTTCACTAAATCATCCACATCGATAATTAAGAGCGGGCTGCCATCTTCCCGGAACGCTCCAGCATAGATATCCGGTATTTTACCGAACTGCAGATCCATCTCTTGCACCACTAATTCTCTTTCTCCAATAAACTTATCGACAATAATCCCATACGCATTGATGCGGTCGCTGATGATCACTACCGGTACCATTTCTTGCTCCACTTCTCCGGAGCGAAGCTCAAGAATCTGAGAAGCGTACACCAATCCGATGTTTTGATCGCGGTGACGGATGAATTGCCGTTTTTCCAAGTAGTGGATTTCTGTTTTGGGAACAAATAAAGCCCGTTCTATGCGGGATAAGGGAAACGCATAGGGTTCTCCGGCAATATCCACCAGCAAGCAGCGCATGACAGACAGGGTGAGGGGCAGCTGGAGGTTGACAGTCAATCCTTTTCCCTCTTCAGAGTAGGTCCGGATGACGCCGCCCACTTCCTGCACCATGGTACGGACAACATCCAAGCCAAATCCGCGGCCTGAAATTTCGGTCGCTTTGTCTTTTGTCGTAAATCCGGGGAGGTATAAGAAATCTAACAATTCTTGGTGGCTGAGGGTGGCGATCAGTTCCGGTTTAGCTAAGCTGCGCGCAATAATTTTTTGTTTAAGCAGTTGATAATCGACTCCCCTGCCATCATCTGAAACCGTGATGGCCAGCATCCCGGCGCGGTGGGACGCTTCCAACTTAATGACCCCTTCCTCGGGCTTGCCGGCTGCCAAGCGCTCGGCGGGTGTTTCAATCCCATGGTCGACAGCATTGCGCAATAAGTGGCTTAAGGGCGATTCCAGACGTTCCAAAATCTCACGGTCTACCGAGGTGCTGCTGCCGATGATCTCCAGCCGCACCTGCTTGCCAAGCTGACGTGCCAAGTCGCGCACCATGCGTGGAAACGATTCCAAACCATCTTCAAAAGGACGCATGCGAATATCGATCACTTCTTGGTAAATCCGTTTGGAAATACTATTATGACGGCGGATAAATATTTCCAGTTCGCTGATACGTGTATTCAAACTTTTGCGGTTATCGGAAAGCTGATGCTGCATTTGCAGGGTGATTAATTTGGTTTTTTCGTCGGCACCGGATTGGTCGATCAAATCGCGCAATATTTCAAATTGATTGTTGAGTTCATCATTTTCGCGTTTCAATTTGTACATCGAAATCGCGAAAGGGCTCAGCCACGACGATTCGATCAAGGTTTCGCCGGCCAGGCCCATCAGGCGGTTGAGGTTTTTAGCAGTGACCCGCAGCACACGGTCGGAAATGCGTCCCAATTCAGGCGGAAGGGTCTTTTCGATCACTTTCTTCACAGTTTCGGGCGGCAACGCGGCGGGTTCTTTTTTGATGGGTTCTTCGGCAGTCGAAACTGCCTCCCCTTTGGCAATCGCATCCAGTCTAACAGTCAATTCGTTTATGGCTTGCCGGTTTGAATTGAACCATGACTTCAACGCTTCGGTATCTACATCTGTAATGGAATTGATTAAATCGATGGCTTGCAAAAGGATATCTACCCGTTCGGCTGTCAGCATCCGCATTTCTTTTTTAGCGGCAATGAAGCAATCTTCCAATGCGTGGGACAGTTTGACCAACGGAGTCAACTGCACGACCCGTGCAGCGCCTTTGATCGAGTGTGCAGCCCGCATCAGCGATTCAAACGTATCGGGCGTGCCTTCCTTGCGTTCTAATTTTAATAGCCCCTCATTCAAAGTGGCAATTTGGGTTTTCAAATCAACTTTAAAAAAATCGAACATGCCGGAATCGACTGTCCCGATCTCATTGTCAGGTTTATGTGTCGGTTTCGAAGTTTGATTATCCCATTCGTCTGTCAAAGCCAATCATCCCATGCTACGTTGCAAGCTATAAAATAATAACTCTTGGTCGATATATCCGACCGATTTGTTTTCCCACTTAAAAATGCCTTTCAAATAATTCGTCGAAGACTTTGTGACGTTGACCGGAACATTTTCTACCCGATTTTCATCACAAATGAATATCCCAAACACTTCATCCACTTCGAAAACAAAAAAGACGCCGTCTTTCTCCATCATCAGCATGCGCGGATAAGAAAACCGTGAATAAGATTCCTTATTCTGTTCAGTGTCGATGCCAAAAATATACTTTAACGAAACGCACAAACGCGCTTGGCCGCGAATATTAACAATCCCTTGCACCGTCGGAGTGATCCGGTGCGGCAAATGGTGAATGGGCCGGATTTCCGTCACCAAACGAAAAATCTTAGTCGGCATCGCAAACCATTCCGCATTCAAACGAAAAATCATCACCGATGTCGACTGCTCATCTTTCTCTTCCGGTTTTTGCTGTTTTAAAAGGTGTGTCCATTCGGAAATATAATCTTTTGGCGGAGCTCGGCTTAACAAGACATCCGCGGCAATGCTGGTGCTATCTCTTTCCTGCTTTTCATCAGACTCTTTATTAAATAATTCAATTTGGCGCATGCAGTGCTGACTTCTCCTGATTTACCGAGATGACGATGTCGTTCATATAATCAAACAGCTTATCCAGCAAGACGATGCGTATCATTCCTTCCGGCGTTTGCATCACTCCTCCAAGGTAGGGGGCTTCCGGATTAAACATGGCGGTTTCACTAAATTGCTCCCATTCCAAGTTGTCGAACTGGGTGACCTTTTCCGCCATGATTCCTAAAATCCCAGACTCTTTAGCGTTAGGCTTGGATAACAGAATGATCCTTGTATTGAGGGAGTTAACGCAAGGGTTTTGGCCTACAAGGCGGGAAAAATCGATGACTGGCACCGGATTTCCGCCATAATTCATCAACCCGGCTATATAGGCAGGCATTTTATCGGCCTGCTGCAGATCGATGCGAGGGACGATCTCCAGAATGGAATCGCAGGCGCAGGCATAGGT
Source organism: Parachlamydiales bacterium (assembly GCA_020054065.1). Lineage (GTDB taxonomy): Bacteria > Chlamydiota > Chlamydiia > Chlamydiales > JAEYWL01 > JAGVLX01. Next base: position 35,843 of record JAGVLX010000006.1, on the reverse strand, counting down.
ATTTTCACGCACGTGAAACAGCAAGAATAACATAGATTCTCCTGATTACCTGGATAACGCAAACAAAATAATTTTTAAATATAATTTTGAATATGCTAAACGTATGATTATGCGGATTTTATGAAAGCCTGACGGCCTCTAAAACCGTTCTTCGATCTTTTCGTCGATTAATGTTTGCGCATCACGGATAAGGAAAGAAGCCAAATGCAGATCGCCTTCGTAAGTCATATTCACTTGCATGGAACCATCTTCATCGGGTTTATCGCATGTGATCAAAACGCTGCAGGCATGATTTTTAGATGCTTTATGTCTAACCTGCTTAAGTTCCTTTTGCTTGGACACGCCAGTAAACTCCGTTCTTGGATATGTATGGAGGCTGTTTCTGCGATTAATAACTAAATTTGCAACATTACATGATTGTTTCATTTATGGCAAAGTGAAACACGATAAGATTACTGCCAAAACAGAGATGATGATAGGAACATAACAAAGATGACCAGGATAACCAAGATGGAAGAAAGAATAGGAATCCTAATTTCATCTTTTTCTATATCTTGGTTATCCTGGTCATCTTTGTTATTTTATCTCTATAATCTCTGTGTCTCTGTGGTGAAAATTTTAAATTGCGTCATATGAAAAATGTTGTCCCGCAAAAACTTGAATGGATCGATCGAAAGCTACCGGAGATGGTCGCCACGCTGACCGAGTGGTCTTCCATCAATTCTGGTTCCGACCATCTTGAAGGATTGAATCGCATGTCAGCGGCGATCTTTCCCAAATTAGAAGCCTTGGATGGCGCTGTCCGGCATATTCATCTTCCGCCCACGACGCGGCTTAATCAAGATGGACAAGCCGTCAGCATCCAGCATGGCAGTGCTCTTTACGCTTTCAAACGCCCTGACGCGCCCATTAAAGTGCTATTAGGCGGTCATTTCGACACGGTCTATTCCGCGCATTCTTTATTTCAACGTGTCGAACAGATCGATCCCGATACGTTACGAGGACCAGGCGTCACTGACATGAAAGGCGGGCTGGTGGTGTTACTGACAGCGTTGTCGGTCTTTGAACAAACGCCGGCGGCAGAAAAGATCGGATGGGAAATTTTTATCAATCCGGATGAAGAGACGGGATCGGAAGCGTCCGATCCGATCTGGCGCCTTTTAGCCAAGCGGAATGACCTCGGACTGCTGTTCGAGCCCTCGTTTTCCGATGGCAGCTTAGTCAGCACACGCAAAGGGACAAGCAATTACACCGTGATCGCGCGCGGCCTTGCGGCGCATGCGGGGCGGGATTTTCATCAGGGGCGCAACGCGATTTCGGCATTGGCAAAGTTGATTCAAAAGATCGAAGAGTTGCAATCCGCCTATCGCACATTGACGATCAATACCGGATTTATCCATGGCGGAGGCCCAGTCAATATCGTCCCCGATTTTGCGCTGTGCCGTCTGAACCTTCGTGCGGAAACATTTGATGAGATGCGGAATGCGCATGATCAAATTGAACATTTAATTCACACCTTTCATGTGGATGGGATCACCTGGGAGTTGCAGCAAGAAACATTTCGTCCGCCAAAGGAAATGAATGGGGCATCCCAAAAAATATTTGATCATGTTAAAGTGTGTGCAAGGGAGCTTGGCTTTGACTTAAGTTGGCGGCCAAGCGGCGGGGGCAGCGACGGAAATAATTTATCAGCTGAAGGGCTGCCCGTGATTGACACTTTAGGAGTGATCGGCGGCAATATCCACACTCCGCATGAATATATTCAGTTATCCAGCTTAGCTGAACGGGCAAAACTCACATTTTTATTTTTGCATCATTTGGCAACCGGAGTCCTTAAAATCCCCAGCAGGGCGCAGAGAACTTATGGCGACGATATCCTCAGACAAAGATGAACCGTTAATTGCTGATCAATTGCGTGCCGATCCGCGCGTTTGCGAAGCAAAAAAATTAATTTTAGCTGCAATGGAAGAAAAAAAACGTTCCATTACCGGTGTTCGCCCGCCCGTCAAAGAGTTGAAACAAAGTTATGAGGAAGCGTTGAAAGTGTTCGGCACTCAGCGCGGCGGCAAACTCTTTTTTCCCTATATCGGCAGTGGAATTGGAAACGGAGCGCTGGTCGAACTGGCAGATGGTAGCATCAAATATGATTTCATTTCGGGAATTGGCGTTCATTTTTTCGGCCATAGCGATCTCGAACTAGCAGCTGCTGCTTTGGATGCCGCCTTAAGCGACACCATCATGCAAGGTAATTTACAACAAAACACCGATGCTGTCGCACTTGTGAATCTTTTTATCCGCATCTCTGGATTTGATCATTGTTTTTTGTGCTCATCCGGTGCGATCGCTAATGAAAACGCCTTAAAGCTCATGCTGCAAAAGAAATATCCAGCCCACCGCATTTTGGCCTTTGAACGAAACTTTATTGGGAGAACCTTAGCCCTGTCCCAAATCACCGATAAGCCGGCCTATCGCGAGGGGTTGCCGTTAAATCTGCCGATCGATTACGTCCCCTACTTTGATCCAAAACATCCGGAAGAAAGCATCCAGCATGCGGTGACGGTCTTAAAAAAACATCTGCACCGCTATCCCAAACAGCACGCTCTGATGTGTGTCGAGCTGGTACAAGGGGAAGCTGGAGCGTATCCGGGCTCCCGAGAATTTTTCATTGAGATCATGACGTTGTTAAAAGAAAATAACATCGCAATCTTCGATGACGAAGTGCAAACCTTTGCTCGCACCCACCAACTCTTTGCTTATCAGCATTTCGATTTGAAAGAGTATATTGATGTGGTGACGGTCGGCAAGCTTTCTCAGATTTGCGCCACATTATATACGAAAGAGCTTACGCCACGAACCGGACTGCTCAGTCAAACCTTCACCTCCAGCACAGCCGCCATCCATGCCGCTGCAACGATCTTAAATAAGCTGCGTGAAAGCGACCTGTATGGCGAAAATGGCCGGATCGCCAATACTCACCGCTACTTTGCCGACAAACTGCAAAAGTTATCTGAACTGATGCCTGACAAAATCCGCGGGCCGTTTGGAATTGGAGCCATGATCGCTTTCACAGCGTATGACGGCAGTCATGAAAAAACCCTGGAATTGATCCATCGCCTATTTGATGCAGGGGTCATGAGCTTTAACGCCGGTGCGAACCCCACCCGCCTGCGATTTTTGCTGCCAGTCCCCGTCATGACGTATCAGGATATCGATCAAGTTGTTGAAATCCTTCAAAAGGCCCTCACATGAAAATTGTCCGCCCTATCACACCCGACGATCTGCCCGCATTCGAAGAGTTTGCGTTCCGTTCCACCACTGGCATCATCAACCTGCCCAAAGACCATCAACTGTTGTATGAACGGATCCGCGATTCGGTGATGACCTTCGCTGAAACAAACCGCGATCCCTACCGTCACATGTACGTTTTTGTCATGGAAGACCTGGAAACGGGACAGCTCGGCGGCACGAGCGCCATCCGGGCGCGCACGGGCGGCATTGAACCGATCTACTTTTACAAAGTAATCGACATTCTTCCGCGCACCGCTAGTCCACGTATTCCTGTCCAAAAAGCTATCCAGGGTGCTTCTGAAGAAGAAGGGCCGTCAAATATCTGCGCGCTCTATTTAATCCCCGAGTTTCGCAAGGGCGGCTTAGGCAGGTTGATGTCGTTAAGCCGTTTTCTGTTTATGGCGTCCCACCCGCAACATTTTACAGAAACTGTGACTTCGGAATTGCGCGGAGTCATTGATGAGAGCGGCCGTTCTCCTTTTTGGGATGCTATTGGCAAGCATTTCTTCGCGGCTGAACTCCCTGAAACGTTCAATCTGTTGATGCAAGGGAAACAATTCATTGCCGATTTTTTGCCTCAATACCCTATTTATATCAACGTGATCCCTTTTGAAGCGCAAAAGGCAATCGGCGCTGTCAAATCATCCACCCAGCCTGCCCTCAAAATGTTGCTGGATGAAGGATTTACCTTGCAGCAAACCATTGATGTGTTTGATGGTGGACCTAATGTAATCGCCAATTTAAAGGAGATCCGCACCATTAAAGAAAGCGTGGTCGCTATGGTCGCCCACCTCACTGACGAACATGTCGACTCCGATGACTATCTCATCAGCAACACCGTTCCCGAATTTAGATCGTGTTTCGGAACATTGACATTAGATTCAGACAAGGCCACTCTCTCAAAAAAAATTGCAGCTGCACTAAAACTTGAACTGGGCCATACCATTCGTTTCGCACCGGTTCCTCGGAGAAAGCCCGCATGAATCAGAAAACAAACAGGATAGACAGGATACCGCCTACGGCGGGCAGGATAGGCAGGATTCGAATAACTCTATCCCAGGCTTGTTCCATTTTGACTGATCGTTGTGAGGTAATTGAAAAAATACTAGCTGCACCACCTATCCTGCCTATCCTGCCCGCCGTAGGCGGTATCCTGCTTATCTTGTTGTTCTCTTATGAAGTCAATTGGGCACGGGCAGGGGGAAGAGGATGACCGGAAACTATATTGACGGCAAATGGACCACCGGATATGGAAAAACATTTTCATCGATTAACCCGACTACCAAACAAGTCGTGTGGGCCAATGCGTCCGCTTCCGCATCGGATGTTGCCCGCGCCGTAAAAGCCGCTGAATCCGCTTTTGACGCCTGGTCGAGTTTGAAATTTTCAGAACGGGCCCGCTTCTTAGAAACATATGCTCAAGCCGTCAAAGAGTCGCGCGATATGCTTCAATTAGCGATTTCTCAAGAGACCGGCAAGCCGCTCTGGGAGGCGAAGAATGAAGTGAATTCGATCGCCAATAAAATCACGATCTCGATTGAAGCATACAAACAACGCTGCAGCGAAAAAACGGTGCCTCAAACCCATGCGACCTCGGTCACCCGCCATCATCCACACGGTGTGCTAGCTGTCCTCGGTCCCTTCAATTTTCCAGGCCACCTGCCCAATGGGCACATTGTGCCAGCCCTTTTGGCCGGCAATACCGTCGTATTTAAGCCCAGTGAATTCACACCGCTGGTAGGGGAACTCCTGATCAAATGTTTTGAAAAAGCAAGCTTCCCCAATGGAGTCATCAACTTGGTGCAAGGCGGAGCCGAGACCGGGAAAGCGTTAAGCACCCATGAACAGATCAACGGACTCTTATTTACCGGCAGTCTGCCGACCGGACTGAGTTTAATGAAGGCTTTTGCCGACAAGCCGGGAAAAATTCTGGCGCTGGAGTTGGGAGGAAACAATCCCCTCATTGTGACCGACTTTGAAGATGAAACAGCTGCCATCTATACAACCATCCAATCGGCGTTTTTAACAACCGGACAGCGATGCACCTGTGCACGGCGTTTGATCCTCTTGAAGGAAAAAAAACACGATGCTTTTTTAAACCGTCTGATCCGCACGACACGTGCCCTCACCTTTGGCCCTTACGACGCGCAGCCAGAACCGTTCATGGGACCGTTGATCCATGAACGCGCAGTCGTAAAAGCCATTTTAGCTCAAGGTGCGATCGAAGCGGGGGGTGGAAAACCGCTGCTCAAAATGGAACAGCAGGGAGAGGAGAGCTGCTTCATCTCCCCCGGACTCATGGACACCACCGATTTGAAAGAGCCCTGGGATGAAGAGATTTTTGCTCCGTTCTTGCAAGTGATCCGTGTCGATAACCTGGAAGAAGCGATCAAAGCCGCTAACCGCACGGGATACGGACTCTCAGCCGGATTGATCAGCCGCAAAAAAGAGGAGTACGATCTTTTTTACCGGAAAATCCGCGCCGGGGTCGTCAACTGGAACACTCCTTTAACCGGTGCCAGCAGCGAGGCCCCGTTTGGCGGCATAAAAAATAGTGGAAACAACCGTCCTAGTGCGCTCTACGCAGCAGACTACTGCGCTTATCCAGTCGCCTCGTTGGAATCCTCCACTTTGAGCTTGCCCAAGTCGCCTGCACCCGGAGTCGACCTTGGAGCATAAAGCGTTCGAAGTTAATTTTGACGGATTGGTCGGCCCGACGCACAATTATTCAGGGCTATCCTTCGGCAATATCGCTTCCATGGATAGTAAGGAAAGGATATCTAGCCCGAAAGAAGCGGCGTTGCAGGGCTTAAAAAAAATGATCCATCTGCATCGAATGGGGTTTAAACAAGCGTTCCTTCCTCCACACGAGCGTCCCCATTTACCTACCTTGCGTGCGATTGGGTTTGAGGGCGATGATGCCGCTGTGATTAAGCAAGCCGCGACACAAGCACCGGGATTATTATATGAATGTAGCTCAGCGGCTCCCATGTGGACTGCCAACGCAGCCACGGTCGCCCCGTCTGCCGATACCGCAGACCACCGCCTGCACATTACTCCAGCCAACTTAGCCTTTAAATTCCACCGCTCCATCGAACCCGACTTTACAATGTACGTCCTGAAAAAAATGTTCCCACAAGCGGTGATCCACTCACCGCTCCCCAAAGGGACCTACTTTGCTGATGAAGGCGCTGCTAATCACACCCGGTTTTGCGCCGCTTATGGTAAACCCGGAGTCCATTTATTCGTGTATGGCCGGCGTTCGTTCGATAATAACGTCCTTTCTCCTTCCCTTTATCCGGCGCGCCACACCTTAGAAACATCGCAAGCAATTGCACGCCGGCATCTACTCGATCCGAAATTTGTTCTCTTTGCTCAACAAAATCCCGAAGCCATTGATGCCGGCGTCTTTCATAATGACGTCATCTCCGTTGGAAACCGCAACTTTTTTTTCTATCACGAAAAAGCGTTTGTCAATACAGAACAGGTGATCCAAGAGCTTCAAGAAAAGTGTCAGGCATTGGGATTTACCCTCCAAACGTTGGCAGTTTCAGAAGGGGATGTCAGCCTCAAGGAGGCTGTCGCGACCTATTTGTTTAACTCGCAAATTTTAAGTCCGTCTGAAGGGAAGCCGATTTTGTTGGCACCCTCCGAATGCGAAGAGAATCCACGCGTCAAACAGCTGCTTTCGCAGCAAACATCCTTTATTCCCCAATCGATCAACTTACGGGAAAGCATGCGTAACGGAGGCGGACCCGCCTGCTTGCGTTTGCGCATTGTCTTAACGGAGGATGAAGTTAAGTCGCTACCCGCCACAACATGGGTCAACGACACCACCTATCCCCTTCTAACAGCTTGGGTAGAAAAACACTACCGGGATCGCTTATTACCGAAAGATCTGCAAGATCCCCTCCTGACAAAAGAAACTCAGCAAGCGCTCGACGAACTGACCCAAATCCTTAAACTCGGAACCCTTTACTCCTTTCAGCAATGAATCCGCCATCCGTCAAAAAATTTGCACAAGAGTTAAGAGATCATCTTAAAGGGGATCTTTTTTTTGATCCCGTGACACGGCGCGCCTACAGCGTCGATGCGTCGATCTATGAAGTCGTTCCTTTAGGGATTGTCCAACCCCGCGATGCCCATGACCTGCGTACGGCCATCCAAATCGCCAACGAACATCAGGTTCCGGTCATTGCCCGCGGCGCAGCAACCGGCATCACTGGAGCGTGCCTAGGACACGGGTTGATCATCGATCTTTCCCGTTATCTCAACCAGATTCTCGCGATCAATTACGACCAGGAGCTTGCTGTCGTCGAACCAGGAGTCATCCAAGATGAACTGAACTATGCGTTAGCGGCACGCGGATACCGTCTAGGACCAGACACGTCGACCGGAAACCGGTCAACCATCGGAGGGATGCTCGCTAATAATTCCGCTGGTGCGCGTTCGCTCCGCTATGGAAAAATGGTGGACCATGTGCATTCAGTCGATCTGATCTTGGCTAACGGCCGTCAAATCCACCTGCAAACATTGTCCGAAGGGGACTGGACCGCAAAAGAACAACTAGCCGATCAAGAAGGAACCATCTACCGCACTATCCGCCAGATCAAAGAACACTATGGACCAGAAATCCAAGCGCGATTCCCACATATTCCACGCCGTGCTTCCGGGTACAATTTGGATGAACTGTTAAAACCCGGTGCATTTAATCCAGCGAAATTGATTGCTGGATCGGAAGGCAGTTTAGGCATCGCCTCGCAAATCACGATGCGGATCGCCCGCAAGCCGGTGGAAACAGGTTTATGTGTGATTCACTTTGCCGATATGCTACATGCATTCAGCACCGTGCCTGATCTAGTCAAATTCAAACCGTTAGCCTTGGAAATGATTGATCATCAGATCATTGCCATGGGCCGGTTGTCTCCCACGATGAAAACTCGTTTACATTGGCTGCAGGGAGACCCACAGGCGGTGTTTGTTGCGGAATTCGATGCCGAGACGCCAGCCCTGTTGCAACAACATCTTAAAGAATTTGCCACCTATGTCAAAGATAAGCAAATCGGTTACGCCCACGTCATTTTAACCGACCCAAAAGCCATGGCGGATATCTGGGCCGTGCGGAAAGCCGGGCTGGAATTATTGCTTTCAAAACGTTCTTACAGCCGGGCCATTGCGTTTATTGAAGATATCTCCGTGGGTCCTGATAAACTTTCTCCGTTCATGCAGCAATTTATCACCTGTTTAAAGCGACACGGCAAGGAAGCTGGCATCTACGGACACGTGGGCCCCGGCTGTATGCACATCCGCCCCTTTATCGATCTGCGCCAGCCTCAAGAACTGGAAGTGATGCATCAGTTAATGGATGAGGTCTCCGATTTACTCTTAACGTTCGGCGGCGCTTTTAGCGGAGAACACGGCGATGGCCTCGTACGCACCTGGACCAATCGAAAAATGTTCGGCGATCAACTTTATCAAGCATTCAAAGAGCTGAAAGACGCTTTCGACCCCCATCACCGTATGAACCCCGGCAAAAAAGTGGACGGCCCGGAATTTTTAGAGAACTTGCGTCTGAGTCCCCGCACCTCCATTCAAACTGTTCAGACATTTCAAGATTTTTCCAAAGAAGGCGGATTCGCCTTAGCCGCCGATTTATGCAACGGTAATGGGCTATGCCGCAAAAAAGAGAGTGTCATGTGCCCCTCCTTCCAAGCCACGCTAAATGAGTACGACACAACCCGCGCCCGCGCCCAAGCGTTGCGGGCAATCGTCAACGGACATGTCCCCCTTCATGAATTGCAAGGCGAATCGTTGCATGATGTGCTGGATTTGTGTTTGCAATGCAAAGGGTGTAAAAAAGAGTGCCCCTCGCAAGTCGATATGGCCAAAATGAAAAGCGAGGTGCTGCACCACCATCAGGAAACGCACGGGACTTCTTTACGTACTCGACTCATAGGCTATATGCCTGATCTATATCGGATTGGCTCCCTCTGGCCCCGTTTTTCGAATTGGGCGCTCCAATGCGCATTCTCCCAATGGGCCTTAAGCCAGATTGGATTTAGTCCGAAACGGCCGCTGCCGCTGTTAGCCGCTAAACGGTTTTCATCCCACGCATCCCCCTCCAACATGTCTCAAAAAAGTGTTGTATTGTTTGCGGATACTTACGCTGAATTCAACGCTCCGAACATCGGAGAAAGCGCGAAGCAGGTGTTAGAGGCTTTAGGATATCAGGTGATCATTCCCGCTTACACCTGCTGCGGGCGTCCCTTTATTTCGAAAGGGATGTTAAAGCAAGCCAAACGAAAAGCCGAACACCTGATTCACATGTTATTGCCTTATGCACAGCAAGGGCTAGTTATCGTCGGATTGGAGCCCAGCTGCATCTCAGCCATCACAGACGATTATCAGGGTCTGTTAGGCTATAACCATAGCGAACTTAAACAAGTCGCCTCACAATTCCAATCGATTGAGCAATTTATTCACAGCCATTTGATGGACGGCAAGCTGCCGCTTGAATTAGATGATCATCCCCTATCAGTCCATTTTCATGGGCATTGCCATCAAAAGAGTTTGGGATTTTCAACCTATGCGTTTGAACTTCTGAAAGCGCTCCCCGGATGCAGCGTGCATGAAATTCACAGCGGATGTTGCGGCGTTGCAGGTTCGTTCGGATTTGAAGCAGAGCACTACGACCTGTCGGTAAAAATCGGCGAACTGAAATTGATTCCTGCGGTAAAAAATGCTCTACAAACCGATGCCATTGTGGCCAACGGCATCTCATGCCGCTCCCAAATTGAACATCTTTCCACTAAGCACGGCATGCATGTGGTGGAACTGATCGCAAAAAGATTAAACGACAAAACGACCAAAAGGACTTAAACGACCAGAAAGACCAAAATTAACCCCTCTTTTTTGGTCGTTATTTCCTTTAGGTCTTTTTGGTCGTTTTGTCGTTTATTTTCTGAAAAAGTGCAACTTGTGTTACATAATACTGCTTTAATCGTAAATCTTCAATCTGGTTGGCCATTTCACGCGCACGCGCGAAATTTTTCCCCTTCATGATACTCACCATCAAACGAGTCGTCAAATCTTCATTCCAGCGTTGATGCAGATAGGCAAATGGCTTGGACAACATGTTCAAACGTAAAATGCGGATGATCCCATTAAATTGAACCTGGTCAATTTGATCCTGATATTTTTTCTCTAAGGCGATCAATTGGTTCACTTGTTTATAAATGCTCTTTTGATCAGTCGTCAGTTTCGACTCGTCGACATGCAAAAGAATAGCTGTCAGCCCCGCGTTATCCAATTGTTCGCAAAAAGGCTGCAATTGCATACACACAGCGGATAACTGCTCTAGATGTGCTTTAGGAAAATACTCTAAATCCGCCAGCGATTGATGGTGCTTTAACGTCAAAATGACCACCAGACGCAACATCCCCTCACGGCTCATAAGTCCTGCATCCCGCTCTTCATACGCGGTTTTCAACTCCTGGCCATACTGTCCCGCCTGAACTTGATTCAAGAAATACAGAAGCGCGTGAATACACGACGGATACTTTTTAACAATCTCTGCATGAACGGCTAACTTCTTCTCATTTTTATTCAATTTATAGGCAATCGCGCGCCGACCAGCTTCATCAGCAACAGTTGTATTCCATTCTTGAAGACGTTTGATCTTAGGCTGGACAAACAGCTTTTCATTCATTCTTACATCACCAGCCGCACTAACTAACATGGGCACGCTCCTCAAGAATCGGATCTTTGCGAATCACAGCGATCGCTTCCAACGTTTCTACAAAAATATCCACATCCGGCTCCAAACGGCTCAACTCTTCCCAAGTAAACCAATGAATGCCATCTGTCTCTTCCTTTCGCTCCAATAACGCTCCTCCCACGGGACGGGCAAGGTAAATCATATCCACATGCTGATGGGCCGGCTTATCGCCAAACGCCGGAATCTCCTCCAGCAAACACAAATAGGGGCGCGGAAAACTATTGGCATTCCAGCGCTGGATCCAGACATTCTCCTGTTGGATCAACTCTACTTCTATTCCGGTTTCTTCCAGCACCTCACGCTTGGCCCCTTCAGATGGGAGTTCATTAGGCTCCAAATGTCCCCCTGGCGGAAGCCATTTCTGCAGCTTGCGATGAAAAACAAGCAGAAAACGCTTCCGATCATCGATCACGTAAGCTGTTGCGACAAATTGTTTTTCCATGGCTCTCCACTGAATAAAAAAAGATTTTATAACACACAGGCTATTTAATTTACAAATTTTTATTGAATGGTATATTATAAATTAAATAAACTCACATTAGTATATTAAAAATAATTTTAAGGTCATGTTTTTGTATGGATTGTTGCGCCACAGGACTTTGCTTACAAGCTCAAGCGCCGGAGCGGCATTATTTACCATTGAGCAATGATGATTACAATATGTATCTCTCCCACGAGATGCCTTCCGAACGGTGGGACCAAATCCGCGATCACTCCCTGCAGTTCCTAGCCGACTTCAGACAAAACCAGACAGCCGTCCCCTTTAACCAAAAGCAATTAAAAGTGCTGAAAAAAGTGCACGACCGCGAAGCCAGCTGGACTCAAAAAATCTTGGGCTGCATTGTCACGGCCGGACCCGCCGGAGCTTCTGGCGTAGCTGCCTTCCTATCCTCCATGCCCTGGCTCGCTTGTTTAGTCGGAGGATGCCTATCTGGCACAGGCAATGGCGGGGGGTTCTGTTGTGCGATGCGTGAAAACCGGATCATTGAAGGATTGCAAAATAAACGGCAAGATTTGCGCACAAACATTCAACGAATCTATTTTGATATTGCTGCACGCCTTGTCGACCGTTATGTAAAAGCGAATAAAACGAATAACCGGATCTTTACCGCACGGGAATTAACCTTAGCCGGTGTTAATGAAGATCAAATCGCCCAGTCAAATTTGGAGCGTCAACATCTCACCGAACTAGCCGCTAAAATTAAGGCCTCCTTACCTGCCATCAAATCCGCGATGGAAAGCGCGTATCTGCCCGAAGTAAATGCTGTGTTAAGTCCACTAAAAGATATTACCGAACAAATCCTCAACCCTGACCAACAAAATGTTCTTATGGATGTCCTTTTACGCAATGAAGCCAAAACAGAAACGATCTCAGAAGCGTTAGCCATCGAAATCCGATTACGCAGAGCACTTGAAAGCCGTATCGAACAATTGGAACGGCTATCCGCCCCCAACAAAGACAGTTGAGGATTATTGAACGATCAGGCATAGTGTTTCTGCCGGGGGCCTCATGGGATGTCACAATCCGAACCAGGTCAGGACAGGAATGTAGCAGCCTTAAGGATGACGGATATGCCTTGGGATAACCTCCGGCACTTTTTTTCATAGTGGTTAATTCTAACTAACTTCCCTCGGTGAAATTGAAAGTCCGTAAGATCGAAATCAATTCTTTCTTCATTTGATGCAGATGTTTCTCCGCGATCGATGTAATGATCACAGCTAGATGGCGGTCATCGGCAATGGTCACCATCACAATGACAGATTCATCGCGCGGCTTATACGTAATCAGCGACGCGCTCAAACCACTATCTAAACTCACATTTTCGGTCGAATCAATCTCTCCATACTCCTTGGTCTTTACCCAGACGTCCCGCGCTTCGATCACTTTCATCGGATCTTGCTTGGTATTGAAAATGTAGAATTTAATGGGAAAAATAACCGCCCGATCCAAAGGCGAATGAATGAAGCTGACTGTCTCGTTTTCTTCCGTCACTTCTTTCTTAATGGTCCATGCTCTAGGAATAAAGAAATAATACCCATCCGCTTCAAAAACGAAATAATTGAATTCGCTAACGTCTGGCGAAGGCTCGCGCAATTTACTAAAACGGGTCGGACGGTTCTTTAACGTCGCATTCCAAATAATCGCCTTCCACACATCCGCCTGCGAATAATTTTTTGCCCGCCGCATAGAATAACGGATCACCGCCGCATTTCCCCTGCCCTTAATAAAGCGCACCCATTCATATCTCTCATCAGGTGTTCCCTGACCCACCCACCACTCCCAAAATACCGTATAGCGGTTTTGCTTGAGGATGCGGTAGTACACATCCTGATTGCCATATTCTTTCTGGAAACCTTGCATAAAGACTTTTACATATTCGTCGGGAGTGATGTTAGGAAAGGAATCAAAGGAATGGATGGTCACTTTCTCGGTCCAATCATCGGGCGTCTCTCCCTCCAAATAATATTCATGGATGGTTCTACCATCCGCTTCGCCGACTTCCGCCAATTTCCACTTGCGCCCATCAGGACCGAATGAAAAATCGATCAATGGCGGAGTCTCTGCAGCTAAAACGCTCGCTAACAACAAAAAGGCCCAGGTAAATATGCGTAATAAATTCATGCGTATTCCAACGTTAATATCCATTTATATTGACTTTATGATCATTTTTAAATATACTTAGCACCATGGAAACAATAAACAACAAAAACAACCTGTTGGTTACTTACGCTAAGACTACTCTGTCTCAGCACGTTTCCGCCTGCTTGCAAATCAGCAGCGCCATTATTTTCATTCTAGCTCTCGTCGTCATTCTCCCTTAGGGGGAAGCATACTATTCTTTCTATACATCTATTTTATTAATTTTTTAATCCGAATCACATGCGTTGCATGACGTTTCGGTCAATGATCATTTTAAGAGTATTTATGGAGACGACGTCTTTTTATCCAATGCTGGACCGCCAGCCCAAAGAGCATCCTGAGGATGTTCCCCACCCAGCTGCACGCACACGCGTGGCAGCAAATATCAGCGCTTGCGCCACCGCTGTATTTTTTTATCATCCCTTAACCACCATGGTCAACCGCATGATTAATGGCCATGCCTTTACCTATCACGTGCGCGATTTATACCGCGGATTTATGCCTGCCGTCTTGGCATCGCATCAGCTGATCGTCATGGGTATGATCGAATCCGCTGCACGGAACTATTTAATGAAAAAGAACAAGCGCGAAATGACCACATGGGATCGCTTTATGGTTGCCAGCCTCGCAGGCATCAGTAGCGTCTTTACGGTCACTCCGGTTGAAGTAATGGTGATACAAAAACAAAAACCCGGCAATACAGCTGCCATAAAGCACATTGCTTGGAAGATGTTCCAGTCGTGCAACGCGAAAGAATTGTGGCGCGGATTTACCCCTATGCTCTTTCGTCAGTGGGGCTTGGGCCTGGGAATCTATTTTTTTCCGCATCTGGTCCGCAGCACTTCCGAACCGCTTGTCACTCACCGCTGGCGGCAAGAACATCCAACCAGCTGGAATTTTATCTGCAGCATCGCGGGAGGAATCTTCGGCACAGCCATCACCCACGTCCCCAATATTGTGCGTGTGCGCATGCAGGATGATTTAAACCGTTCAAAATATCAATCCTCCTTTAAGGCATTCCGCGATGCCGTCAAAGACTTTAAGATTCCAACCGAATGGAAACGGATCAAAGCTTCCTTCTACATTCGTTCAGGAGCCATTGTCGTTGCTTCCATCGCTATGACGGAAGGACGCAAGTTTTTTGACTACTTGTTAAATAAACACAACAAATGAAACAAAACGTGCGCACAATAATTGTGCGCACGTTGATTGGAGAACCTATGTCAAACCAACCCTATCCCTACGCGTACTTCAACGGAAAAACAGTTCCTCTAGAGCAAGCCAACATCAGCATCGCCAGCAACAGCTTGCAATACGGCACAACCTGTTTTGGCGGAATTCGTGGGTATGCTGGCCAAGGAACCGTAAAAATCTTCCGACCGCACGACCACCATGAACGGCTGATGGCTGCCTCAAAAATGCTGGGAATGAAATTTTATCAACCCTACGACGAATTTGAACAGATCATCCGAGAGCTGATCCACAAAAATAAACCGACATCCGATTTTTACCTCCGTCCGTTTATTTTTTCACCCACGCCGCAGTTAGCCCCCAAGCCTAATGGACTGAAGTTTGAATTAGGCGTGTATTGCGTTCCGCTCGCCCACTATTTCAACCCCGATAAGGGAATGCGTTTAATGGTGTCGAGCTGGAGAAAGTTTTCGGACTCCGCAATGCCTACCAAAGCTAAAGCCGGCGGTTGCTACGTCAACTCATTTTTGGCCAGCGGCGAAGCTCAACGGCACGGGTATGACGAGGCGTTACTCATGGACCACGAGGGATATATCGTGGAGGCTAGTGTCGCCAACGTATTAATGGTACATCGCGGACGCCTGCTGATGCCTAATGTCGGGAGCTCGCAGTTGGAAGGATTGACCATGCGCACCGCCATTGAGTTTTTAAAAGAGGAAGGCCACACGGTTCATTTCGAAAAAATCGACCGTTCGATGCTGTACTCATGCGAAGAACTCATCGTCATGGGAACAGCCGCACACTTTTCATTTGCCGAATCCGTCGACGATCGATTAATTGGCTCGCACGATCCCCACCACAAACATTCTGGACCAGGAGCGATCTGCCAGTTGCTGCGCCGCAAATTTAAAGCGGTAATCGATGGCACCCATCGCAAGTCAACCGAATGGATGCTGGAGTTTTCGCCATGAACACTGAAACCGCAACTGTTGAACGCTCCTCATCCAGCCCACGATGGATCGTTTTTGGATTATGCTGGCTCGGCGGCATTTTCGCTGGAATGGACGCTAACTTATTCTCGTTAGTCCTGCCTCAGGCCGTTTCGGAACTCGTCCATTCCACTGACCGTACTGTGATCAGCCAAATCGGATCCTCCTTCGTTAGCTTATTTTTATGCGGATGGATGTTAGGCGGCATGTTGTTTGGAATCTTCAGCGACCGCTATGGAAGAATCACCGCCATGGCGTGTTCCGTCGCCGTGTACTCCCTCTTTACCGGCATCGCGGGCATCGTGGAGTCCCCCTGGCAAATGGCTGTGTGTCGTTTTTTAACAGGCTTAGGGGTCGGGGGCGAAATGTTATGCATTTCCGTTTACTTAGCTGAAGTGTGGCCCACCCGTTCACGCGCCCTGGCGCTGGGCGCATTAATCACTTCCTACCAAGTCGGCGTGCTTTTGTCAGGGGTGATTGCCCAACTCTTTGCAGAGTGGCGCGCGGCATTCCTCGTGTGCAGCCTGCCCATCATGCTGTGCGGCATCGTCTACCGTTACTTAAGCGAATCTCCCGTTTGGCTAGCCAGTCAAACAAACCAGATCGAACGGGTTAAACCCACGCCTTTTGATGCCGCAAATCGGCGCAACTTGCTAATCGGCAGTCTTGCCTTTGGCGGATTGCTTATCGCCTATTGGGCCTCTTTGGCATGGATTCCAACCTGGATTCAAGATTTGTTGAATGGGACAAGCAGCGGTCATGAAAAAAACACCGCTACCATCTTGCATGCGTTGTGTGCCATCGTGGGGTGCATGGTGGCAGGGCCCCTTGTCACCCGCTTCGGAAGGTTGCCTGTGATTGCAACATCGTTTGCCGGTGCTCTGATCACATCGGCCTTGATGTTCTTAACCCATACGGTATTTTCTCAAGCCATCTACTGGGAACATTCAGCATTGGGATTGTTTGTTGGGCTAGCACAAGCCACGATGTATATCTATTTGCCGGAACTTTTTGCGACCGAAGTTCGTGCAACGTCGGTAGGATTTTGCCTCAATTGCGGACGCATGGTGACGGCAGTTGCCGTTTTGTTTATGGGAGCGCTCGTACCATGGTTCGGTGGATATTCCCAAGCCATGTTGACCTTCGCCTGTTTTTATGTGGCCGGTTTTATTCCATGCCTTCTGGGTAAAGAAACGGGTCATCTACCAAAATAAGCAGGACCAGGAGATCCACGACACGTAGGACATACAGGACAAGCGCGGCCGTGTTTGTCCTGAAGGCCTTGGTCCTTTCCCTTTAAAGTAATGTTTTAATATGCTATTATTCACCTTTTAATTAGGAGGCGCCATGGCTAAAAACGCTGTTTTTATCGCTGCAACCGGACAAAACGTAGGGAAAACTACCATTTGCCTCGGGATTCTAGCTGCTTTAAAAAAACGTTTTAACCAAGTCGGCTTCATCAAACCGGTCGGCCAACAACATGTCACCACCGAAAATGGAACGATTGTCGACAAAGATGCCATCCTATTCCACGAATTTTTTAAGCTTCCCCTTCCCTATTCGGATATGAGCCCGGTCATCCTCCCTTCCAACTTTACCCGCGATTTTCTGGATGGCAAAATTTCTTCCCAAGCGATTGAACAGCGGATCTGCAGCGCCTTTGAGCGGATTGAAAATCAAAGCAACTACACGGTAGTCGAAGGAACGGGACATGTCGGCGTTGGGTCCATCATCCATATGAATAATGCTCAAGTGGCCGCTAGACTTGGCCTAGACATGATTCTGATCGGTTCCGGCGGATTAGGTTCCACCTATGACGAACTGGCCCAAAATATCGCCATCTGCCGCGCCAACGGCGTCCAGGTTAAAGGAATTATCCTCAATAAGGTCCTCGATGAAAAACGGGACATGATTCTTGAGTACTTCCCCAAAGCCCTTAAATCGTGGGGCATCCCTTTGATTGGCTGCGTCCCATACAACCGCTTTTTACATACGCCCACCATTAAAGATTTTGAATTGCTTTTTGATACAACGCTGATCGCCGGCGAACAGCATCGCTACCGCCACTTTAACCGCCGCCGTCTGGTCGCCGGATCGCTGGACAGCTACAAATATGACATGCTTCCCAATGAGCTCATCATCACCCCTGCCTGCAGAGAAGACATTATCTTAGCCAACCTCGACATGCACCACAAAATGATGCAGGAGCAAGAAACCGATTTCGAAGGCGGGATCATTTTGACCAGTCGCAAACCCCCTTCCGATTCTCTCATCGCTAAAATCAAGGCCAGCAACGTTCCGGTGCTGTATGCGCCACTATGCAGCTATGACGCGATGAAAATGATTACTCATTACACTGCTAAAATTCGCAAAGAGGATATCTCCAAGGTCGAGCAAGCGATCGCGCTGGTAGAAGAAAATATCGACTTTGACGCCCTTTGCGACAATTGTTACACGAGATCTAGTTTATGACCCATCCAGAAAAAGTTGTGATTGCCATGTCAGGCGGAGTCGACTCCTCCGTCTGCGCCTCTATGATGAAAGATGCCGGATACGATTGTGTCGGCATGACCATGCGCCTATGGAAAGGCCCCGAGGCGGAAGAACAAGCGTGCTCCACCCAAAGCTGCTGTGGATCCGAATCCGTCGAAGACGCGCGTCTAGTTGCCGAATCGCTAGGCATTCCCTACTATGCCATCAACTTTCGGCAAGAGTTCTGGGATCAGGTGGTCAAAGTGTTTGCCGAACAGTATTTTGCCGGAAGAACTCCCAGCCCCTGTATCTTATGCAACGAAAAACTCAAATTCGATACGCTCTATAAAAAAGCGTTGGAAATCGGCGCCCACAAAGTGTGCACGGGGCACTATGCTAGAATCCATTTTAATGAAGCGACGGGACGCTGGCATCTGTTGCGCGGTCGGGACCGCAACAAAGACCAATCGTATTTCTTATTCAGCATGACTCAAGAGCAACTCTCTAAAACGCTGTTTCCGGTAGGCGATTTCACCAAGGATGTGATCCGTGAAATGGCCGGAGCCGCCAATCTTGTCACCGCCAAGAAGCCGGAAAGCATGGATATTTGTTTTATTCCTGATGGAGACTATGTCGCCTTTCTAGAACGGAACTTTCCGGAACTGACGGCCGAAGCCAAAGGCAAAGTCAAACATGTCGACGGAACAGACTTAGGGGAACACGCTGGTATCCATAGCGTCACCATCGGACAACGGAAAGGGTTAGGGATCGCTTTCGGACGGCCTCTCTATGTCACAGGAATCGATCCTGCCACGAAGGAAGTGAGAGTAGGAAATAAAGAAGACACCCTCAAAACCGAATTTTCCGTCTCGCGCGTCAACTGGATTTTGCTAGAACCGCAGCTAGGAAAGAGCTATGAAGCGACCTTTAAAGTGCGCTCGCGCGGACCGGAAAGCACCGGTAGGGTATACCCCATGCCTAACGGTCAAGCCCGCATTGTCTTTGATAAACCGCAGCATGCTGTCACTCCAGGACAAGCCGCTGTCTTCTATCAAGGCGAAAGTGTGCTGGGCGGCGGATGGATCGACTAAAAATTCCAAACAGGTTAAACTCAAACTATCATGCGTATCCTGATTGTTAAAAGCTCCTCGCTTGGCGATATCATCCACACCTTTCCGGTCATCGGCTATTTGAAAAACAAATTTGCCGATGCTTCAATCGACTGGATCGTTGAAAAACCGTTTGCGGAACTTGTCAAAGCGCATCCTTATATCAATCGTGTTTTAACCATCGATAGCAAGAAGTGGCGCCGATCCCTCTACAAGCTGGAGACCATCGGTGAGATCCGCGCCTTCAAGCGCGCCGTGCAAGAGTATGAGTATACGATCGTTTTTGACCTGCAAGGGAATTTGAAATCGGGATTAGCCACCTGGCTAGCCCGCAGCCCAGTCAAAGTTGGCTTTGCCAAAACGGCTGTCCCCGAATGGCCGAATCTTTTATTCACGAACACCAAGTATACGCCACCCGTCGAACAAAATATCCGATCGGACTATCTTTACCTGGTGCAGCATCACTATCACGACGAAGGCTCGACCGTTTCAGATCAAGTCACGTTAAAGATCACTCCCGACCAAGAGACCGAAGTGGAGCGTCTATTAGCCCATCCACATTTGAGCGGCAAACAAAAAATCATGGTGTGCCCAGGAGCTAACTGGCCGAATAAGCAAATCTCATTAGATACATTGATGCGTTTTCTGGCAAAGATTCATCAACACTATCCTGCAGGCTTTATTCTGGCTTGGGGAACGCCCAAAGAAAAAATGGGCGTCGAAGAGATTCAAAAACATTTGAGCGATTGCAGCATTATTATTCCCCGGCTGCCGCTGGCAGTATTGCAAAATATGATGGCTAAGGTGGACCGCGTGATTGCAATGGATTCCTTACCGTTGCATTTGGCAGGAACAGCCGGAACGGCGACTTATTCCGTTTTTGGCCCTTCATTGGCATCCAAGTATAAGCCCCTGGGGGTTCAACATCGCGCCTTTCAAGGGAACTGCCCCTACGGAAGAACGTTTGAAAAACGGTGTCCAGTGCTGCGCACCTGTCCGACAGGGGCCTGTATTCGTGCCATCACACCCGACATCCTTTTCCAAGACTACATCGCCATCTAGGCGAAGTCGTGCGCGCAGCGCACTTTGGAGTGCGGCGCTCTCACATACGCATCATGCTAAGCAAAGTTTTTTGTGCCGAACTTACAGTCCTCAATATTTTTTGGATTCATCATTCTGAGGCCTGTAAGTTCCACACAACAAATGATTAAGATTTAGATTAAGACTCTGCATTTTTTTGTGAATTTAAATCCTATAGTTTTTGTCGCGGAGCGACATTTCTATCAATAGCCCATTGCAAGGCGCTATTTTGCGCCGCAGCTATGGGTTGATAGACATGATGCAAGCGTGCCGCGGAAGCGGCACTTCTACAAGCTACCAAGATGATTTTTAGTGAAGCAAATTTAAAGAATGCCTTATACGATGCATTCATGACTGTCCGACAGAAATTTTTTCTATTGATGTTCCTCTTATTTGCCTTTCAATTGCTTAGCGCCACGCCGCTGGCCGAACAATTCAAACGCACAGGTTATGCAGAAATTTGCAATAGCAACCCTACCGCGGCAACGTTCGATTCTCTCTACGCCTATTTCGATGAGTTCATTGCATTCCTTCAAACCAATCCCGTTTGGGCCCAAAAATTATACCGCGCAAAAGAACGTTTTATTCGTTCAAAAGATAGAAATTACTATTCCACCGATTTTTTTGGTTTCTACGATGAGTCAGAAAATGAAGGAAGATCGCAAGTTTCCTTCTATTATTCGCCCCATTTCCATGAATTTATTAACTCTCACTATCCAGAATTCAATAAGGTTCCCGAAATCACCCGTTTTTTGGAAGCTTGTCTCGCGATCCAAAAACCGTACGGAAATTTATTCAACGATGCGGCAGTTAAGCTAGGTTTAGACACGATTTTCTCCTCAACCTATAACCGTCCTCCCATCCTTTTTAAGGTCGTCAAATATCTTCCTTCCTACGTCAACACAAGGCCGCATTACGATGGCTCTGCGTTTTCCCTTTTTCTCGACAGCACGGACAACCAATCGCTTCTTCTTTCTCCTTATAAATCCTCATTCACCGTCGAGGATTTTTCTCCGCCCCAAAGAGAGTTTTCAAATTCGATCTTACTCATTCCCGGAGGGCTCCTAACCGAATTTTCCATCTACCCAACCCCTCACATTGTCTTACCAAGCGGCAAAACAAGATATGCAACAGTCGCATTTGCAATGAGGCCTCACTATCCTCCTCAAAAAATCGAATTCTCTCCCCTTCCAGATTTTAAACATTGAATAATTCTTTCTTAAATAATACGATAAATAAAAAATTTAATTTGACATATGTTCAAATATTTTATCTTTCTCTTCACTTCCCATTCTTTGTTCGCTTTAACAACGCTCAATGTAACCTTAAGTACAGATAATAATCCCGGGGGCATTGGCGATGTAGGCGATCTGAGATATTGCTTGAATTCAATGAATCAAGATTTAAACACGACACCCGATGATTATGCGATTGTTTTTGCTTTTCCCATGACCATTCAGCTCAATGGAATTCTGCCCATTATTAATAATTCCTCAAACCCTGTGAATATCACCATTGGCAACCCAGGCTCTATTCCTACGGTCACTATTGACGGTAACAGCGGCGCTTACAGCGGATTTTTCATTCCCACGGGAAATGTGACGATCCAAAACATGATCTTTCAAAACCTGACCGCAAAAGGAGGGGATGGCGGAAACGGAATTTCGGGCGGCGGCGGCATGGGGGCTGGAGGAGCTATCTATGCCCCTCAATTCTTTTTAAATGGTTCGAATCCTTCCATCACCCTGATGAATGTGTCAATTAACAACTGCTCGGCGGTTGGAGGAAATGGAGGAAGTTATTTAGGCTCCTCCTCAACCGGCAATGAAGGCGCCGGCGGTGGCGGAGGCTTTAGCGGAAATGGAGGTTCCATTACAACCACCGGAAGTACTGGTGGCGCTGGTGGCGGAGGTTTTGGGGGAAATGGTGGCGATGTCACGCTTTCGACTGACTTTTTAGGCGGGGGTGGAGGCGGAGGGGGAGGTCTGGGATCCCGCGCCAGCATCGGCACACCCACGAATCTGGGAAATGGGGGCTCAGATCAGGACTTTGGACAAGATGGGAATGGTTATGGACTAGCGATTACCGCTGGTTCCGGCGCTGGAGGAAATACCGGAGGAACCAACGCGGGCGGCGGCGGCGGAGGAAGCGCTACGGGAGGACTCGCCTCTGGAGGCGGCGGCGGGGGAAGCTGGGGAGGCGATGGATTACCGCCGCAAGGTGCCCTCGCGCCAGGAGGGAGTGCCGTTCCTTCCGGGGGCAATGGCGGAGATGGTGGAGGAGCCGGCGGAGGCGGTATCGTCGTCACATCTTCTACAAATGGAGTGGACGGACAAGCCGGGAGTGGTGGCTATGGTGGCGGTGGCGGCGGTGGGGCTGGCACGGGCGCATCTGATACGGCTTACACGGTAAAAGGTGGATCGGGCGGACTTGGCGGTGGAGGCGGCGGCGGCGGAGTCAACCAATCGGGTACGACGCTTGCGCAAGGGGGTGATTCTCTTGGCGGAGGCGGTGGTGGTGGCGGCGGACCTTCTAATGGATCGAATGCCTTGGGCGGATTGGATACTGGAAATCTTGGTGGAGGATCGGGCGGGAGTGGCGCCAATACCGTTGGATCAAGTTCCGGTGGCGGCGGAGGCGGTGGTGGAAGTGGTCTTGGAGCCGCAATCTTTGTGGATAGCAATTTGAATTTCACCCTACAATCCCTCTCGGGGACTCCAACAACCTTCAACACATCAAACAATACGACACAAGCTGGCACTCGTGGAGCTGGGGGCCCAGATGGAACAGATGGCGCAGATGGATCCGCATTGGGAAATAGTATTTTCTTGCGTACAGGTTCATCACTCACCCTCATGGCGCAAAATGCTGGTGATCTTTTGACACTCGGCGATCAAGTCGCGTTTACGGATGATACCTCTTTCGGCGCAGGCGGAACCACTGTCTTTGTCAGAGGAAATGGAACTGTTGTTTACAACGGAACCACCGAGTATCAAGGGAGCATCATGATCAACAATGCGAATTTTAAAGTGAATGGACTGATCGATGGGGCACCTATTTTCGTCTGCAGAAACAGTGGATTTAGTCCGCAAAGAGGTACGCTCAGCGGGATTGGGACCTTGACCGGTGATGTCTCGGTTAATTCCGGAACGATCTCTCCAGACCCCGGTGGAACGCTCACGCTTGGCAGTTTGTCCCTAAGTTCAGCAAATCCAGTTAACAATACCCCCGGAAGCCTTGTCCATATCGACATCGATTCCAACAGTACATCTTCCACTGTTACTGTGACTGGACCCACATCGTTAGCCGGTAATTTGGAAATCAGCCTTGATCCCAATGCACAGCCTGGAACGTACATCGTTCTCACTTCGTCTGCCATTACAGGCACATTTAATTCAGTCACCTTTACAGGAACCACTCCAAATTATTCGCTCTCTTATCTCCCCATCGGAAATCCTACGTTTGTGCAATTTAACTTTTTAGGTTTTTTGCAACCCCCCTCCAATCTTCAGGGTAAGCAAAAGAAAAATGACTTTGGATTAGAATATGAACTCTATAACCAACTGATATGGACACCTAGCCCATCATCAGGAGTGACCGGTTATTTCATTTATCGCGATGGAAATAGAATCGCACAGGTAAATGCTTCCACTTATACTTATCAAGATCACAATAGAAAAATGGGGGTTTCCTACAGCTATGCCATTACCGCATTTAACTCAGCAGGCAACGAAAGCTCCCCGGCCACTATCGTGATCACACCTTAAATGAAAGAACACAAAATGATAAACTCGCTCCTTAAGTTCAAAATGTTTGTTTGGTCTTTGCTAACTATCTCATCCACGTTATTAGCAACCCAGCCATGCTGTTATTCTCAGCCCATGTTTGAAGTCAAAGTGGGTTATTTCTTTTTCTCAGACTCTAAAATGCGCAAGATCTATGATCCGGGTGGCTTGGATTTACAACTATGTACTTCTTATCCTGTGTGGAATCTGACTCGTAGATGGACCCTCAATGGATATGGCGCTGTAGAATATATTTACGCATCAGGCAAATCCATAAATGGAGATCAAAAAACATCGTTATGGTCGGTTCCTATTAATATTGGCCTTAAGCCTATATACGCAATTAATGCGAATGTGGACTATTATTTCGCTGTTGGACCGCGCTATTTCTATCTGCACCAACATAACTTCTCTTCCTATGTCTATAAAAATAGATCAAAAAACGGTCTTGGTTTTTTTGTAAATACGGGCTTTAATTACCGCCTAAGCGATCGCTTGGTCATCGATATTTTCGGCGAATATTCTTATGCTAAAGTGCATTTTCATGAGAACGAATCCAACGTTTATACAAGAAATATTCAAGTTGGAGGCTTTACCTTTGGCGGAGGTCTAGGGTATTCTTTCTAATAGACCAGGACAAACACGACATACAAGACACACAGGACCTACACGCCAAAAAATATTGCCCTGGGCTTATTCCCAACTCAGTTTAATGAGGTCTAAAATGCGTCGCTGAGTCTCGTCAGTCACGACGGTCAAACCGGGCTTGATCCCCTCTTCAGATAATTCAAAGGCCTTCATGGTATTGCAAATACGACCAGCCAGCCGCACGCCAATCCCCTTGATCCCGACCATATTACCCCAATCTCCAAACATCTCCAGCGTCATCTCGCACGCGGTAATGATGAAAATCACCTCACGCCCAGGATTCGCTTCCATCAATTCAAAGATCTTATTCCCGATATAATGCACGGTCGGAATAAACACCGGAATCACCCGCTCCGGCAGCGCATGCACAGCCTTTCCAATAAAACATTGCTGGCACACCGGATTCGCGGCATCATGCACACACTGATCCGTAAACCGCCCCGAAGGGCATTCAAAAGGCTTATGGCAATAAGAAAATCCCACGACAAACACATGGGAAGGATCTGCCATTAATGCATGAAACTCTTCCACGCTGGAGATCCCATACAGAAAAAAATCGCCATCCCGAAGATAAGACTTCTGCCGGAATAACGACTTAAAATAATTCCATCCATACCTAAACGGATGACGCATCGCTTTCTTCAAGACTTTAAAACCATGATCCTTTGCGATGATCCACTTGAACGCTTTCCACTTGAAAAACCGGGCCGTCTCTTCTGTCATTCCCGGCATGTTAGGCAAGACTTTCAATCCCTTATTCGGCTGACGTTCCGCCGCGCTTTGTGCTTGCGCATCCCATGCTTGCTCGGCCGCTTCCCAATTCGCATGTTGATTCCATAGTTTCAGCTTACTCATGCTGACAACTATAGCTAAAATTCGTTTTGTTCCTCATCCTTTTCTTGTCTCAAATCCATATCAATTAATTCTTTGGCCGTCGCTTTGAGCGTTTCAATTCCACCGGTAAATCCCACCAGCCGCATTAACTGGTCCACATAGCTTAATTCAGAGGCTAACTGGTCATTCACCGATTCTAGCATAGCCATCTTTCTAAACAGGTCTGCCTTCTTGGTTTTCATAGATACCCCCTGGCTCAGATGGGTCCAAAAGGAGCAAAAGGCATGCCAAAGAAAAAACCGAACTTTAGTGAGGTAGGGCACCAAAGTTCGGTCAACTATAACGATAGTTATTTTAGGAGAAAACTTATGATTTTAGTTATAAATCATTAATTATTAGGTATTAGTATTATTATTGTTCAGCTTCGGTTTGCATCTTCATACAAACTGCTTTTAAACTGGCCAATCCATATTCGAATCCCACAAGCTTTAGGAGATCGTCTAGCTGGGTAAATTCCGTTTCAATATGGTCTTGGGCCGACTCTAATCTAGCTAATTCTTTTTGGAGTGTTTTTTTATGTTTATTGCGCATCTGATTCCTACCTCTGATTGCTTTTACGTCCTCCATTTAACCTGAAAATTATTAAGAATTTTTAAATCCCGCATCAATTTTATGTTAACCCTTAAAATCATGTCCTAGCACTATTATGAGGCCTGTTCATCGTCATCATGAAACCGCATGTTCTCTTGCTCTTCGTGCATCATTTGCAGCATTTCTTGCGCAACGGCCTTCAAGGAAGCCAGCCCGTTCGGGAATCCGCTGCTCCGCAATAAAATATCGATCTCCTGTATCTCCGAGGAGAGCTGGTCATTGATCGACTCGAGTTCAGCAATTTTCTTTAAGATTTGAGTCTTAGTCATCGGCAACCTCCGCATGATTTGGCAAAAGATAGAGCTAATCGCGTGCCAACGGCATTTTCTATTGCGGGAAGAACGTAAAAAATTTAAAACAAGGGATATGGAGCTTAAAGAACCGATCGAATGGATCCACCCGCCCGACCGCCCCCAGGGAGTCCTGGTCGCCAGCGATAGCGGCTCCGAATGGATGCTGCCATTCTGGTGGCATCATTATGCGAAGTATAATACCTATCCCGTTGTATTTGTGGACTTTGGAATGAGCCCCGCCAAAATCGAATGGTGCAAGCAGCGGGGGGAAGTTGTCCCATTTGCGTTTACTTCTTGGAATCCGACCCCGCGGGAACACATCGACCCTAAGCTCGTCGAGCTGTGGGAGTCGATCCATTTGCCAGAATATCTTTGGCCCGCACGCCGGGCGTGGTTAAAAAAACCGTTTGCGATGCTCCATTCTCCCTTTGAAAAGACCATCTGGACCGACCTGGATTGCGAAGTGTGCAGCTCGCTAGAACCGATCTTCGCGTATGCGTATAGAGATAAACTGGGGTTGACTCCGGAGCCTGCCAGAACCCACGGCGCTCTACGCGCACGGGGAATGATTCGAGAAGATCAAACCGTGTACAATGCGGGAGTGATTCCTTTTGCCCACCAAAACGTTTATTTGAAGGAATGGGTCAAAGAGGTCGCAGCCAAAGAGCATGCCACGATGGGCGACCAGCATTTATTATGGAACCTGATCCTCACGCGGCATTGGACGATCGTGGATATGCCAGCGATTTATAATTGGCGGATGGTTGATGGCATCAATCCCAACGCGGTCGTGATCCACTATGTCGCCAATCCTGGGAAAGCGCATATCAAGAGTTTCTTAACCCTGATCAAAGATAAGTAATGGAAGAGATTCGTTGGCTATTTCCAGCGGAACACTCCCAAGGTGTGGTGGTCGCCAGCGACAGCGGTTCCGAGTGGATGCTCCCCTTTTGGTGGTACCACTATGCACAGCATAATGCGTTTCCGGTTGTGTTTGTAGATATGGGAATGAGCTCTTCGGCGGCAGCGTGGTGCAAAAGACGTGGAACGGTAATTCCCTTTGCTTTTACGCACTTTCACGCTTCTAGCCGGGAACATATCGACCCTACGCTGGTGCACGATTGGGAAGCACTCTTTCCAAAAAACTACTTGTGGTCTGCGCGTGAGGCGTGGTTTAAAAAACCGTTCGCGATGCTGCACGCTCCCTTCAAACAGGCGGTTTGGTTGGATTTAGACTGCGAGGTGTACAATTCTTTAGCTCCTATTTTCGAGTATGCGTATGCGGATCGTTTAGCGCTCGCACCAGAGCCTAAAAATACGCATCTCGTGCTTAGACAAGCAAACAAGATCAAAGAAGGACAAATGGTTTATAATGCGGGGGTGGTTCCGTATGCACACGGGAACCGTTATTTAATCGAATGGGTGAACGAGATCCTTCTTCAAGAAAAACACTATATTGGCGATCAGGATCTGCTTTGGGATTTAGTGTTGCAGGGAAAAATTCTGGTCGATCCCCTGCCAGCCATCTACAATTGGCGGCTGATCGATGGTTTCAATGGCCGAGCTGTCATTATCCATTGGGTGGGAGAGAGAGGCAAGAAATATATCCAGACAGCCTTGGCTAAGATGAATAAGCCTTAGGCTGCGTCGCTATTCTGCTCTTCTTTTTCCAGCATGGATGCTAGTTCTGTTGCGGCGGCTTTCATGGTAGCCAAGCCGTTTTCAAAACCCACAGCCTTAAGCATGACATCCAGCGTTTGAAGCTCTGCAACGAGCTGATCTTGAATGGATTCCAATCTTGCAATTTTCTTTAGTAGCTGCGCTTTGGTCATAAGCTCCTCCTCGCGTGCTTTAATTAATATCTATTTAACAACGAGTTTGTAAAGAAGCGATAAAAAATATATCAAAATTATTATAATTTGAATGATACCATAAACAATTTATTTTAATCAAATAAATTATTTTAATTTAACATTACTGCAACCACTGAGATCAGTGAGAAAACTGAGACTGGAGTGTTAAGCAACTAAATTTCATAAATCTTCTCAATATTTACTCAGTGATCTCAGTGGCTCTGTGGTTACTTACACAACATCTAGCAAGAGACACGTCGCCATTTAAAGCGCACTGGCAAGCGAGGCGGTGGGTGAGGTCGAGCTGTTTGCTTTGGAGAGTTTTTAGCTCGTTTTCCGAGCGTTGAGTGAGGTTTTCCATCCCTTCAAGCACCTTGAGGGCACAGACCCCGCATTGCCCTTGGCGGCAGCCGAATTTAAAAGGGAGATGCGGGTGTTTTTGGGCTATTTCTTGAAGGTCGCTTCCGCTGGGAACTGAGGCTTGCATCCCTTCTTCAGGGAAGTTCACACGGGGCATTATTTTCCACCGAATTTAGCAGGGAGTTTGCTCATATCCCGATACTCTTCCAACAACTCGGCAAACTCCCCTTTTTCGTCTAGGCTATACACCTTCACCATGACCGGTTTGTCGTAGCGGTCGTATAAAATCACCCCGTTGAACGGATCTTGCAGCTTTTCGTAAAACATCACTTGTTTAGCCAGCAGGACTTGATGAGGCGAGTGGATGATGCACTCTCGAGAAAGGTGATCAACGTAGCGGATGGTTTCAATCACAATGATGCGGTCATCGATATTGCGGATGACATTTGTGGTTTCGTCCGGCGTGGTGTGAATCGCTTCGCGCTGCCAGGCGGTCTGTTCGACAGGGGTTAATTTTCGAAAGTCCAGCAGAAACGAATCATAAGCTAACTCAAAAAAGACGCCGCTTTCATAAATTTCGATAGTGTAGCGCTTATGATAAGGATCGGTGACGATTTTATACGAAATGCCCTTAACAGGGTCACAGAGGCCGATCCCTTGCGGGACGCCTTTTTTCCAGTAGTAGTCAGCAAAGTAATCGGCCATACTATACTCACAAAAATCCAAACAAGATAAGCAGGATCGCTACGCGGCAGGATAGGCAGGATAAATAGATACAAAGCAGGGATGACCAAGATAACCAGGATAGAAAATGATTAGGTAATTATCCAATTTCCTATCTTGGTCATCCTGGTTATCCTTGTTATTTTTTTTAATATCCTGCTTATCCTGTTAATTTATTCTGTCAGTTTACAACTTGTTTTGGCGGGTCAGTTGGTCAAAGTTGGTTTTGGTCACTGGTTTATTTTTGTAATACCATTGCGTGGTGTTTGTGTCACCCACATAACTGGTGCTTGGACCATGGAGTAACCCGCCGCTCCAAGAAATTTCCTCGACCACAGTCATGCCATCCCGATAATGTTTCTCCACCCCTTCTTTAACACCTTGCACATAAGGAATTTCTGAGAACTTCTCGCCATTTCTAAACTCGATGGAAGTTCCGTTGAGGATCCCGGCTGTATAAATATCTACAGATTCCGGCTCACCGGTTGGCAGGAAGGTTTTGACCTCCCCTTCAATCTTGCCGTTAACATAAGGGATGTTCGAATGCGGCGCACCGCTTGGATAGAAAGTTTTCTTGAGTTTTGTGCGACCATTTTCCATGAGGTAAGTGGCTTCTAAGGTCCCAAACGCATCGCGCTCGAACCGGGTGCCTTTGCCATTTTCGACGCGGGATTCGAGCTGGTTATTGATCGTGTAGTAAGTCCCCTGCTTCAACTCTCCATCCGCATACTCTTCGACGGCTTGGGGCGCTCCGTTATCATAAAACGATTTTTCGGTGTACGACGTGGATGTATGATAAGTTTTTTCAGACCGGGGCTGTCCAAAATTGTTATGATCCACTTCACGGACTAGCTGACCTTTGTCATACGATTGGACTTTTTGGACTGTGTCGCTATGTGGGTAGGTATAGTAAGTATCTCCATGCAGCTCTCCAGCGGCATAAGAAGTGGTGACCATTTCCCCGGTGGATAGAGTGGAGATCACCTGCCCGTCTTGACCTCGTTGTGCCCAGTCATCCGGCTGAACCTCTACTCCATAGCGGTGGATATACCTTTCGCAGACAACATCATTATCACAGCGGCGGCTGCAGGCCGTTGATGCAGCGAGTAAAGCGAGCAGCAAGAAGAAAGAACGTTTTTTCATAAAGGCACCTTATGAGTTGACGAGGTTCAAATGACTTGTTTTCCTAATAATTGCAGGGCTTGTTGAGTGACGTGCGCGTGTTCTGCGTCCACTTCTTCCTGGGATAATGTTTTTTGCGGATCCCGGTATACAAAGTGAAGAGTGACATTTTTTTTCTCTTTTCCTAAACGATCGCTGCGATAGATATCCAGCAAGGTGACTTTCTCCAAAATGGTCGATTTAATTTTGGACAATACCCCCTGGATTTCATTTAAGGTAGTCTCTTCTTTCAACGTAATCGTCCAATCGCGCTCCGAAGCCGGATAGATTGGCAGCGGAACCATTTTTTGAACAAGGCGGCGCAACGGAATCAGATCGTGCAGATTAAATTCCGCATAATAAATTCGTTGCGGGACATCCAGCTTGCGCACTAACGCAGGATGAATTTCTCCCAGCGATCCGACAGTGATCTGATTGATAATGATCGAAGCTTGCCGTCCAGAATGGAAAATGTTGAGGTGGCTAGGCTCAAAATGCAGCTGTTCAATTCCTAGCTCTTGAAAGATATTTTCGATAATTCCTTTCAGATCATAGAAATCGTCATCAGCAGGTTTGACGTCCCAATGCGGCTGGCGTGATTTACCGGATAAAATGACTCCAGCTACCGACTGTTCCTTATACTGATCCCCTTCCTTCAAGTGAATGCGTCCCACTTCGAATCCGCTGATGTCATGGTTCTCGTGGTCAAAGTTGTACTTTAATAACTCCAGCAGTCCAGGTAATAGGGAGGGACGCAAAACCGACTGCTCGATCGAAGTCGGATTCATCACCTTGACGAGGGTTTCCTCGCGGATGGTGCCCTTCTGCAAATACGCGAGTGAAGTAGGCCCAATGAGATCGCAGGTTTCAAATTCTTGAAGCCCTTCGGCAATTAAACGGTTGCGCACTTCCCGCTCGAACAAGAAGATCGGCGAACTTGGCATCGTGGAGGTTTCAAAACGGGTTTCCTTGGCCATAATGTTATGGTAGCCATAGATCCGCGCTACCTCTTCAATCAAATCCACTTCCGCTGTAATGTCAGCACGGTAAGTGGGAACGGTGACCTGGATCTCATCTTGCCCATGCGCTTTGCATTCGAATCCGAGCCGTTGGAAAATTGTTTCAATCTCGCCGCCACTTAGGGGCACACCTAACAGCTCATCTACACGTTTGACACGGCAACGGATCACTTTTTCCGGAAAAGGCCCTGACGTCACTTCAATCACGCCAGACGCCGCTTTTCCTCCGGCGATTTGTAAAATTAATTCTGTTGCGCGGTCTAATGCAGTGATGAGCAGATTCGGATCAGCCCCCCGCTCATAACGTTTTGAAGCATCCGTCTGAATCCCTAATTTCTTGCTGGAGCGACGGATATTACGTGGATTGAAATAAGCAGACTCCAACAATACATTGACTGTCTTATCTGACACCTCTTTTGCGGAACCACCCATAATTCCCGCTAGGGCCACCGCTTCTTTTTGGTCGGCGATCACGAGATTTTCGGAATTTAAAACACGCTCTTTTCCATCTAACAGCGTGATTTTTTCCCCTTCCTTGGCTTTGCGCACGATGATTTCATGTCCAGCGAGCTGATCGTAATCAAACGCGTGCAGCGGCTGGCCCAATTCCAACAACACATAGTTGGTGGCATCCACCACATTATTAATGCTTCGAACACCACATAATTCAAGTCGGCTTTGCAACCACTGAGGAGATGGCCCGATTTTCACCCCCTGGATCACTCGTGCCGTATAACGGGGACATAACTCCGGATCGTCAACGCGAACGGTGGCTAACTCTTTCACTTTTAGCGCAGCATCCTCTTTCACTTCAGGCTCAGGCTTGCTGACTTTTAATCCACCTGCGGCAGCCAGTTCGCGCGCGACGCCGACCATGTTAGAACAATGCCCTAGGTTAGGTGTGAGGCCAATTTCAAAAACCGTTTCCCGACAGAGTCCCGCAAAGTCGGATCCTTCCGCAATGGCGTCATCCAATTCGAGAATCCCCTCGCTCTCATCCGATAGGTGCAGCTCTTTGCCGGAACACAGCATCCCAAACGATTCAATCCCGCGGATCTTAGCTCGTTTGATCTTGTCCATTTTTCCATCATCGCCCAAGACGCTGGCGCCAACGGGAGCGAACGCAGTTTTCAATCCTTCGCGGCAGTTGGGTGCCCCGCATACGACTTGAAAGATCTCCTTGCCATCAGATACCGACGCTAAAACCAAACTGTCAGCATTCGGATGCCGCTCTGTGGCGATCACTTTGCCGACAATCACTCCTTCGAATGCAGGTTTGATCTCTTCGATCGCCTCCACTTCTAGGCCAAGCATGGTCAGCATTTTGGCGATTTCAAGCGGTGGTTGTTCAATCGGGATTAGTTGTTTTAGCCAGGCTAATGGAGCTCTCATAGGGATTCAATAATATAAAAAATTTAAGGGATGACTTAAGTTATAGAGCAAAAGGCTAGCAAAACAAGAGGAGAAGTTCAATCGAAAAACGCTACGAGCAAAAAACCGATATTGAAACCACTGAGTCACTGAGATCACAGAGTCAATATGAGGGAAATGGAGAAAAATGATCATTCTGAGAGCCTGACTCTCCCTCTCACTTTTTCTCAGCGTGCTCACTGCCTCAGTGGTTGAATCAGTTAGCAATTATTTTAAGTTATGTTTTAATTATTTATTTCACTATAATCTACACATTATAAAATATTTAATATCCAGGATTAATAATGGAACCAAAAATATACCCTTTTTGTACGCTCGATAGTTTTAGAGAATGCACCATTGAGCTCGAAAAAATAGAAACCGAGTCGCAGCTTAAGTATTGGCTAGGCATTCCTGAGCACAAAAAGCTGACGCTGACCAAAATCAATCGCATTACGGATCGTGTGATTAACTTCCCGGATTATACCTATCCAAATGTTAAAGAATTCACCCACCGTGTTCAACGCTTTATCCCGAAAGAGCGGTTGAGGCCCAAAGAACGCATGGACATCGAAACCTTGCTTCAGATGACAAGGGTTCCGCCAAAACCGAAAAACCCCTTATTGCAGCTCGTTCCCCCTCCGCCATCGATTTCGGGCGCGCAATTTGAAGAAATGCTTACGGAAGTTGAAGAGAGCTTTAACCTCCCACCCGACGCCCGGCTAGAGCAGTACTTAACCAAAGTTTGCGCGAAAACCCCTGAAGAAAAGCTTCAAGCCTATCAGCGCATTTTAACCTATCTGCAATTGGAAGAAAAATTCTTTCACGCCCATATCTATGAAACAGAAACTAGTCTGATTACTTTTGATTTGGAGAAGCATGCCTATGAAAAAACAAGCGGAGTCTTGCATCTGAACCGGATCGATTCTGTTGTCCTCTGCAAAGTTCAAGCTGATGAGTCTTGTGAAGAAGAATGGGCTTATCGTCTGCAGTACGAACAATATGTCACACGTGCGAAATGGACGAATTACTTAGTCAATGTCAAATCCAACCTGGCGGTCGCCAAAAAGATCGGCCAGTGTGAACAATTGATGCAGAAAGTCTACGCACAAACGGAAAATGCAAATTTAAAAGACACGATCGAAACCCACTTGCGTTTCATGCGCTATGAATCCATGTATTATGTCATGATCCACTCCACACGCAATCTATGGGAACTTTTTCATCAATTTAGCGCAAGCAAAGACATCAGTCTCGATAAATACACCGCTCACACAAAACTGATCACTCCGTATTACTCGGTGCTGATGACCCTGATGGGCATTGAAATCAAACGTCAGCAATATAATAAAATGATCGATGAAGGAACGAACATCGATCCTTCCGTATACCAACTGCATCAGCGCCTAGATGGCTTTTGGGCGAAGCGAAGGGCAGATCAACGCGCGTTCTTTAGAGTTGCCTTAGACCGGATGGGAAGCTCGTTGAAAGTGGCCCCCTACAAAAGGTCGCTGTTCCACAAACCTCAAGAGCAAGGCGAATGTTTTGACATCAAAATCTATGATCAGCCGCTTCCCAACCTTGAGGCGTATTTAAATCTCTGTTTTGACCGCAACGCCAGCGAAGTGAAGGAGCCCGCGGAACAACCGAAATCTGTGCCGTCCACTCCAGTACCGCAGGCTCAACCGACAGGCAGGAAGCATCGCCGCAGTCGTCCTCACTATAGACCTCAGCAACCGGTTCAGCAGGCAATTCAGGCACCCCCTCCGCCTGTCATGACGCAACCCAAAGCCCCTTTATTTAACCCCATTAAGCATGCCCGGGTGCTCAGATGGCATCGACACCCCCTTGGGGAACAATTAACCGGTAAACCCTTTCCGGAATATGAGCATGTCCCCATTCGGGAACATCTGCGCATTCATCTATTCCATTTGCTGAGTCCGACTGTTAACGATTTCATGGATTATGCGATCAAGACGACTTGGAAAAATCGAACATCCAATCGAGATGATGTTCTGTATGTGATTCCGGCTGAAATGACGATAGGCAAAGATAAGTACCGCGGGATGATCACGCGCTGTGTGGATAGCAAAGGAGTTTTATATCATGACTGCATGCAGCTGATGAAAGACAATGATATTCTGACTCGAGTCGTCGAAAAGCGGTTTATAGAAGACGATTTCCCGGAATTGTCGAAAGTTAAATTAGCCGCTACAGAAGCAGTGGAAACCTATCAACAGCCGAAGCTGAATGAGACCATCACCATTCACCCGCTATTTGGGACCGTGACAATCACGACTGTGCATCACTTTCAAAATGAAACAATACCTGTGACATTAAAGCTATTTAAAACCGATCCCGAAACCGAGAAAGCATAGACGTCTTACTTACTCCGTACCCCTGCCCTTGCCCGATCCGATTCCAGGTGTTTTTCGGGTCTAATGATTAAGAAGAGCGAAACAGGTCCTCTATGGCCCTCTATCGGTAAATAACTAGAAGAAAAATTCAACACAGAGGCACGAAGGCACAGAGACACGAAGAGATTTCTTAGTGTCTCTG
>JAGVLX010000102.1 GCA_020054065.1 Parachlamydiales bacterium | reverse complement strand
TAACTCTTTGTCGATGCCGCGAGCCGCTTCCTCAAACGTAATGGTCATATTGACCCGTTTGCTAGCGCCCTGACGATGCGTGTGGGCAGCCGTGCCGGAGAACTCCCCTCCCCCACCTCCACCGAAAAACGATTCGAAGATATTATCGGAACCCATGCCGCCAAACGCGCCCATAAAGGTGCGGAGGGCTTCATCCATGGAGGAAAATCCACCGGGATGCCCAGCGCCTGACATATTCAATCCATCTTTACCGTGGCGGTCGTAGATCGAGCGCTTGTTGTCATCGCTTAAGACTTCGTACGCTTCAGAAATTTCTTTGAATTTTTTTTCCGCTTCGGGATCACCCGGATTTTTATCCGGATGGTATTTAAGAGCTTTTTTACGGTAGGCTTTTTTAATTTCGTCTGGTGTTGCCGTGCGGGCAACTTCTAAAGTTTCGTAATAATCAGCCATAAGATACCGCGAAATGAACAATAATTAATATTCTAGTTAACAACCTCAATCCTAATGATAACAAAATGAGGTACTTATGACAAGTTTATCGTTAGCATACCGGTTTCCGGGATGCTAACTTTTCCAGTTACTAGCGGGTTCTCTTGTACTTCAAAGCAGCTTTCGATTTCGCGCGTTTCTTTACGGAAGGCTTGGCGTAAAAACGGTGAGCTTTAACAGATTTCATTACCCCTTCCTTATCAAGTCTCTTTTTAAGAGCTCTCAGGGCTTTATCGATTGAATCACCGGCGCGTACTTTGATCATTGTCATGGAAAATTATTCCTTGGTTACCATGTTGGTACAAATTGTTTTGATGCTAAGAGAATACAAGAAACTCCCAATATCTTTCAACCGTATTTTGAATCACATTCGGTCTAATTCCGCCTGGGTTTTGCGAAGATAGAGCAGTTCAAGCTGCCCATCGGTCGTAAACTCATGCTCTTTCCATTTTGCCTCGGCTTGCCGGGCAAAGTGCAGCGGATCGGGTCCGCATTCGAGCCACTCCCAGTGGGTGTCCGGCTGAATTTCCTTAAACTTGCCGGGTAGTCGGGCGGCATTGGGTGTCAACAGGGTGGGGTAAGGGTGCAGCAGCTCGACGGCTCGTTTCAGATCCACCAGTTCGGGTGGGTGTTGGACGGTTTTCCCATCGGACAGGGTCAGATAGACCCCTCCGATTTTCGCGTCGATCACGACTGCAAACGCACCGGGTTTTGGGGACGTGTAGGTAAGCAGGGTCGAAATCCCGATCAACGGCAGTTTGGTAGCATACGACAAAGTCTTGGCGACGGTAGCCCCCACCCGGATCCCTGTATAGGAACCTGGACCAACTCCCACAGCGATATAATGAAGATCAGTAATTGATAAGTGGACAGCCGTAAACAGGTGTTCGAGGTAGTACATAAGCTGCTGCGAATGGTTCAGACCGACGGGCAGATCGGCTTTTTGCAGCAGTTTGCCGTCTTTGACCAGGGCGAGCAGCCCCCTTTCGGTTGATGTTTCAATGAGTAGTCCTAACATATTCTAGAGCTGGATTCGGCGGGGAACCATGAGGGTTTCGAGCGTGCGGACAAAGAAGCTGTCGGTCATCCCGGCTACATAGTCGATCACTTTTTGCGGGTTGGAACTTGCGGATAGATAGGCGTCTG
Source organism: Parachlamydiales bacterium (assembly GCA_020054065.1). Classification (GTDB taxonomy): domain Bacteria; phylum Chlamydiota; class Chlamydiia; order Chlamydiales; family JAEYWL01; genus JAGVLX01. The sequence continues at coordinate 1,113 of JAGVLX010000102.1, read as the reverse complement.
ATTTGCTGTGTAGGAAATCTTTCCAAATATGGCTGTTTTCTTGGTTTTTTTCTAAATCTTCCAGAAGTAATTCAAATAAGAAGCGGTAGCCTCTTTTAATTTTGGCCGATTCCCTTTTAAGACGCGGGTGAGTGTAGATCCGTTCAAAATTAAAATTACGCAAGGTTTTGAGGGCATTTAGCGATTCTTCTGAGATGGCGATGTAATCTTGTCCATAGCTCATTTTTATCACATCGCGCGCAAGATTGCTTAAAATGTCTCGATTGGAGATACCTAGGATCGTCCTTGGCACTTCGTTCCGAGTCAAGATTCCGACTGTGATGGCATCCTCAATATCTTTACCGACATAGCTCATCGTGTCGCACAACTTGACCAGACACCCCTCCAGCGTTCCCGGCAGAATGTTTTTATCGGGATCCTTTAATTTTGCCTGCAAGTCAGTTTGGTGGTCTTCAAACGACTTTCCAAAACGCGGGTGCAGCTTTGTCCCTGAAAGTCCGCCATCATGGCATAAAAATCCATCATAGACAGCAAGTCCTAAGTTCAACGGTTCAATTTCTCGGAACAAGCGGCACGATTGCCATGGATGCGCAAAGATTTGATTTGAATACTCTTCTGAGAGTTCGGATAGGTAGAGCTCTCCCTCATGGCCAAAGGGGGGATGTCCCACATCATGTCCTAGGGAGATCGCTTCGACCAGATCCAGATTCAGCCTCAGAATCTCCGCAATTCCCCGCGAAAAATTGCTGACGAGCTGAACATGCAGCCCTCGGTGTGTAATATGATCATTTTCAACAAGATATACGACCTGAGTCTTATCAATATACCTCGCATACGCTTTCGAATGCACAATGCGGTCCACATCCCGTTTATACGGAAGGCGATGGTCATCGTCCGCTCCGCTTAGGCGCTGGTGGTTTTTTGATAGAGACGCCTTAGGATGAAGGGTTTGCTCCTCTTTCTGCTCGGCGGAGCGCCGGTACTCAGCAAATAGGTCAATGGTATTCATAGACTTAAATTTTAAATGAATAGTCAATATATTTTCAAAACCTCTTTACTGTTGTTGAAAATTTTGCTCTGGGCAAATATAATGATTGGGCAATTATAAATTAC
>JAGVLX010000052.1 GCA_020054065.1 Parachlamydiales bacterium | reverse complement strand
GAACCAGGTACGCAGCTGACGATGAGAACGTTCCACATGGGGGGGATTGCATCCGCCAATATCAAGCCTGAGATCGTTGTTGAACAGGCCGGCATCGTTGTCTATATGGACATCCGGACTGTCAAAACCGAAGAAGGCAAGTGGATTGCCTTAAACAAAAACGGCACCTTGAATATCGTCCGCGATGAAGGGCGTTCCTTGGATGAGTACAAAAAACTCTTAAAAACCAAATCGATCGAAGCGTTGCAAACGTTCAACATCGACCTCGGAACACGGATTCTTGTGGAAGATGGCGCGCACGTGACGCCTAACGAAAAGATCGCCGAATGGGAGCAGCACAACATTCCGATCATTTGCGACCGCCCAGGCTATGTGAAATATGAAGACTTAGTGGAAGGGATCTCGACCGAGAAAGATGTCAACAAGCAAACCGGTCAGACTGAGATCATCGTGAAGCAGCACCGCGGCGAGCTTCACCCGCAAATCGCCATTTATGCTGATACCGACTATAAAGAACTCGTTGGTACCTACCCGATTCCTGCCGGAGCGATCATCTCGGTGGAAGAAGGGGAATACGCCTCGGCTGGTAAATTGTTAGCCCGTCTGCCGCGCGGTGCAATGAAAACGGGGGACATCACGGGTGGTCTGCCCCGCGTTGCTGAGCTGTTTGAAGCGCGCAAGCCGAAAGATTCGGCCGAAATCGCTAAACTGGACGGGGTGGTTGACTTCCGCGGCGTTCAGAAGAACAAGCGTATTGTGGTTGTGCGCGACGAAGTCTCGGGCATGGAAGAGGAGCACCTGATTCCGCCATCGAAACACTTGATCGTCCAAAAAGGGGACCACGTCGTGAAAGGTCAGCAGCTGACCGGCGGTTTGGTCATACCGCACGAGATCTTGGAAACTTGCGGTGTGCGCGAATTGCAAAAATATCTCGTCCGCCAAGTTCAAGAAGTGTATCGCCTCCAAGGGGTGGATATTAACGATAAGCATATCGAGATCATTGTCCGCCAGATGCTCAAAAAAGTCCGCGTCTCCGATCCGGGCGATACGAGCTTCTTGTTCGGCGAAGAGGTTGATAAGCGCGAATTTGAACGGGAAAACCTAAAGGTCACCAAAGAGGGTGGAAAAGCGGCCCAAGCGTCGCCAGTCCTCTTAGGGATCACCAAAGCGTCCTTGAGCACCGACTCGTTTATCTCGGCAGCTTCGTTCCAAGACACAACTCGTGTGTTGACTGAAGCAGCATCCGCAGGAAAGACAGACTACCTGCTTGGATTCAAGGAGAACGTGATCATGGGTCACATGATCCCTGGCGGTACCGGCTTTGCCCACCATACTCGTGTCAAGCGGCACGTGGAAGGCAGAGAGTTGGAAGAGCTTGACTTCACGTTCGAAGATATCGATGTAGAGTCGCTGTAAACAGGGCAACAGGACACACACGACAAACAGGACGCACAGGACTTACACGACAAAGAGTTGTTGTGTAGGCCTTGTACGTCCTGTTTGTCATTAGCCCTTTGCTGGAGACGAAGAGCACTTGCGCTTCGCGTTAGAACTTCGCCAGGCACGCGGCATAGGCTGCAGATAGAAGCTTAAAGAGCTCTTCGGCTTCTTTTTTCTGTGCGTCGTGGCAGCTTGCTGGGATTTTGTCCGGGTGCAGCAGCATCGTCCACTTGCGAAACGCTTTTTTGGTTTCGGCCAACGAGTCGATCTCATTGTCATAGCGCAAAATCGATTTTTCAGTGGTGTTATTCTCAAATACCCGCTTCTTGAATTCGAGGTATTTGTCTCTGTTTGGTTGTTCTGCAAAAGGAAGCGGCCTGTTGTCATTTTTAACAATTCCGCCTCTAGCATACCCTTGAACGATTTTTTGCCACTCTGTTGTGGTTCGGTCGGAGGCACCAGATGCACCAGATGCTCCGGATGAACCCGAGGCTCTGTAATTCCAATTGGGTTTGAGGCAGTTAGGAACAAAAATTTCGTATGTCTTTTGAAAATGGCGTTGACTACTCGTAAACTGAAATTCGTTTTCGCGCGCTTCTAGCATCTTTTTTAAGAACGATTTCAGGAAGAAGAACCGTTTGCTAAGTTTAATTAACTCCGCAGCCTTGGCTTCGCTATCTTGACCCATTCTATGTTTTCTTGTATCAACCTTGATTTCAAACAAAGATTCAGAGGTGTTATCATCGATGAATACTTCGTTTTGTGATAAGCCATATTGCTGGATTTTAAGGCTTAGGTCCATGGCGGTTTGCACATACAAACTGAAGAAATATCCGCCAGCTTCGGCAGATTCATCATCCTTTGCAAAATCCGCTTTTGCCATCCCGCCATCGCTTCCGACAATGCCAAACATTTGGCGCAAAAAGATCGCTTTCATTAATCCTGCGCGCAGCTCCTTGCTGGCGATGAATTGGATCGCTTCGGTGGGGCAAAATTGCATGATAAAGGGCGGAATAAAGATACCGATGAATCCGTAGCCGCGTCCTTCTCCTTCGCCATACATTGCCAGTGCAGATGTGATAAGGAGATAGCCGCTCACAAACCCATCCCAAAAGGCGCCTTTTGCATAATTTTTGATGTTTTGCCAATCCGCATTTTTTAACGCTTGGTCAGCTGAGAGGACGTGGACTTGTCTTAAGCCCCACTTGCAGATGGTGAATGCGCAAATCGTGGCATTGGTGGCACTGCCGATAGGCGGTATAACCACATACACTGTGAATGTCACAACAAACCGTGCAACGTGAGCAACTGGGCGGTGGATGCGATGGATTAAGGTTCGTTTTTTATCAACGCGATCAAATAAAGCATCGAGGTTGTCAATATTTGCTTCAAACGCTTCCCGAATGGAGTTGTATTGTCTATCCAGCCGCTTCTCTTGATATTTGGTCGGATTTAAAAAGTTAGAGTTTTCAATGACGAGAAACGCCTTCCCTAGCAACATCGTTGCGGCAGCGGTATTGTGGGTATTTAAGGGATTGTATTCTGGAAGCCAGTTACAGGGATTGAGCTTTTCAAAAACTTTGCCTACGCCTGATGCCATAATTCCTCATAATTAAGATTAATGAGAAATTATAGATATTAATAATGATTAAATCAATCTGATTGTTATTTTAAACGAATTGTTAAAATAATTTTAATAGTGGATTAAGGATTGCTGGTATCAAAATTTAATTTTAACACAGATGGAGTGGTTGATTCCTGTCTCCTACCCAGGAAACTTATCAAGGCACTCTTTATAGGCATCTGACAAGATTTTGAACAATTCTTCCGATTCGGAAATAATCTGTGGTGTCGTGGAAGCAAGCTGTTTCACCTTGTCAGGGTGGATCAGCATCACCCATTTGCGGTACGACTTATTGGTATCAGCGCGCGATTTTACGCGGCCGTCATATCCTAAAAATTCTTCCGCAGAACAATTTTTAAAGACACGTTTTTTGAACTCTAGATATTTTGCTTTGTTTTCTGCGGATTCAAAATTTGGAGTGTTGGTGTCATTTTTAATTTGTTTTCGCTCAACGTACGATTTTCGAACGGTATCCCACGATTGTTTTGAGGCTGGCGCCGCGGCTTCCTCATAGTGATCCTTGATTAAGTTTTCTGGAAGAGGAAGGTGGTGATAATACTTCTTTTTTTTGCTATCCCCGAAAATTTCAAATTCATTCTCGCGCGCTTCGATCATGTCGGTCAGAAACTTTTTTAAGAACATGAGGCGCTTAGCCAAATTAGATAATTCGGTCATCTGAGCCTCGCTCAAATTTTGCGATTTAACTTCCTTAATGAATGTATCTGCGCTAGTGGCATGCTGTTCAAACTTGGCTGTGCAGCCATACTCTTTTAATTTAATGCTGAGGTCGGTACAGGTTTGAATATACAAACTAAAGAAGTAGCCACGCCCTTCTTTTAATTCATCGTCTTGCATTTCATTGGCTTCTAAAATGCCGCCGCTCTGATCTACGATGCCAAACATTTTGCGTAGATAGACCGCTTTCATAAGCCCGGCGCGTAGCTCTTTGCTGGCCATAAACTGAATTGCCTGGTCAGGCGAAAATTGCATGATGATGGGCGGAAGGAAAACTCCCATAAACCCATAAAATTTCGCGCCTCCCATCCCATAGATGAGGGTGAGGCTATTCATGGCAATCCATACCGTCCAAAGAACTTCCTGGAAGGCGCCGTTCGCGTAATTGTTTACTTTTTGCCAATCCGCATTTTTTAAGGATTGATCGGCGTTAAGAAGATGGATTTTGCGCATGCCATATTTCGTTAAGGTAAATAGACAAAGCGTTGCATTAGCTGAGGCTCCAACCGGAGGAATAATGACATAGCAGGTAAAGGTCACGACAAAACGGGAAAGAGTCGCAATAGGCACATGGGCGCGGTGAAGCAGGGAGGTTTTTTTCTCAGGATTGAATAACGTATCCAAATTGGCGATGTTCGCTTCGATCGCTTCGCGGATCGACCCATATTGACCCTCGAGCTTGCGCTGAACGACAGGGGTGGGGTTAAGGAAGTTGGAGTTTTCGATCATCAAGAACGCTTTTCCGAGCCACATATGTGTGGATGACAGATTATGCGTATTAAAAGGGTTTACGTTGTTTAGAATAGATTTAATAGATAGCATCTTTACCTTTTAATATGTTTTAATTATCTAATTTAATTAAACTTAATTAATTATATTTCATTTTATAATTAAAACATACTAAAATGTAGTAAAAATAGCGTAATTAGCTTAATTTAAAAAAAGTTTTATAAGAGGTTAGCGATTTTGAAGTCGTAGATGAAGTCATTGGTAAACGAGATAATCTTTTCTACAATATCGTTACGCATTTCTTGATGATCGGTATAGGAGAAAAGCACCTCTGCATTCCAAATGACGGCGTAGACACTGGTTTGATTGCGAGTGAGCTTAGCAGAATCTTGCACATCTAAAGAGATATAGGCTGCTGAACGATCTTTGTTCGGGATCAAGCTAACCCACACTTCCATTCTGGCATGGTTCCATGATTCAATTTCGTGGTCAGTATCTCGACTGACGGGAACCATGCCCGCATCCTTCAGCAATTTTTCAATCGATTGTTTAATCACTTCTTTTCTGAGGTTAAATTTTTCGGCGCGGTCAGATAAAGTCACCCGGACTTCAATTTGAGAAATTCCTTTTAAAGGGGAGGCCTTAGCTGGCTTTTCAAGCTCGCCGCGGAACCATTTTTCTAAAGCGTGATCTTCTTCAGTGGGGGATATTTCTTCGGACATAATAACCTCGATTAATAAAACTAACCTTACTTCTATTATAATAATATTTGTATTAATTTAAAAACGTTGTTTGGTGATTCCTATCTGATTGACGTTTAATAAGATATATTATACAAATAAAAATATGAAAAAACTTCTGATCGCCTTTTTAAGTGTAATTTTATTAGTCATTGTTTATCAGTATTTTATAAACGTCCCCTTTACTGCCGATTCTTCTAAACCGTGTCCTTTTGAGGATCCAAAGGTGATTGCGAAACAGCAATATGCGGAAACTTCCTTGACTCGTGTCCTGCTCAATTACCGCCCTTTGGCAGAGGGGCATACGTTAATTCTGCCTAAACGCCATGTAAGCCGTTTAGAAGAACTGACCCCAGAAGAAAGCCAGGACATTTTTACGACAGTTAAAAAGGTCCAGAATGTTTTCAAAAAGGTGTATGGAGCCGATGACTATGTGCTCATCGTCCAAAACGGTGCGAATGCCGGCCAGACCGTTTTTCATGTGCATTTCCATATGATCCCGCGCAAGGAATATAGTGCTCTGGAAAAGTTAGAACTCTGGTATACATTTCTGATCAATCCAGCCACGCCTTGGCGTCATCTCTCTGATGAGCAGTTGCGTGTTGAAACTCAACGTCTTTCCGAAGCATATAACTAACAAAACATTCAGTGGTCCTGTATGTCCTGTTTGTCCTGGTCCTGTACTCTTAATTAAGCTACACTTCAAATTAGGAGGGGTTTTATGGCTGCTATTGACAAACCGGGAT
>JAGVLX010000078.1 GCA_020054065.1 Parachlamydiales bacterium | reverse complement strand
GTGATCGAAGGGATCGCCACCGTCGATGAATCATGCATCACCGGCGAGTCGGCTCCGGTCATCCGGGAAAGCGGAAGCGACCGTAGCGCCGTCACGGCGGGCACCAAATTGCTGAGCGACCGGATCATTGTCAAAGTCACCTGCGAACCAGGCGGCACCTTTTTAGACCGCATGATCCATCTAATCGAAAATGCCAAACGACAAAAAACTCCCAATGAAGTGGCGCTAAATATTGTTTTAGCCATGCTGACCATTTTATTTTTAATCGCGGTTGCCTCATTAAAAAGCTTTGCCGATTACAGCTCCTTGTTCACTGGCACGCATGTCAGAGAACTCGTTACCGTTCCTGTCTTAGTGGGGTTGCTGGTATGCTTAATCCCGACTACCATTGGCGCGTTGTTAACAGCGGTGGGCATTGCCGGGATGGACCGCTTGATTCAACACAATGTCATCGCCAAGAGCGGAAGCGCCGTCGAAGCTGCCGGAGATATCAATTTATTGTTAATGGACAAAACTGGCACGATCACCCTGGGAAACCGGATGGCAGCCGCCTTTATTCCCATCAAAGGGAATAGTGAAAAAGAGTTTGCGGAAGTTGCCCAGCTAGCTTCGATTCAAGATGAAACACCAGAAGGGCGTTCTATCGTTGTGCTTGCCAAGGAAAAGCATAACTTACGTGCCCATGACTTGACAACACAGCCATTCCGTTTAGTCCCCTTTAGCGCCCGCACCCGCATGAGCGGGATCGATTTTTTAAACATGAATGGAGAAGTTGTCAGAAGTTTGCGCAAAGGGGCAATGGACGCCATCGATGCACATGTACAGCTTGCCGGCAATCATTTTCCGCACGATGCCCGCGAAACAGTGGAAACCATTGCTAAAGCAGGCGGCACCCCCCTAGTCGTAGCCGAAAATGGACGGGTGCTCGGTGTCATCCATTTAAAAGATATTTTAAAGGGGGGTATTAGGGAACGCTTCAACAAGTTGCGTCAGATGGGAATCCGCACTGTCATGGTCACTGGGGATAACCCGTTGACCGCTTCTTCCATTGCCGCAGAAGCCGGCGTGGATGACTTCCTGGCTGAGGCCACCCCGGAAATGAAGCTAGAAAAAATTAAAACCGAACAAAAACGAGGACGTCTCGTCGCCATGGCCGGCGACGGAACAAATGATGCACCGGCGCTTGCCTGCGCGGATGTGGGTGTCGCGATGAACTTGGGAACGCAAGCGTCGCGCGAAGCGGGCAATCTGGTAGACCTTGATAGCGATCCTTCGAAACTCATCGAAATCGTAGAGATTGGCAAACAACTGCTGATGACCCGCGGAGCCCTCACAACATTCAGCATTGCCAATGATATCGCTAAATATTTTGCCATTCTGCCGGCCCTATTTGGCGGCTTGTATCCGCTTGCAAATGGTCAAGGCGCCCTGCAATCCCTGAATATCATGCACCTTTACAGCCCGCAAAGCGCCATCTTAAGCGCGGTCATTTTCAACGCTTTAATTATCATTGCCCTCATCCCGCTCGCCTTGTTTGGCGTCAAAATCAAAGCCAAACCGGCCCATCAGCTATTAAGCCGCAATCTACTTATCTTCGGATTAGGCGGGATCATTGCTCCCTTTATTGGAATCAAATTCATCGACATTATCCTTTCAATCATAGGAATCGCTTGATGCCATTGTTACGTGCTTTACTTTTGTTTCTCATCCTGACCTTTATCACTGGATTTGCTTATCCGCTCATCGTGACCGCGATCGCTCAAGTGATTTGGCCGTTTCAAGCTAATGGCAGCATCGTCTTAAACAATGACCGACCTGTCGGATCGAAACTCATCGCACAGCCTTTTAAATCAAACAACTATTTCTGGCCTCGCCCCTCAGCTGTGGAGTATAATCCTCTTCCTTCCGGAGCCAGCAACTTAGGGCCGACCAGCCGGCAGTTGTTAGAAAATGTGCAAGCCCGAAAAAAAATCTATGGGGATGGTGGACAGATCCCCGATGATCTCCTCACCGCCTCCGGCAGCGGACTCGACCCCCACATCACGCCGCAAGCCGCCCAATTTCAACTGCCGCGCATTCTGAAAGCTCGCAATTGGGATGAGGACCGTTTAGACATGCTGCAAGATAAATTGAATGAGATGACCCATCACCGCACCCTGACAATCATGGGTAAACCTCATCTGAACGTTTTAGAGCTAAATTTGATGCTCGACCAGATCGAGCAGCAACCCCGGCAATCACCATGAGTAGCCAAAATCCTATTCCCGAACGGCCAGATCCGCTCAGCATGTTGGCGATTGCCAAGCGGGAAGAGCAAAAAAAGAAACGGGGCAAACTTAAGATCTTTTTCGGGATGTCTGCCGGCGTCGGCAAAACATACGCGATGCTGTCGGCTGCCCACCAAAAAGTAGCAGAGGGGCTGGATGTCTTGGTGGGGATCGTTGAAACGCATGGAAGGTCAGAAACCGAAAAACTTCTCCAAGGGCTTACCATCCTGCCCCGTTTGAAAATTGAGTACCGGGGAACCGTGTTTAGCGAATTGGATTTGGATGGAGTCCTCCGCGCAAAGCCAGATCTGGTGCTGATCGATGAATTGGCGCATAGCAATGTTCCCGGATCACGCCATCCGAAGCGATGGCAAGATGTGATCGAGATCCTCGATGCCGAAATCGATGTGTTTACGACTTTGAATGTTCAGCATCTGGAAAGCCGTAAAGATATCGTCGAAGGCGTGACGGGCATTCCCATCCGGGAAACGGTGCCAGATTGGGTACTGGAGCGGGCGGATGAGATTCAATTAGTCGATCTTTCCCCTGCTTCGCTTCTACAGCGCTTAAAAGAAGGCAAAGTGTATCTGGGTGAACAACCCAAAATCGCGCTGCAGAATTTTTTCAAAGAGGATCATTTAACAGCTCTCCGTGAAATCGCTTTGCGCTTCATCGCTGAAAAAGTGGATCAAGAACTGCATGGAATGATCGACAGCGAATCGCATCCGGTCGCACGCAAAGTCTCCGAAAAACTGCTCGTTGCCGTCAGCCCCAGCCCCCACTCTCAAAATTTGATTCGTACGACTCGCCGGCTGGCTTATCGGCTGACAGCCCCCTGGATCGCTTTATACGTCGACCGCAATCCCAACCTAAGTGAAGAGGAAAGTTCGCGCCTATCTAAAAATTTAGCCCTAGCACGTGATTTGGGAGCCGAAGTGCTGACAACAGTCGCAACTGACCTTTCCGACGCAATCCAACGGATTGCGCGCCAGAAGAATGTTACTCAAATTGTGATGGGGCGTCCGACCACGATGCATATTTGGGACTACCTACGCGGCGGAACGCTGTTGGATAAAGTGGCCATGGAGTCTAGCCAAATCGACCTCTATGTTTCACGGCAAGTAGAAGAGGACCTTGCCATGGTCCATCCGTTTCGCTTTAGAAAACGTACCTCGCAAATGAGCGATTACGTGGTCGCATTCATCATTACCACCCTGATCACCGGCATCAGCTATTTCATCGAACCGTGGATTGGTTATAAATCGGTTGGGTTTATTTATTTGCTGGGGATCATGTTTATCAGCTTGATGACAAGCGGCGGGCCGATTTTTTTCGGAGCGATCCTGAGTGCCATTGCTTGGAATATTTTTTTCATGCCCCCTTATGGCGCATTAGAGATGCACTTAACGGAAGACTTAACTTTATTTTTTATCTACTTTTTAAGCGCCTTGATTACCGGGATCCTCGTCGGACGGATCCGGGACCGCGAACATCTATTAGCGATTCGGGAAGAACGCACTCAAGTGTTGTATGATATTGTAAAAACAATCAGCAATGCGCGCAATCCGGATGAACTCAACCAATCGGTCACACAGCTGTTGAATGAAGAGTTGAATGCCAATACCTCGATTATCCTTAAAGGGGTTAACAATAAGCTGCAGTTTCCCCGCGCCGATGCGCAAGAGTTCGATCCTAAACTGCAGGCGGTCGCACAGTGGGTATTTGAACATAGTAAGCCGGCTGGATGGTCGACCGAAACGCTGGCGTCGGTCAACACCCTTTTCTTGCCGATGGAAGGATTTGACGAGGTGGTCGGATTGCTTACCTTAAAGCCGAACGACCCTAAAAAAATGCTGACCGTCAGCGAAGAGAATTTTTTATATACGATCTGCCAACAGCTGGGTAAGACCTATGAACGCTGGCTGAATGAAGAGCGGAACCAGCGCAAGATCTACGTCGAACAGTTAGGAAAAATTAAGCAGGCAATCATTCACACGTTTATCCGCACTCCGCCGGTCGCCGCCGAAGATGCTCCGCGCGAACACCACGCCGAATCGATCAGCGAGGCTAGCAAGCTGGCCAAAATGGCCGAATCCTCGATCTTGCAAATCCCGGTCGCCAAAGGACAAAACTTCCCTGCCAGGGAAATGCATTCGGTCTCCGAATTGATCGAAGCGTGCTATGATGAAATGAGTCCATGGCTCAAAAACAATGACTTAGTGATCGAACTGCCGGAGGAGTCGCCGGTATTCTCGTTTGACTTAGGGCTCATGGTGATTGCCTTGACCTCGCTTGTCCAGATCGCCATGCGGGAATCGGAACCCAACACACAAGTCCATATGTCGATTATTTCCAAAGGTAACCATGTCAGCTTCAAAACCAGCTGGACATTAGGGTACCAGCCAGACCGCAGCGACTGGGAACGGCATATGGAGGTCATTTTTAACATCGAGTTCGCTGTCATCGATGCGATTGTGGATTTGCATAAAGGCAAAACCGTCTTTGATACCGAAGAGAATGGCCGGACGAGCTATACAATCGAGATGCCTTTGTAAAAAGGACAAATGACAAAACGACCAAAAGGACATAAAAGACCTAAAGGACCAAAAAAAGCTTTTTGCCGTTTTTAGTCCCTTTGGTCGTTTTGGTCCATTTCGATTATTCTACCAACTCGAGTCTTAAAGGCTGCGCCTGCGGTTCAATTGCTTTAGGATTTGCTTCTTTCAGTAATTGTTCTTTAATACCGAGTCGAAGCTGTTCGATATCTTCTTCAGGAACCACTTGTCCCATGAAGTTGCAATGCACGCCGTCGGAACATTTGATGACAAACTTATCCAACGGATCTTTCGATGGAGTTGGCAGGTGCTCCACTAGTAAAGAGATCAATTTTTTGATCGATCCTTCATTTTGCCACACGTTCAACCCTTCCAGATTGTTTACCGATTCCATTCCCTCCTTATCGACGACCGCGCCGTCTAAGAATGTCAGGACGCCATCCGAACGCTGGATTAAGAATTGGGTACGGAACTCATTGCATTTGGTCATCAAAATTTTCGTGATGATCACCAACGCCGTAATGGCTTGCTGGATCTGTTTAACATCTGTCTCGGTCAACTGACGTCCGTTCAAGGTGACGATTTTTCCATCTTTCGCTTGCTTGAGGATCTCAGAAACATCGGGAATCACCCCGCCATTCGAACGGAGCAAACCACCTACAGCCCGCACTAGCGCAATCGCCGTCGGAACTGTCAAGCCGCCTAAGAAAACAGCCGCTACTTCTACAAATGGCAGTGCATACGGCGTGACCGTCATCTTCAAGGTTTCCACAGCCGGCGCGGTGAACCAGCTTTTGACGTATCCTGACCAAGTGGATGTAGAGGGAGCAAGCCCCATGTAACGATAAGCAAACAATTGAACGGCCCAGTTGCAAAACTGTGCGCCATACGTTTGGGACGCGACGTACCCTAAGCTGCGCCCAGTGTTTTCGGCGGAGGGAACATAGTTGATCAACGCGCTGGATAACGAGCTGGTTTTCTTTGCTGTAACGCCATTGACGACGCCGGCGCTAATAAGGTTTTCCCGGATTTGATTTGCGTAACTTTCTAAAAATTCCTTGTTACAGGAGCTGTATTGTGTATTTTTACTGACTTGCATAGTTTCTCACAAATTAGGTTAGTTTTTTTCTTTATGTGAGTCATTATGCAATAAACGGATAAACGACAGATTAATCAGTCGTTAAGTTTTGATAAAATTGAATTAAAATAATTTATAATGGCTTCGTTATGAAATTCACCACTGAGCCACTGAGACCACAGAGAAGAAGTGAGATTAGGAGAATGGGCTGTTATTTCTCGCTTTGAAAAATCTCTAAACTTTTCATAATATTTATTGCTCTTGACTATGAGAAACTAATGCAGATAACTGAAAAACGTATCGAGAATGATACTTTAACAGAGAAAATTATTGGATCAGCTATTCGGGTTCATCGAGAGCTTGGTCCTGGACTGCTAGAGTCCACTTATGAAGTTTGTTTATGCCATGAACTTACTTTAAGT
>JAGVLX010000065.1 GCA_020054065.1 Parachlamydiales bacterium | reverse complement strand
TTAATTTTAGAAAAATTAAAATATTAAGGAAAATTATGGTAAGACCTGAAGAGATCTTAAACGAAGAACAGAACTACACGACAGCGAAAGATGGCAGCCTGGTGAGAAAAGGGAGCGTTGCGGCGCTCATCGCTAGCGCCAATAAAGCGGATGCGCTTTTAATCAAACCGCAAACCGTTGATGTGCAAAGTGAACTCAAGACATTATCCGGAGATATCCGTTCGGTAATCCCTTCGTTGCACTCCCTTGGGTTCTTCGATATCTTTCCCGCCAACGACTGGTTCAAAACCGATTCCGCCCTTAAGCTAGGAAAAGCATATGTCGGAATTTTATACCTACAACATTTTCCCCATCTGGTTACTGCGGAAATGGAATCCCTTTTAAAAACGATGCAAGAGAAAGCGCCAGCGCCTTTAAAGCTAGAGATTCAAACCCTCTTAAAGATGAAACCATGAAACGGTTGTGCGTGCTAGTCGGCGCCTGGATGATCGGAACCACTTTATTGAGCGGCGTCGATTACAACCATTTGAAATCAACCTTGCACAAAGGGATGCAGCCAAAAGCAATCGCCTATCCCCTTAAGATACGCGTTTTGCCTGGCCGTGAAGCGGATGAACCGGTGATGATCTGCTTCCATGGATCTGGCAGCAACAACAAAATTGCCGACATCATCCATTCCTATGATGTGGTGGACCACCATTTGGTAAGCTTCAATTTTCCGGATCATGATATCCGCGATGACCGCGACCCGCAACACACGACCTGTGGATCGATCGCGGAACTTCTGCCCGCCTTTTATGTATTAAAGAAGACCGTGGTGGATGGACGGATGGATCAAGTGTATTTATATGGATTCTCTGCCGGCGGCGGAGCCATCGTCAACGTAATCGCACTCTTGAACTCTAATCGCTATGAAGAGGAGTTGAAGGGAATCGGCATTGGACTTGCAGAGAAACAACAAATCAAGCAAGCGATCAAGAATGGGCTGGTGATTTTAGACTGCCCCCTGAAATCCATGGATGAGATTTTAGTGGCGAATGGATATGACCCCGATATGTCGGTGTTGGCACGGCGCTACCGGGACAATCAACTTAAGCCAATTGATACGGTTCAAAAGTGGGCTGGCATGCCAGTGAACGTGATTGTCCATTTCCAAGTGCCAGATGAAGCACTCACTAACCGCGATGATCAGTTATTTATCAGCCGGCTGCAAGAAGCGAATAAGAAAGGGAATACCTGGGTCGTGATCGGAAAAGATGGCGGCCATAATGCGTACCACGAATCGTTGTGGAGCGCTTTTTCAACCATCTACCACAGTCATTAAGGATATTTTTATGGATTTAAATTTCGATGGAATCACGAGTATCTATCACCTACAGGCGCATCGCACCGGAACCTCGATTGCGATTTTTAATCAAGCCTTGGCAACTGGAGCTCTTCCTGGACGATACGCTTTATTTAAACGTGCCCTCCCCATTGTGGGAACGCTTTTAAGCAATCAGATTCAAACAATGATTCAGCCTCTGCTTGACGTGCTATTACTATTAAAAACCCCCACGATTAGTCAAAAGAAGTTCGGTGACATTCGTAAGGTTACTGCTGTTCAGGTCGCTTACGATTTAGGGTTCGACCTTTTCAAAGTGATTTCCCAAACTCTGTTCAACAGCGCTAAAATTGGTTGTCTTGTATTAGGATTTGCCACTCCGCGCCTATGCGTCATGGGCTGGAGAACGACTGAGCAGCTCGCTAAAAAAATCGATAACGCCCGAGTCTATTTCTTTAATACAGGCGTGAGATTTCAAAACGTAAATGGAAAAATCCAATACCCTGCAGCAAAACTCTTACTCAGCAAACAGCCGGCATTACGCATCTATCAAAATCTTTTTGAGGCTCAAACCGCAAATGCCCGCACTACCTTCATCGATGAGTTCGCAACATATCTTAACCAAGCCATTAAAGATGGAAAAATCAGCGTGCAGCATATCTTAGATAAAGCCAAACCCATAGAAGGTCAATTTCAAGATGACCGCTTATTAGCTTACTGTCAGAATGGTAATCAAAAATGTCATGATTTTTTTCAAAAAACAGATGACTTAAAAATTCGGATTCAATCCTATTTTGATGCCAATCGGGTTGATCATTTAATGGCTGTTATCGATGGATTAACCGAGATCTACTATAGATCCAATACTGACCTCTGGCGAGCTCTTCATGAACGTTCAGAGACTTTAAGAGGATTAGTATCTCCGAAAGGAGTTAATAGACTTGCATCGCCGTCTGCGCATTTATTATTCAATACGGTGTGTTAACAGGGGCAATGGACTAAATTAAGGAAATTGTATGGATTTTAATTTCAAAGGCATCAACAGCATTTATCATTTTCAAGCGCGCGACAGGCAAGCTTCTGTTGCGATTTTTAATCGTGCGCTTGAAACCGGAGCTCTCCCCACGCGAAAAATACTGTTCACACGGGCGGCTCCCATCGTCGGCACCCTGTTAACCGATCAATACCATGCGCTCATTCGACCGCTGCATCACTTGCTATTTCTTGTAAAGTTCTCCACGATGAGTCAGAAAAAATTCATGGATCAAACGGATAACAAAGTTCACTACGCCCCTACTGCAGTGCAGCTCTCCATCGATGTCGGATTTAATGTTTTAAGAGTGGTTTCTCAAACTCTTTTTAACACAGTCAAAGTCGCCTTTCTTGTTTTAGGCTTCGTTGCTCCACGTGTGTGTGTGATCGGATGGAGAACAACAGAACAACTGGCTAAAAAAATCGATGATGCGCGAGCCTATTTCTTTAAAAGCCACGCCACCTTTGAAAAGATCCCATTCAAAATTAAATACTCAGCTGCCACCCTTTTATTGGAAAAATCAGTTGCAACACTCATGTTTAAAGAAAGTTTGGAATCGAATCGTAAAAAACATTTCATTACTCGATTCACGCGTTACCTGGATGAAGCAATGACGTCAGGTAAAATCAATGTTCAGCATGTGTTAAAGCAGACAAAACCTGATCGAGAACCAGAGGAAAATACAATCTTTGATGCTACCCCAGAAACGCAAGCACGTTGTCATGAGTTTTTTCAACGGACAAATGCGTTAAGAGATCGAATTCAATCGTATTTCGATTCAGATGAAAAAGATCAATATCGTCAATTGGATAAAGTTATCGATGGATTGATATCTGTGTATCATCCTGCATATGAGCAAAACAAAGCACTTTATCAAGATCTTAAGAAATTGAGTAAGCAACTGAGTAAAATTTATGGTTTTCCCAAGAGAATCCCAGATATTGCTGTTCCATTTTTACTCCCCTTTGTGAAGAGCATTTCATAGAAAAGCTCTATTAATTCATTTAACTTAGGAAAAATTTATGAACCTAGACCTTACAAGCGTTGCTAGCATTTACCATGTAAAGGCACAGCGCGAACAAAACTCGGTGGCAGTTTTGAATCAGGCCCTAACCAGCGGAGCCCTGCCCACCCGGAAACAATTGTTTCAACGCGCCCTGCCGATTGCGGGGAACCTGCTGCTTGAGCAGGCTCAATCCATGATCCAACCCTTTGTAAATTTGCTTTGTTTAGCGCGACTTGCGACTCTTAGCCGCAAACAATTCATCCCTTTTTCACAACGCTGTGATCGTACAGCGCAACCCGAGTACAACCCCCTTGTGAAGCAAGTTTCCTTAGATGTCGGATTCGGTGTTTTAAAATTCTTTTCCACGACTCTGTTCAATACATTGAAAGTTGCCTCGTTTGTTCTAGGGTTCGCTGCACCCCGTTTGTGTGTCACGGGATGGAAAATGACGGAACAACTCACCATAAAAATTGACACTTGGCGAGCACACTATTTTTCCGAACATGGGTCTTTTGATATCAGACCTTTTAAAAACAATTATCCAGCAGCCAAGTTGTTATTAGGAAAACCCCTCTCCGTAAGGTTGTATGAAGCTGCGTTCATCGAACAGAAAAGAAAGATGCAGCCTGATTTGATTCATCGGTTAACCACTTATCTGGAAGGAGCAGTCGCTTCAGGTAAACTAAATCTCCAAACTGCCCGTTTTGAAACCAGGCCGACCCTGAGCGGAACAGGAATGTACGATAACAGCAGCGATCACAGTCGGTACAATGATCAAAATCGTAAAAGCTGCCAAACGTTCTTAACAAAACCCGGTCATTTAAAAGATGTCATCAAATTGTATTTTGATTTAAATCAAGAAGAAGAATTGCATCAGGCGATCAGTGGTTTGATGATCATTTCCTATAAAGACAAAGATCTGTATGAAGAACTAGGAAAATTTGCTAAAGAACTCGCTCAATATATTCCGAAAAGATGGATCCATTACATTTACGTCCCAGCGTTGACACCCCTATACGCGGCAATGTAGCGAGATTTTTGTGTACGAATTAAGGACATCGTTTACAAAGCGGTAACAAGTTACCGCACTCCCAAAGCCTCGCTAACGCTCGGCTAAATTATAACGCTTTTTTGACGGCAGCTAATGTTTTTTGTAGATCCGCTTCGGTGTGGACGGCGGAAGTAAAATTCGCCTCGTATTGCGAGGGTGCAAAATAAATTCCTTGATCCAACATCGCATGATAGAACGCCTTAAACTTGTTCACATCGCTATGCATCACTTCTTTCAAATTATTCACCGGTCCGGCGTTATGAAAGATCGTAAACATCGTCCCCACTCGATTCACTGTTAATGGATAGTTCTTCTCTTGAGCAATCTGCTCCACACCTTTCGCCAGCTGTTCCGTATAATCCACCGCTTTCTTAAACTCGTGTGGATTCTTCTTTAACCGTGTCAACATCGCCATGCCAGCCGCTGTCACCACGGGATTTCCGCTTAACGTCCCAGCTTGATAGACTGGCCCCATCGGGGCTATCAGCTCCATCAAATCTCGTCTTCCTCCATAGGCTCCGCAGGGTAATCCCCCACCGATCACTTTCCCGAAGCAGGTCAAATCGGGTTTGATCCCATAGAGGGCTTGTGCGCCGCCAGGATGTACACGGAAACCGGTCATCACCTCGTCAAAAATCAACAACGTACCGTGTTTACGGCACAAATGCTCCAAACTCTTTAAAAACTCCAATTTCGGAACGACAACTCCCATATTCCCCACGACAGGTTCAATAATCACCGCAGCCAAATCAGTCCCAAACGTGTTAAACGCTTGTTCAAGCTCTTGCAGATCGTTAAATTCAACACTGATCGTTTGAGAAGCCAGTTCGTTGATGATTCCCTTGGAATCAGGAATCCCTAACGTCAATCCTCCGGAACCCGCCTTCACAAGCAACGAATCACTGTGGCCGTGGTAACATCCATTAAATTTCATGATTTTGCGCCGGCCCGTTGCCCCACGCGCCAAGCGAATGGCGCTGGTCGTCGCTTCGACTCCCGAATTCACAAGGCGAATTAGCTCGCAACTAGGCAGGAATTCTTGCACTAACTTAGCCAGCTCCGCTTCCCGGGCAGTAGGAGCGCCGAACGAGGTGCCTTCCTTAGCCGCCGCACTAATGGCTGCCACCACTTCTTTAGGAGAATGCCCGAACAGCAGTGGCCCCCACGACATTAAATAGTCCACATATTCATTGCCATCTTCATCGTAGAGATGGGAGCCTTCGCCGCGTTTAAAAAAGACCGGATCGCCGCCAACCGCTTTAAAGGCACGAACGGGACTATTAACTCCGCCGACTAACACTTTTTTAGCTTCTTGGAATAGTTGCGAGGAACGGCCACGATTGACGGTTGTTGATGTCATGCGATCTCCTTTTGTTAAGGAGAATACGCTACCATTTCCGAAATCAATGCGTCAATAGTTGCCTGCTTGGCTAATTGAATTTTTCCCTTAAATACTTTTTCAAGGGCGGTTTTTGTCACAGGGCCGATGCAAAACGGTACGATGGCTTCCCGATGATGAAGGCCGGAAGCAAAGAAATGATGGACAGTGGAGGGGCTTGTAAACACCACCCAATCTCCTTTACTGATTGTGGCAGGGAACGCTTTGGCAGGCACAGTGTGGTAGAGCTTTAACATACGCACCTCGGCGCCACGGCGCTGCAACTCCTTAGGCAATTCTTCGCTCGCTCCGCTTGCGACCGGCATTAAAATTTTAATCCCTTCTAATCGATCTGGAAATAAGGCCAGGATTTCTGAAGCGCGGTACTCTTTTGGCATCAGATGCGCGGTCAAGCCAAATTCGCGCAGGGCGGCTGCAGTTTTCTCCCCGACAGCTGCAATCCGCTGCGTGACTTGCTGCGGATCGATTTTTGCCCCTTCTAACGCTTTGATAAAAAATCTGACGCCATTCGAACTGGTAAAAATCAGATGGGTAAATCCTTGCAAAAAAGAAGGAGTAATCCGTTTTAACGCTTCTTGGTTGGCTTCAAAGGCGATTAAAGGCATCGCAATCGCTTGCGCGCCTAATGCATTTAGCTTGTCGAGCATTTCCCGCCCTTGCTCTTGCTCACGTAAGATTAAAATACGTTGTCCTTGAATGTTACTCATGTTGACTCAGCCAGGTTAGTGCTTTCTCCGCTGCCTTGATCGCTTTTTTAGTTCGATCATCCGTAGAAAAGGTATAAAACTCTTCAAAAAAGTGGTCCATGTTTTTATTCGCAACAAAAAGCTGCAAAGACATGTTTTGGCCATTTAACGTTGCGCACGCTCCAAAGGGCGCGTGACAATCAAAATCTAGTTGCTCCAACAGGGTCAGCTCTGTGGTGGATTTAAGGATTTGATCGGGATGGCTGATCTGCCGGCACAAGGTTTGAAGCGTTTCATCTTCGATGCGCGTCTGCACAGTGATCACTCCCTGGCCCGGTGCGGGGCAAAATTGGATGGGAGTAAACCGCTGGGTAATGCAAGGCTCCAATCCCAAGCGGATCAAGCCCGCTTCTGACAGCATTAATCCTGCATAGCCCGCGTGCTTCATTTTTTCGACGCGCGTAGGAACATTGCCGCGGATGTCGATGGTTTTTAAATCAGGACGTATTTTTTTTAAAAGAGCCTTACGCCGCAAGCTGCCCGTTGCGATGACCGAACCGGGAGGAAGCTCGTTTAGCGAGGGATAGGGATCGGCCAAGATAAGCGCATCGGTAATCGCTTCCGCTTGCAAAAACCCCGCTAAAATCAAGCCATCGCTCGGTTTCGAAGTCACATCTTTCAAGCTATGCACAGCAAAATCGATCTCGTGATTGAGCAACGCGATTTCGATGTTTTTAACGAATACTCCCTTGCCGCCGATGGTATGGAGCGGGCTGGTTTGATCCAGATCGCCTTGGGTTTTGATGGGGATGATTTCCGATGCGACCCCACACTGTTGTTGCAAGGCATTTTTGACACGATTGGCTTGGGCTAAAGCCAATTGGGAGCCGCGTGAACCGATGCGAAGGGTGGACATGCGAACCTAGGTGGATGCGTAAGGATAGAGTTTGGTGACCGGTTGCAGCCCTAATTTTTCGCAATAGTTGCGGGAATCGGGTGTGATGAAAGCTGCAAGCAGTTCTGCCTGCAAGGAGATTGCCTCGCGGGCGCGATGATACGCCATGGCCGTTCCTACCCCTTGTTTGCGCGCGCCTTCTAAGACCGCTCCGCCCCACAACCCGCCACAGGTAAAACCTTCTGCGCCAGTTGAGATAATGAGAGAAGACGCACCGACAGGGCGATTATCTAGATAACCCAAGTAATGGTAAGCGCCCCCTGCCGTGCTATTGATGGTATTCAATAAATAGTTCGTGTAGAACTGTCCTTCGTTATGCTTGAAGTGATAGACTGTCGAAGCGATATTCACCCATTCGATGATTTCTTGGAACGAAGTGACACGCCGCACCGAGATTTCGGAAGCCGGTTCAAATTTACCGATTTCACTTAAAGCAACGGCATAGCCTTGCATCGAACCAAACGGTTTCAGCCCCAATGCAACACTCTGTTGAAGCGCTTCCGGTGTGGCAAACTCATCATGCCACCACCAGATAAAAGGCAGTTTTTGTTTATAGTAGTGTGCTTGCTGTTCTTTGAGGATTTTTTCGCGCTTGCTAGCTGGGAGTTCCTGCGGATAAATGCCATTGAGCAACGGATTGTTCGCACCCGAGGTAAACCGGATGTAGTCGGCACAGTGATGTACTTCAGCACCTGGCAGCGCGCCGTGCATCGCCATTAAGGCAAACGCTTGCAAGAAATGTTCTTTCGTCGCTTGGCGGATTTGAGTTTGGGTTAAATTGATCGTTTTCATAGACAAAGATTACCACAGGTTTTTATTTTTAGTTTATGTTTTCATAACACCCAAAAATTAAATAGGATAAATAAACCACAGAGACACAGAGATAGATGAAAAACAAAGATGACCAGAATGACTAAGATAGGAAATGAGAATTAAAATTGATAACCTATTTCCTTATCCTGGGTATCCTGGTCATCTGTGTTATTTTTGCATTTATCTCTGTGCCTCTGTGTCTCTGTGGTTAATTTGTTATATCGTGTCGTCGTCGGCCTCGGGGATGGGAAGCCCTTCATCCGCATCCAGCACCCAGCCGCCGCCTAGCGCTTTATACAAATCGACGACAGTGATCAACGTCAACCCTTGCGCTTGTGCATAATCCAACTGCGCTCTAAATAAGTTGCGCTGCGCATCTAATACGTTCAAATAGTCGGTCAATCCATTATAATAACGCAGCCAAGCCAAATCCAAATATTGCGTGAGTACGTCTACTCGTTTTTTTTGCACGATGACCAACTCATGCGCTTTTTGATGGGCGATTAAGGCATCATCCACTTCCTTCACAGCATTCAAGACTGTCTGCTCATAGTGGTATTTCGTTTCGCAACGCACCGCTTTGGTTAAATTGACGTCTCCTTCAATCCTGCCGCCAGTAAAGATAGGTTCTGAGAACGATCCCCCATACAACCAGGTGCGGGCCTGCGAAGAGAATAAATTATGCAGTTGCCGGCTTTCATACCCATAGTAACCCCGCAGGGTGATATCTGGATAATATTGCGCTAATGCCGCGCCAATTTCTGCATTGGCCGCAATCAGCAACTGCTCCGCTTCCAACACATCGGGCCGCTGTTCAATCAGCTCGCATGGAAATCCAGCCGGCACACATTTCGGAACCTCCAATTCATCCAACGTCAATCCCCGCTCGATGCAATCCGGATATCTTCCCACAAGAACGCTTAAAAGGTTTTCTTGCTGCTGGACTTGCAGTTCAAAATTGATTACTTGTGCTTTCGCATCTTGCACTTCAGAATCGGCTTGGTAGACTTCCATTTCGGAGATTAATCCTCCTTTATAGCGTATGACAGCTAGGTCATACGATTCGATCCGGGACTGCAACGTTTTGCGGGAGACTTCCAACTGTGCATCGAATTGACGGAGCTGCAAATAGGTCGTCGCAACCGCGGTTACAATCGTCAGCACGACTCCGCGCCGCGCTTCAATCGAGGCGAACACGCGCGCTAAATCTGCATCGGAAGCACTCCGAATTTTCCCCCATAGATCTAGTTCCCACGACACATTGGCAAGCAGATTAAAATCATTATTGACACGGGTGAGTTCCACCAAAATCGGCGTTAACGCCAAGGAAGATTCTTCGCGAATGGCAAGTCCCGTCGCATTCACTTGAGGATAAAGCTGCGAACGGGTGATCTGCAGCTGCGCGGCAAATTCAAAGACGCGGCAGATCGCCACTTTTAAGTCACGGTTGTAGTCCAACGCTTCGCAAATCAAATCATCGAGAACCGAATCGCCAAACTCGCGCCACCAGCGGAAGTTAATATCGGTGGTTTCGTCATTCGCATCGTATTTCCACTCTAAGGGAAGACCAAGCTCAGGGCGATGATAAGGAGGATACAAGCGACAAGATTGACACACACAGATCAACAGGAAGATCCACGTAAATTTACGCATCTGCCTTCACCTCGCCGGTTGGAGGAAGCTCCTGATGCGGCTTATCAGAGGGGGCCGTTTTTTCAGCGATCAGCTTATAAAACAATGGCACAAAGAACACTGCCAGGAACGTGGCAGCTATCATGCCGCCCATCACTCCGGTCCCGACGGAGTGACGGCTGGCAGCGCCCGCTCCGGTACTTGTCACCAACGGCACTACCCCAAAAATAAAGGTGAGGGAAGTCATCAAAATTGCGCGAAATCGTAGGCGTGCGGCTTCAACGGCTGCATCATAATACGACATGCCTTGCTCATGCTTGATCACCGCAAACTCCACAATCAAAATCGCATTTTTAGCGGCCAAGGCAATCAACGTAACGAGGCCGATCTGAAAGTAGACGTCGCTGGTTTTGCCGAACAGCCAGATGGCAAAGTAAGCACCGAACAATCCGAACGGTACCGCCATTAAAATCGCAAACGGCAGCGACCACCGTTCATATAAGGCTGCCAAAATCAAAAACACCATCACTAAACCCGCCACTAGCATCAAGCCGGAGGTCCCACCTGTTTCCTTCTCTTGGTACGCTTCGCCGCTCCATTCGAAAGTCATGCCTTGAGGCAGAATTTTTTTGGCGATCGCTTCCATAGCATCCATCGCTTGACCCGAGCTGAACCCGGCTGCCGCGCTGCCATTGATTTTAGCAGCCGGATAGCCGTTGAAGCGGCTGATGAGCGTAGGGCCATGCTTATAAGTGAGTTTGAGCAATGAATTTAAAGGAACCATCGCCCCAGTGCTGGCGCGCACATACATGTTGGCAATGCTGTCTGGAGTCGCCCGGTAACTTGGCTCCGCCTGTGCCGTGACTTGGAATACACGACCAAACTTGTTGAAGTTATTTACATATAAGGAGCCGAGCAGCACTTGTAGGGTTTGGTACACATCTTGAACCGAGACCCCCAATCCAATCGTTTTAGCGGTATCGAGGTCGACATAGAGCTGCATGTTGTTGACCTGAATGGTGGAGGACAAATTAGATAGCTCCTGAGTTTTTTTGGCTTCTTCCATAAACTGGTAGGTTAAATTCGCCAGATCCTCTTGCGAGGCGTTGCCGCGGTTTTCAATCCAGAATTCGAACCCCCCAACCGTTCCCAATCCCTGAATCGCTGGAGGGTTGAAGGTGACCACCTGCGCATCATTGACCGGATAGAATGCTTTTCGCAATTCCCACAATACCGCTTCAGCATGTTCTTTGAACGATTTACGTTGGTCCCAATCTTTTAGGATGATGAAGTTGGTTCCGACTTGCGTCCGGTTTAAGTTTTCCAGGAAGCTAAATCCAGTTAAGGAAACAAAGTGTTCGAAAGCTGGATTCTCTTTGGTGAGTTCATACAATTTGTTGTCGACTTCTTCGGTGCGGGATAAGCTTGCTGCATCTGGCAGCGTGCTCATGGCCAACAAATAGCCCTGGTCTTCATTGGGAACAAAACTGGTGGGCACCGTTTTCATAAAATAGACCAGTACACATAGGAGAACCGCAAAAAAAGCGATTCCGATGACGGGAAACCGAATCAGCCGATGGACAGTGTTCACATAGAGGTGGGTAAACTTATCAAACACGTTGTTGAACCATTTTGCCCATCCAGAGGGTTCGGTATGCGGTTTTAAAATGATCGCCGCTAATGAAGGACTTAAGGTAAGGGCGACGATAGCCGAGATGACCACTGAAATGGAAATCGTGATCGCGAACTGTTTGTACAATTGCCCGGCAATTCCGCCTAAGAAGGCGACTGGAATAAAGACGGCGCACAACACAAACATAATCGCAATGACCGGACCTGTCACTTCCAACATCGCTTGCCGTGCCGCTTCTTTCGGCGGCAGCTTTAATTCACGCATGTTGCGCTCAACGTTTTCAATCACCACAATCGCATCATCCACCACGATCCCGATCGCCAAAACCAATCCGAAGAGCGTCAGGGTGTTTATCGAAAATCCGAGCAGGTACATTCCTACGAATGTTCCAATGATCGATACACACATAGCCAGCACAGGAATCAATGTCGCCCGAAGACTTTGGATAAAGACAAATACGACCAGGACCACCAAAATGGCAGCTTCCATCAAGGTGCGTTGTACTTCATGGATCGATGCTGTGACAAACAGCGTCGTGTCATACGGAATCGAATAGGTGATCCCTTCTGGAAAATCTTTTTCCAAGCGCTTCATCGTTTTTTTGACTGCATCCGCCACGTCCAGAGCATTGGCGCCGATTTGCTGATAGATCGCTAATAAGGTCGTGGGTTTTCCATCCAGTTGCCCAACCACTGTATAATCTTGCGCACCTAACAACGTTTTTCCGATATCTTTGATGCGCAAAATCGATCCGTCGTTGTTGGCACGTATGATGATCTCATCATATTGTTCAGGCTCTTTCAGACGCCCTAAAGTAGAAATCGGGATGGTCAGCTGCACAGGATCGATGTTCGGCGCTTGCCCTAACATCCCTACTCCATAATCGGAGTTCTGCTGCCGGATCGCATTCACCACATCGTTGGTGGTCACTCCCAGCTGAGCCATACGGTCCGGTTTCAACCAGACACGCATCGAATAATTGCGTGCGCCGATGATATTAATACTGCTAATCCCTTCCAACAACAGCAGCTCATCAACAACGTTGATGCTCGCGTAGTTGCTGGTGAATACATCGTCATAGCGCCCATCTGGCGATTGCACAGCGACGATCAATAAAATGCTTGGTGTTTGCTTTTGGACATTAATTCCCATCCGCTTCACGGTTTCGGGCAATTGCGGCATCGCCAAATTGACCCGGTTTTGTACGTTGATCTGTGCCATATCGGGATCGGCGCCGATTTCAAAATACACACTCATCGCCATATCCCCATTTGATGAGTTCTGGGAATACATGTAAATCATGTCCTCGACGCCAAGCACCTGCTGTTCTATCGGCGCAGCAACGGTATCTGATACCGTTTGTGCATCGGCTCCGGTATACGTAGTAGTGACCTGGATTTGCGGCGGTGTGATGTTGGGATATTGCTCGATCGGCAGCGCCAGCAACGCCGCTAGTCCCGCTAAGACGATGATGATGGAGATGACGCCAGCGAAGATTGGTCTATCGATAAAGAAATGGGATATCATTGAGTCTCATTCGCTGGCGGTTTTACAGTAACGGGCGAGCCATCCTGCACACGATTAACTCCATCAACAATGATCTCATCGCCTACATCCAGACCAGATAAAATCAGCCAGTTGTCTCCTACCCAATCCCCTGTCTGGACTAATTTAGCAACGGCTTTGCCCTCTTTGACCGCGAACACATATTGCCCCTTGCGCCCTTGCTGCACCGCTTTTTGCGGCACGATGATGGCATTCGGCCAGGTGGCGCCTTTGACTTTCACTCGTACAAACTGGCTTGGACGGAGCACCCCATTTGGATTCGCGATTACGGCGCGGACATTCATCGTGCCGGTTGTCGAACTTAAGGTCGGATCGGTGAAATCGATGGCTCCCTTGCTAGGCAAGCTTGTGCCGTCAGACAACACCACTTCAATCTCAAAATTGTGGTCTTTAGGAAACACAATGATTTTATTCAGAGCTTGATTCCGGTATTTTAAGATATCGCCATCCGCGACACTGAAATTCACCCAAATGGGATCGATTACCGACACGGTCGTTAACAAACCTTGATTTCCGGCGGGTGTGATCAAGGAGCCTTGCCTAAAGTTGGCTTGGCTGGATAATCCCGATACCGGCGAGGTGATCGTGGTATACCCAAGATTGAGTTCTGCCTGAATGACATTGGCTGTTGAGGCCTCAATACTCGCCTCTGCCGCTAAGACGCGTGCTGTCGCATTGTCCACATCGCGGCGGCTAGCCGCTTTTTGTTCATACAACGGAACGAAACGGTCGAGCTCTCGTTGCGCATCCCATAAGATCGCTTCTTGCTTGGCCAGCTCCGCCTTCGCCTGCATCAGAGAAGCCTGAAATGGCTTAGGGTCAATCTGAAACAAAAGCTGACCCGTTTTCACGAACGAACCTTCAAGATACTCAATGGAATCCAGATACCCTTCCACGCGCGAACGAATGTCCACCAAATGAGAACTCTGCGCGACACCCACAAATTCGAAAACTGCCGGAACATCCTGGCGTTTAACGGTCATCGTATTCACGGTCACCGGAGGCGGAGTCGGAATTTTCGGTCCGCTAAAGCAAGCGACAGCCCCCAAGGCAGTCAAAAGAAGCACACTAATGGCACGCATATTCATCGTCGGACCAGTTGTAAATTAAATTTTTTATAGACTATTGTCACATTTTCAGGCTAAGAGATTTAGACATGATGGATGACCCTCCTCTCGCAGCAATCCTCTTTACGCGCAAAAACATCGCCGATTATGACACGGCGTTGAATTCGCTTTCTCCGATTGAACTCACCGAATTAATCACTGAAAAGCCTAAAAAAGAACGCCTTTTAATCTTTAACCAGCTCACCAACGAACTGCAGGTGCGCACCTTTGAAAACCTGCACTTCGGAGTTCAAAAAGAGATTCTCGCTACCCTGCCTTCCGAAGTAGCTGCGCGGTTGTTAAATGACCTCTCCCCTGACGACCGGACCGCTTTCTTTGAGGAGCTCCCTAGTGAAGTCGTCAATCAGCTGCTAAAATTATTATCGCCACCTGAGCGGGCAGTGACCTTAAAGCTGCTTGGCTATCCGGAAGGGAGTGTCGGCCGTCTGATGACGCCCGATTATATCGCCGTCAAAAGCGATTGGACCGTGCGGGAAGCGCTCAACTTCATCCGCAACTATGGGCATGATTCCGAAACAATTAATGTGATCTATGTCGTCGATGAAAAAGGGAAACTGATTGACGACATCAAGATCCGGGAATTTTTGTTCGCGTCCCTAGATGCGAAAGTCTACGATATTACGGACCATACTTTTATTGCCCTGAATGCCTACGATGACCAAGACAAAGCAATTGCCTTGTTCAAAGTGAACGACCGCGTCGCGCTGCCAGTGGTCGATAATCAAGGATTGCTTTTAGGGATTGTCACGATCGATGATATCTTGAATGTAGTGGGGGAAGAAGACACTGAAGCGTTCCAAAAAGTGGGGGGTAGCGAGGCGTTAGAAGAGCCATATATGGACACACCATTCTTCCATTTGATGCGTAAACGGATCGGTTGGTTAGTGATCTTATTTTTGGGCGAAATGCTGACCGCGTCAGCGATGGGATTTTTCGAAGAAGAGATCTCCAAAGCGGTCGTGCTGGCCCTATTTATTCCGTTGATCATTTCCAGTGGTGGGAACTCCGGTTCTCAAGCCTCGACTTTGATCATTCGTGCCATGGCGCTGGGCGAAGTGACACTTAAAGATTGGTTTATCATCATGCGGCGTGAACTTCTAGCTGGGGTTTTCTTAGGGACATGTTTGGGGTTGATCGGGTTTATGCGCGTATCGCTATGGAGCGCTTTTTCAGATGTGTATGGAGCGCATTGGCTGTTGGTCGCGATCACGGTCTTTTTAGCATTGATCGGCGTGGTGTTATGGGGCACGCTGACGGGATCGATGCTGCCGCTTTTGTTAAAACGGCTGGGTGCCGATCCGGCTACCTCATCCGCGCCTTTTGTTGCGACGTTGGTGGATGTGACCGGATTGATTATTTATTTCAGCATCGCGATTGTGACGCTAAGGGGCGTACTGTTGTAACAGGACAAGACAAACACGACAATTTTCGTCCTGATTGTCCTGAGTGTCGTGTGTGTCCTGTTTGTCCTGGTCCTGTTAGAAAGGCATGAAGTTTTTCAACACGACGCCGAAAGCGACTACGCCAAAACCAAAAATCACTGCACCGGAAATTTTGTTGAAGATTGCCGAATTTTTTAAATTCACTTTTTTGCCTAAATGACTGGCACCCCAACTAAGAAACAGCCACCATAAAGCTGAGCCAAGGAAAACCCCTAAAGTTAAAATGACAACAGATAACATTTCCTGATCTTCCAACCCAATCCCCAAGCCTGCATAAATGCCCGCAAAACTTAGGATCGTTAAGGGATTCGTCAACGTTAAGAAAAAGGTGGTCATAAACGTATTAAATAACCGGGATTTTTGGGCAAGCTCAGTGACAGGCTGCGGCTTTGCCCTATAATTTGTATAGCCCAAAAAACACAAAAAAAGGGCCCCGATTAACTGCAGCCATAAACTATGCGTCATCATCAAATTGGAGATCGCCGATACGCCTAACCCTGCGATGGCACCAAAAATGGCATCTGCAAACGCAGCTCCCATTCCCGATACGATGCCGTAGCTCATCCCGCGATTTAACGAATGCCGAATACACAAAATTCCGATCGGTCCGACCGGCATTGCAATCGAAAACCCTATCGCACAACCTTTTAAGACTAACCCTAACATATTGACCTGCAATAACAATTAGCTTATAGTTTAGCTTAATAACCATTTTTTTAAAAGATGATTACTTATCTACGGAATCTCGCAACAGATCTCCCTTCCATTGGACGGTTTATCCTCCATGTGTTTTTTCCTTTATCGCTCCCTGAACCTGAAAATTATTCCCAAAAACCCATCTTGTTTATTCATGGCTATGTGGGATTTCGCCGCCTATGGAGCCCTGCCTTTGCTTATTTCAGAAGCCAAGGATTCACCCATCTTTATGCTTATAGTTATCTGAAATGTTGGCACGATCTGCATCAACAAGCGGATCAGCAGCTCCAATCGATTGAAAAGATCCGAAAACAATCCGGAGATCAAAAAGTCACCCTCGTCGGACACTCGATGGGCGGATTGATTGCCGGACTCTGCGCTTTAAAACGTCCTGAATGGATCGATCAGATTATTCTGATTTGCAGCCCGGTTCAAGGAACAAAATTGGCCAAGTTAGTCCCTTTTGGCAGGGCCACTGAACAAATGGAAAACCAGAGTGAATTCAGCCGTACTTTTTGCCAAAATCTGAGCCAGCTAAAAGGCATTAGAGTCACCTTCTTCCTAGCTGAACGGGACGAGATTGTTTTACCTCAAGAAAACTCCTTTCTACCGCCCGATTTGCCCCATTCCCATCGAGAAATTCGCCTTTCGCGCCATGCCCATATTTCCCCGCTTTTTGACGCCAAAGTCTTTGAAACGATTTTTAACTTAGTTAATAACTAATTTTTTAACAAAACTATTGATTTTTATTCGGTAATTTTATATAATTGTTTGTAAATTATTAAAATTTAATAACAAAGGTTTATTAGATGGATCATTTAAGAACAGCCTATCAGGCAGTCGTTAAAGTCACCGCCTTCCCAGCCAAAGCGTACGAAAGCGCGGCTAACTTTAATCGCACAGGAAAACTTGCCCGCGGCATGTTTATTGCGGGACTAGTGGGCAGCTGGACTGTGAAACATATATCAAAGGTTCTAGCAAGAAATCTTAGCCCGACGACAGTCGCGACTTACGGAATTTCACCCATGTCCATTGTGGCCGGTACAATCTTATCCACGATTCAACCCTACTTTTACAGTGCAACTGGCGTCT